>JAEWVM010000160.1 GCA_023396615.1 Spirochaetota bacterium | reverse complement strand
CTTACTTTTATTTTGTAGCCTGCGGATTCGCTTATTTGTTCGCATTTGTCGAATGTTGTTTCCGCCGCGATGATGTAGAGATAGTATGTTTGATTACTTTCATTCATATTACAATATTGCAATGCGTTTTGCCATCTCCGCTTAATAAGCGTTCAATTTATCTACAGCTGATGGTTTATTTCCGGTTTGACACTTTATTTGCAAATATACATAATGATATAATGAGGCTTGATAAATGAGTTACTTACTTTTCATGGATGAAAGCGGCCATGATCACAAAAATACTCCATATAAAGTTCGAGGCGGAATTGCTATTCCTGATAATGAATTATGGTCTTTTGTTCAAGGCATGCAGAATCTTGAGAATCTTTCATTTGGTGACCGTTTATATAATTATGGGAAAGAAATAAAGGGGCACAAACTTCTTGATAAAGACCGGTTTAAGTGGTCAAATCAGGATGAATGGTTTGAAGATTCTTTAAGACGAAAACTTGCTCTTGCATTTTTGAATCGCGGGTTGAAGAAAGAAAAACCTCATAGAAATGAATTTACTGCTTATGGCCAGGCATGTCTGACCATGATACGAGGTATTTTTAAACTGCTTGATCAGCATAGGGCAGTAATTTTTGCTTCAGTGATACCTTCAAATTCTACAAAGCCTGCTGGATTTAAGTTTGATGATTATCTCCGGAAAGATCATGTTTTTTTGTTCGAAAGATATTTTGATTTCTTAGATCAAAATGAAACACAAGGACTATTGGTTCTTGATGAAACAGATAAATCTGAGGATAGACGTTTTGTTGAAAAAATGAACCGCTATTTTCTTAAAACACGAACCGGAATTCTTCGTTCAACAAGAATTATTCCAGTTCCGTTTTTTGTAGCATCTGACATGTCTTATCTTATTCAAGCGGCAGATTGTGTAATATATTGTATTAATTGGGGATTCAGATTGCCGGTTTCAGGTATGAATGCGGAGGCACGTGTTGACATTGTGAATGAAAGTTATGATTGGATTCGAAGACTACAGGCTCGAATAGAAATCAATAAAAACGGATACTGCGGTTGTGAATGGGGAATAACTTATGTTCCGGATCCATATACGGGGAGAGTATAAAAAAGGAGGTAACGCTCGCGGCTCACAACAAGTGCTTCGCCGGGACAGAACCTCCGTTAACAATAATACACTGAAACAGGATTTTGTCAAATTATTAATAATTTGTAATGGTATTATTTGCCGGCTATTTTTGTCTCGTTTCTTGTCGGAAGATTAAATCGGTCTATTGTCATGATGACAATAGACCGATTCTGATCAGGGACGGCGATATAATTACTTTGCAGAAGACTTTTGGGAGAATCCTCTCTCCTTTGATAAAGATTTGTCCTTGAGTTGGACGGGCTTCAAAGGCTTCGCCTTTGAGATTCCTTTTTCGCATGGATCATGCAATAATCAAAAGGTGCTCCGCACCTTTTAAATCCGTTTGCCGATTTCTTTTGTTTGCCCAAAAGAAATTCGGCGAAAGAAAAGGGCACCGCTGCGCGGGGCTTGTCGGGCGAATTCCTCGCACCGCTTTCAGCGGATTGCGAAAGCTCCGCTTATATTGTATTCGGCTTCGCCGAATGTATTAGGTGTTTTTTCTATCATAAATCATTTGCTGAAGTATGCTGACGCTACTGAAACTCACTTCTGGCTTTTGTCGCGCGTATTCATCGCACCGGCTTCGCCGGATGCTGCGGACGCGCGTTGCGAGGCGCTTTTATTTTGACCTCCTGTCAAATATTGAAGCGCCTCGGTGGCGGTACTCGTACCGCCTTAGTATCTGCCTTCGGCAGATGTTTTAGGTGTTGTTGATGTCATGTATCTTTTACAGAAGTGCTTGGCGCACTTTGTTGATAATTGATTATCATTAATTTCTCAATTTGATTGGTGCAGTACGTTCGTTTCGTTTGGTTCAAATGTTTGTTACGATTGTAAAGACGCAAGATTTTGCGTCTTTACGGCAAAGACATTGTGGAAGTATTCTCTCTCAGAATTGATGCACTCAGACTTATTTGTACAAAGAATATTATTACTCATTCGGATTTATAACTTTAAATCCTTCTTTCTTTGCAGCGTTTAGTAATTTCTGATCAGAGGAAATAAAAAAATCAATATCTCTTTTTTTTAAAATGGCGGATGCAAGGTGAATAGAATCAAGACTTTTCAATTGATATTTATCGATTGTTTTTATTGCGGATAATACTATTTCAGAACTGACATCTATGACATTGAAAAACTGAAAATCCTGATCAATCTCCAACTTCAATTGATCATAATCTTTTTCATCAATTTCTCTTTCAAGAAGTAATCTTCTAAAAGATGAAATTGCTTCGATATGTCCAATTATTGAAATATATATTTCTGAGGCGGAAAGAAGTAATTTATCTGCATTATCAGAACCGTTTTCAGATATATACTTTTTAACAAGAGCAGAAGTGTCAAAATACAATTTCATTTTTCGTTTCTTTCGGCTACAATATATTCAGATGAATCTTTACATTTTTTAAGTTTAATTTTTTTAACTTCTCTTTTCCACCCCTCATTAATTTCTTCCTTAAAAGGTTTCAGTGTCGCAACCGGCTTTCCTTTTCTGATAATGATAAAAGAGTTTCCATTTTCGACTTTATCGAAATATTGCTTGGAATTGTTTCTGAAATCAGTAAACTGCAAGTAATCCATATAATTCACCTGTCATTATAATGACATAATAATTGCTTTTAAAAGTAATGTCAAGATATAATATGAGATGATTTTGCATGACGCTTTTGTCGCGACTTTTATCATCAGGATGATGGATACGAGACTCTGCGCTACGATAGCGCGATAAAGAGTCGAGCAGTCGCTTGTTGAAGCGTCTCGTTTGTCGGGATCGTTCCGACTGCCCGAGAGGTGGTCGCAGACCACAGCGGTACACCGCAAAAGTTACCGCATAGTTTGAGGCGTGCAGTCATTTGAAAGTATCATTCTGAGCTGTCAGGCGTAGTGCACATGATTTTTGCAATTCTTATTCAAAAAATCTACGAGGTCCACCTTTGAGGTGTATGTTTTCTAAGAGGGGCAGAATAGATTTTAATTCCATCTATAACATCTGCTCTAAATTTAGAAATTCGCTTGTAATTTAATACATATAATGTCATTTTATGTTCACTTATAAGAAATATATAAAAACTTATTACGCCATGGACCAAATGAAAATAACCATTTCACAGCTCGAACAATATCTTTCAAAAGCGGCATGGATTCTTAAAGGTCCTGTAGATGCTTCTGACTTTAAAGTATACATTTTTCCATTATTATTCTTTAAGCGCATTTCGGACGTCTATGACGAGGAATTTAATTCCGCACTCAAAGAGTCAAACGGTGATAAAGAATATGCTTCCTTGCCAGAATTTCACCGATTTGAAATACCTGAAAAGTGTCACTGGAATGATGTTCGCGAGAAAACGAAAAATGTGGGTTTTTCAATAGAGAATGCGTTACGCGGCATTGAACAGGCAAATCAGGAATATCTGTATGGGATTTTCGGTGATGCGCAATGGAGCAATAAGAACAAGCTTTCTGATAAACTGCTTATTGATTTGATTGAGCATTTTTCACAGTATAATCTCGGAAATGAAAATGTGAATCCAGACATGCTGGGTGAGGCGTACGAATATCTCATTAAACATTTTGCTGACCTCACAAACAAGAAAGCTGGTGAGTTCTATACGCCGCGTTCCGTGGTTCATCTTCTTGGTTTAATTCTTGATCCGCATTCCGAAGAATCAATTTACGATCCCGCGTGCGGAACGGGCGGAATGCTGCTTGAATGTGTGGATCATCTTAAACAGAACAAGGAAGATTACCGCACATTGAAGTTATATGGTCAGGAAAAAAATCTTACTTCAAGTTCTATCGCTCGTATGAATATGTTTCTTCACGGAATTGAGGATTTTAAAATTTCTCGCGGAGACACATTGCGTAACCCCGCTTTTTTTGAAGCGGATGGTCTTCAGAAATTTGACTGCGTGATCGCGAATCCTCCGTTTTCACTTGAAGACTGGGGAGCTGAAAACTGGGCATCTGATCCATACGGACGCAATATCGCGGGTGTGCCTCCACAAAAGAATGGAGACATGGCATGGGTTCAGCACATGGTCTCATCGATGAATGATAACGGCCGTATGACGGTTGTGTTGCCTCATGGAGCGTTATTCAGAAAAGGAGCCGAAGGAACCATCCGTAAAGCACTGCTTGAAATGGATATTCTTGAAGCGGTGATAGGGCTTGGTCCCAATATATTTTACGGAACACAGCTTGCCGCGTGCGTACTGGTATTCAGAAAAAAGAAAAAGCCCGCGAGAAAGAAAAAGGTTCTTTTTATCGACGCATCCGAACAGATTCGCGTTGGACGTGCGCAGAACTACCTTGAGCCAGAGCATGTGAATACCATCTATAAATGGTTCCGTGATTATAAGGACGTTGAGAATCATGTAAAAGTGGCTTCACTTGAAGATATTGAGTCAAATGATTATAACCTGAATATTCCGCTCTATGTTGAAAAGATAATCGAAGACACACTGCCGACGGTTGAAGTTGCAATGGCGGAGCTTAAAACCGCGTGGGCTGAAAGTCTTGAGGCGGAAGAGAAGTTTAAAAAAGTATTGTCGAGGTTTATGCAGTGACCCAGCAGGAACTTGAAAAATATCTCTGGGGTGCGGCAATAGCGCTCAGAGGGACCATAGACGCGGGCGATTACAAGCAGTACATTTTTCCTCTGCTGTTTTTTAAACGCATCTGCGACGTGTACGACGAAGAATACGAAAAAGCGATGGCGGCCAGCGGCGGTGATATTGAGTATGCCGAGTTTGCCGAGAATCATCATTTTCAGGTTCCCAAAGGAGCGCACTGGAATGATGTGCGCAATGTGACGGTGAACGTCGGCGTGGCGCTGCAGAAAGCGATGCGCGCGATAGAAAAGGCGAATCCAGAAACCCTGTACGGAATCTTCGGTGACGCAAGCTGGACAAACAAGGAACGCTTGTCCGATGCGACACTTATCAATCTTATTGAGCATTACTCACAGCATAAACTGAATCTTTCAACCGTGCCGGACGACAAACTCGGCAATGCCTACGAATATCTTATAAAAGAATTTGCCGATGATTCAGGACATACCGCCGCCGAGTTTTACACCAACCGCACCGTGGTGAAACTGATGACGCTCATAATGGATCCGCAGCCCGGAGAGAGCGTCTATGACCCCACCTGCGGCTCGGGCGGACTTCTGCTTAATTGCGCGCTTCACCTTAAAGAAGAGGGAAAGGAGTACCGCACGCTGAAGCTCTATGGTCAGGAGATAAATCTTTTAACGAGCGCGATTGCGCGCATGAATATGTTCATGCACGGTATTGAAGAATTTTCAATTGTGCGCGGCGACACGCTCGCATCCCCCGCGTTTATTGAAAACGATGAGCTGAAACGCTTTAATGTGATTCTCGCGAATCCTCCCTATTCTATAAAATCTTGGGACAAAAAGAGCTTTGAAAAGGACCCCTACGGCAGAAATATCTGGGGAACGCCGCCGCAGGGCTGTGCGGATTATGCGTTTCAACAGCATATACACAAGAGTCTTGATACAAAGAATGGGCGTTCAATAACTCTCTGGCCTCACGGGATCTTATTTCGCGATGCCGAAGCAGATATGCGACGCAAAATGATAGAATCAGATTTTGTTGAATGTGTAATCGGTTTGGGACCTAATCTTTTTTACAATTCACCAATGGAAGCATGTCTTCTGATAACAAAGACGAAAAAAGATGCGAAAAAAAAAGGCAAAGTTCTAATTATCAATGCTGTCAAAGAAGTTAAACAGGAAAAGAATATCGCATTTCTTGAAGATAATCATATAGAAAAAATCTTTAATGCTTACGCAAAATTTAAAGATGACGAAGGTTTCTGCAAGGTGATATCCATTGAGGATATACTGGAAAAGAATGGAAGTCTTAATATCGCGCAATATGTGAGTAATGTTGATTCAACAAAGACAAATCTTTCCATTGATGAATCCATCAAAGAGTGGGAAAGTTCATCCGCAATGCTGAAACAGAGCATGAGCAGTCTTTTTAAGACATTGGGAGATGTTTGACGATGCCGAATATCAACTTAAAAAATATTGATAAGTCTAATTGGAAGTCATATCGTTTTGACCAGATAGCTATAAATGTTTCTGAACGAGTAGACCCCAAAACAACAAATATGGAGCTCTATATTGGACTTGAACATCTTGATTCTGATTCAATCCATATAAAACGTAGCGGGACACCAGATGATGTAGAAGGGCAAAAGTTAAAATGTTATCCTGGTGATGTGATATTCGGAAAACGCAGAGCATATCAGCGCAAAGCTGCTGTTGTGACAGAAGAAGGTATATGTTCGGCTCACGCGTTTGTTCTGAGAGCAAATCCGGAAATTATTGAACCGAAATTGTTTCCGTTCTTTTTACACTCTGATATGTTTATGCACCGGGCAGTTGATATATCCGTTGGCGGATTATCTCCGACTATCAACTGGAGCAATCTCCGCGAACAGGAATTCCTCCTCCCTCCCAAGGACCAGCAGGCCCAAATTGCCGAACTACTCTGGGCGATGGATGATGTGATTGAGAAGGATTTGATTTTAAAAAGTAAATATGAGAAATATTTTAAAAGATATATGAATGATGCAATATTAGGTAAATTGAGAAAGGAAAATTCTGGTTGGAAAGAGTATGTGTTTGGTGAATTGGGAGAAACATTTAGTGGGTTAAGCGGTAAAAAAGGTGATGATTTTGGATTTGGATTGCCGTTTGTGAATTATATGAATGTATTTCGCAACTCAAAAGTGAATCTAAATCAAGTTGATTATGTTAAAATCGAAGATGGTGAAAATCAACATGAATTGAAGTATGGAGATATTCTTATTACAGGTTCATCTGAAACACCAGATGAACTTGGGATGTCCTCAGTCGTTTTAGATGATGTTAAAGGATACTATCTGAACTCATTTTGTTTTGGGTTCAGACTTCATACTTTTAACTTGTTATTGCCAGAATATACAAGGTATTTAATGCGAAGCCAGGTTGTTCGAGATTTTATGAAAAAACATGCACAAGGATATACGCGCTTTAATTTATCAAAAAAAACGCTCAAGACGAAACTTAAAATAGTCGTTCCAATAATATCAGAACAAAAATTTATAGCGCATAAGTTGGAAAGAATGGATGATTTACTTCTAAATATTTCAAATAAAATTTCTGCATCAAAAGCCCTTCAAAAATCTCTTATAAATCAGGTGTTCTGATATGGCATTTACCGAACTGAACAGCGTAGAGAATTTCATCATTCACCAACTTGCCGGAGTTAACCTAAACACCGGCAGTGAACGAGTATTGGATGACGGTAAGAATGAATCTCCGCGCTGGCAATATCGTTCGGCGCAAGAGCTTGACCGCAGTGTCAACGAAGTTCTTCTTGAAGAGAATATTAAAGAATCATTGCAAAAGCTCAATCCTGAAATTGCGGCTGTTCCCGAGCGTGCCGATGAAGTGCTTCATAGACTGCGCTCAATAATTATATCCGATGCGCAAACGGGTTTGGTGCGCGCAAATGAAGAATTTCTTGCATGGTGTAATGGCGAAAAGACTATGCCTTTCGGAGAAAATAACGCGCACGTTCCGGTTAGGATTTTCGACTTTGAAAACATTCACAACAATCAATATATCATCACCAATCAGTTCCGTGTGCATCTGCGTGAAACAAAGATTCCCGATGTCGTGCTTTTTATAAACGGCATACCCGTCGTTGTCGGCGAACTCAAGACGCCGATACGTCCATCCATCAGCTGGCTTGATGGTGCTCACGAGATTCATGATATATACGAAAACGCTGTACCGCATCTGTTTGTACCCAATATTCTTTCATTTGCGAGCGAAGGCAAGGAGCTATATTACGGAGCTGTCCGCACACCTCTCGAATTCTGGGCACCCTGGCGTATCGAAGAAGAAAATTCAAAGATGGCGGCGGCTCTTGGTCTTTCCGAAATCGGAAGTGAAATATGCGATCTCTTATCGCCTGCGCGTCTGCTTGATATTCTGCAGAACTTCTCGCTCTTCTCGTCGAACAAACACAAACAGCGCATGAAAATCATCTGCCGTTATCAGCAGTACGAGGGTGCAAATAAACTTGTTAAACGCGTAATACACGGACGTGTCAAGAAAGGTCTCATTTGGCATTTCCAAGGTTCTGGTAAATCTCTGCTTATGGTGTTTGCCGCTCAAAAAATGCGTCGCGCTCCCGAACTTAAAAGTCCCACGGTGATTGTTCTGGTAGACCGCACCGATTTGGATACGCAGATATCGGGCACCTTTAACGCGTCCGATATTCCCAATGTAGAGACGACTGAGAGCATCAGTGAACTTCAAACCATGATTGAACGCGATACTCGCAAAATAATTATCTCTACGATTTTCAAATTCAAAGATGCCAAACCCGATATGAACACTCGCGAAAACATTATCGTGCTTGTGGACGAAGCGCACCGCACACAGGAAGGCGACCTCGGACGCCAGATGCGAGCGGCGCTTCCAAACGCGTTCCTCTTTGGTCTTACGGGAACACCGGTAAACCGTGCAGATAAAAATACATTCTGGGCATTTGGTGCCGAAGAGGATGATGGAGGATATCTTTCGCGCTATACATTTCACGATTCAATTCGTGATAACGCGACACTTCCATTGCACTTTGAGCCGCGCCTTGTAGACGTTCATCTTGATACTAAAGCGATTGACGCCGCGTTCGATGAGTTTGCCGAATCAGCGGCGCTCACCGATGAAGAAGCCGATGCGCTCAATAAAAAATCTGCAAAGATGTCTGCCTTTCTCAAATCGCCTGAGCGTGTTGCGAAGATTGTGGACGACATAACAAAACATTTCCGTGAAAAAGTTGAGCCTCACGGATTTAAAGCTATGATAGTTACTCCTGACCGTTATGCCTGCGTGCAGTACAAAGAAGAGCTTGATAAGCATTTCCCTTCTGAGGCGAGCGTCGTCGTGATTTCAACATCGGCCAATGACGAGCTTGAATTTAAGCAGAAGTGGGGTATGGATAAGAGCACACAGGAGAAAATTCTTGAGAGCTACTGTTTAAAAGAATCACCGCAGAAATTTCTAATTGTCACAGCGAAACTTCTTACGGGATTTGATGCGCCTATTCTGCAGACTATGTATCTTGATAAATCGTTGAAAGACCATACGCTTCTTCAGGCGATTTGTCGCACCAACAGACTCTTTCCGCAAAAATCGTTTGGACGCATAGTCGACTATTTCGGTGTGTTTGATGACGCAGCAAAGGCTCTCGAGTTTGATGAAAGCTCGATGAAAAAAATTATCAGCAACATGTCAGAACTCAAGGTTGAATTAGCCGGTGCAATGAGCAAGGCACTTTCACATTTCAATGGTGTAGATCGTACGGTTGAAGGATTTGAAGGCCTACAGGCTGCTCAGGATGTGATAAAAGATAATGAAAAAAAAGACGCTTTTGCTGCAGATTATAAATTTCTGACAAAGCTGTGGGAGTCTCTTTCACCTGATAGGATTCTTGATGCATACACCGCCGATTACCGCTGGCTGTCACAGGTATATGAATCGGTGAAACCTGCCGCTGATAATATCGGTAAACTGCTCTGGTTTACGCTTGGCGCGAAAACAACGGAACTCATACATCAGCATGTGCATGTCGGCGAAGTTCATCAGCTTGAAGAGTTTGTTCTCGATGCTGATGTGATTGAGGATATTTTCAACAATCCCGATCCCAAACGTGGAAAGGAAATTGAAAAGATACTGATTAAACGTTTTAAGAAGCATGAAGGGAATCCTATTTTCAAAAAGCTCAGCGAGCGCCTTGAAGAATTGCGTGCCCGTGCAGAGAAGGGACTCATTACATCAATTGAATTCGTAAAAGAGCTGTGTAACATTGCAAAAGACACCGTCGCCGCAGAGAAAGAACTTGAAGAATCGATGCGCCAAAAAACTCCGCAAGCCGCACTCACCGAACTATTTCTTGAACTGAAAACAGATCAGACGCCTGCGGTGGTTGAGCGTATCGTTACAGATATTGACGCGATTGTTAGAGTCGTCCGTTTTCCTGGATGGCAAAATTCTTCTCAAGGTGAGCGAGAAGTTCAGCAGTCATTGAGAAAAGCTCTGCTAAAGTAT
>JAEWVM010000151.1 GCA_023396615.1 Spirochaetota bacterium | reverse complement strand
CATTACCAACTTTGTTAGTCTTCAAGCCCATAAATCCTCCGAAACTGTACACGCAAAATTATATTCACATTATAAGCATTATTTCAAGCAAATATTTTCATTCTACTCCCATTGCCGCATCTTTCTTAGTAAGAAAAAGGCCGGACATGTTCAAAACAGCAATTGATAGAAAGAATAAACTCAAAATAACTGCTGAAGTCTGTTTTTCTTCGGAAAACACGTAGTTAAAGGCCGCAAATAAAGCTGCAGAAACCGGGAAAAAAACTCCGAAAAAATAAACAAGTGCTCTGTATTTGAGAGGATCAAAAAGCGGCATTACCATTGAAACTCCGGCAAAAAACAGAAGAAGCGAAATTGACTGAGCAAAAATCGTAATCAATACAAGAAATTCATCTAGGCGCATCTGACTGATCCAGTCTTCTCCGACATCAATGGACATACATTTTCCCAAAAGCGCAGGGCTGACAAAGAAAATGAGACCTACCAGCACAAAAAGAAGACCGGTAATAAGAATACACACTTGCAAATAATTAGTTTTCTTACTTCTCATTAAAACCCTGCTCCGACAACTGCTTTTTTACAATTTCTATTGACTGATCATTAAACGAGATCAGACTATTTTGAGTAAAGTTTAAGTCAAGAAATATATTTTTGTGTGCGGGGAAATAGAAATCCGTAGGACAATTTTCTTCCGCAGTATTAAATTCTCGCGCGAACAATTCCGGAATGCCGTTAAAAATCTTAGAAGCCCCGTTAACTGAAGAATAAACCGATATTATTTCATCATAAGCAAATCTCAACATTGAAGCGCCTGATGCTTTGCCGAATGATGAACAGTATTTGTTAACCCCGATTCCGTCAAATAAAGGCGGAATGGAGATAGATGAAGATGCTTCCTGCGACATTTCTCCGGAAGAGAATAAATGTTCAGTACCATTTATTTCCGAAAATGAATGAGAAATACACAACAGTTTATTCTCTTCAATTCTAGTTTCACCGAAAATATCTTTCATGAATTTCACTATTTTTTTTGACGAGCTTAGATATTGACCCGGAAAATTTATATCAAATAGCGTATTGATTACTGACGGATTAAAAAGTTTGAAAGAATATTTTAAAAATTCATCCTTGTTTGAAGAAACTGAATATAAACACGACAAAACATAGGGGAAAAAAGTACTGAACACTGCGTCAAAAGTGAAATCAGAGTCAAAAAATGAAGATAGAAAAGGAATATAGCCAATAGATTGAGCCGAACGGGGCGTCAGATAAAGAGCTTTGCGTTTTTTCGATATAACATCTGCTAGTGAAACAATACCTTCTGATGATGAATAAGAAGAGGTTTCTTTATTATCTGAATATTCAATGTTTAACGCATGATGATTTTTTATGACAGAATTGCTGAATTTGACAGGAATAACAAGCTGCGCATCCGATGCAGAAATCGGCAAACTGCGTTTCTCTGATAATATATCTATCACGTAATCAGCTTTTTTTACAGCTTCATCTCTGAGCTGTTCATCATAGTCAGAAATGTCCATTATAATGTAATTGTACGTAAATGAAAATGAAAACAAAATGGGAGAAATCAATGAAGAATCGCATTTAACCATGCTGCCGTGTGAAACATTTAAAAGATCAATATTCTCCGCCGCAGAAATCACAGACAGGCTTTTTTGCTTTTGATTTTCTTCTTTTTGGGAAAACGGAGGCATTATTTTCGCATTAAACACATCAAAAACAGAAGAACCGCCGTATGAAAGATCAAGAATGACGGTTTTTCCCTTATCATAAAGAGCTTTTGCAAGATTTGAAGCTATTATAGTTTTTCCGCTTTTAGGACTACCGCATACGGCGATTACTTTTGCGGAAACAGATGAAAACTTTTCAGCAGATTTAACCAGCGGATATTTCAAAAGCTTCATTGCCTTTAGATATCCGCGCATAGCTTTGGGTGAAACTGAAAATAAATTTATGCAGTCATCATTATTAAGTGAAATCAGCTTAACATCCGACAGCGCACGGAGTTCTCCGCGTGGCACGGCATCGGAAAAAGGGAGATAACCGAAAAACGATCCGGGATTAAAAAAATTGGATTCGCCTTTTCCGCCTGTTGAAACCGATTCCATAATTCCTGAATCTAGAAAATATACTGATTTTTCATCAAGAAGATCAAGTTCATCCCCTTTTGACAGATAATGTACACTTGCCTTCTGGCCAAGCGCCGACGATTCTTCAAAAAGCAGAGATGAAAAAAAAGGGTTTTCTGAAATTCTTTTCTGAGACGCATTCATTGAATTGACCGGAGCATTTCTATCAGTTGCGCTTTTCCATAAAGTTCAATCGGCCTGGTGTTTGCGAAAT
Source organism: Spirochaetota bacterium (assembly GCA_023396615.1). Classification (GTDB taxonomy): domain Bacteria; phylum Spirochaetota; class UBA4802; order UBA4802; family JAFGJZ01; genus JAKJGA01. Next base: position 16,169 of record JAEWVM010000151.1, on the reverse strand, counting down.
CAATTGCTTCACGGCTCAAATCACCGGTTGATATCACTACAATTCTCTGAGCATTACGGAATTTCATGCTTTCATGAAGTTTTCTTAAAAAAGATTCTCCGACGCTGTCAGTTGTTCGGATTATACGTATCAGCTTGTTAGTCCTTCTTGTATTTCTTCTTTTATCGTCTGGTTCGGAGGCAAATATTTCAATATCCACATCGCTGATAACTTTGGTTTCCTGAATTTCAAGACCAAGATGTTCGATCAGCTTTCGAGTGGTCAGCTCAAAATTCGACAATGTCGCTATAAGAAAATCCTTGATGTGATCATCCTGACGGAACTCTTCATTTTGTTTAAGCTTCTGTTCGACATCTCTAAATTTTTTATTTACCTCATAAATGCGTTCCCAGTTAGATATGGCAGAATGCATATCTCTCTGCTTTTCATATGCAGCAGCAAGAAAATACCGCATATTGAGCTCAGTATCACTTCCGCGGGAAACTGATTTAAGACCACGTTCGAATTCGATTACCGCCTTAGGATACTGCTCTTTTTCCATATAGCATGTACCCTTAGCAAGAAAACATTTAGTTTTTATATCTTCGCTTTTCTGCGCAACTTCAAATTCCTTAATAGCCCAGTCCGGATCACCGAGTTGGCGAAGAACAAGACCAAGGAAATAATGAGCCTTAAAGTTTGACGGATCAAGCTTAATCGCTTCCATGAGAGCATTTTTAGCATCTTTGTTGTTTCCGGTACGGTAAAGACTCTGACCATAATAATAGAATGAATTTGAATGTTTTGTATTAAGCTCGGTAGCTTTTCTGAGATAAGGCCCCGCCTTGTCTACCATTCCGGAATCATAGAACAAAACACCGAGCTCATAATAATTCTCAAAGTTGTTCGGATCAAGCTTGGTAAGCATCAAATATTCATTTTTCGCATCATTGACTTTTTTCTGATCTTTGAAAATACGAGCCAGTTTTGAACGGACTTCCTTTTCGCTTATTTTATCATTAGGAGTGGCATATTTCAAAACCTGACGGTATTCAAGAACGGCATACTGACCGTTTCCTTCTTTTGTAAAGGCTTCACCTAGAAGAAAATGAGCATAAACATTGTGATCATCTTTAGCCAGAACGTCTTCGAGTTTTTTGATGGCCAGCTTTGTTTGTCCCTTTTTTATCATTTCCGCAATTTCATCAAGTCTACGCGGGAAAAAATACGTGCTCAGCATATAGAGCCCGAAAATGGCAAAGAGCACAAAGAAAACAAAGACAAGAACGTACGTTAAAATCATATTTATTTATTCAAACTCTCAATTTTCTGCTTTTTGAGTTCCGCGTTCTGCAATTCAAGATTACGAACCTTTTTAAGAGCCGCATCAAGTTCTTCCCTGCCGAGTTCAGATGCGTTCTCGTAAGCTTTCGCTGTATCGTTTATACGCTTCATCTCTTTGCGCTCATATTCAAGCATCTGCTCGTACATTTCTATAATCGATTCGTCGTTATCGATTTCTTTTTCATGAAGTTTCATTATCTCTTCGTAACCCTTGAGAAGCTTTCGAAGATATACATTATCTTTTTCAAGCTCATCAAGTTTTGCCTTGAGATCTTCCATTTCTCCCATTATTCCTCCGAACTATATCTGATAAACTATCAATCCGTCTCTCAGTTTCGGTTCAAACCATGTCGATTTTGGAGGCATAACATTTCCGCTGTCGGAAACATCCATCAAATCCTGCATTGAAGTCGGATACATAGAAAACGCCGCCTTGAATTTGCCTGAATCAACAAGCTTAACAAGTTCCTTTGTCCCTCTGATTCCGCCGATGAAATCAATCTTTTTACTAGTTCTAGGATCATCTATGCTGAAGATCGGTTTCAATATATGATTCTGAAGAACGCTTACATCAAGTGATTCGACAGGATCATTCCCAGTATCGAATGAAGGTTTTACTTCATACCACTCGCCATCGATGTACATGCAGAAACTGCCTTTGTCTTTAGGCGTATCATAATCGACTTTATTTACTGTAAACTTTTCACTTATCTTTTTCATAAGCGTTTCTTTCGTGTTTCCGTTGAGATCGGCCAGAACGCGGTTGTAAGGCATAATCTTAAGCTGATCGTGAGGAAAAACAACTGAAAGGAAATAATTAAAATCACCCTTCTTAGTGTCAGATCCGTCCTGTCTACGCGCAAGAGCGTTCTTGGCAGCCGATGCAGCGCGGTGATGACCGTCCGCAATATACATTCCGGTATTGTTGAATGAATCTTTGATTTGTTCAATCAAAGCCGGCTCGTCAATTATACGGAAGATGTGGCGTATGCCGTCAGGTGCCGTAAAATCATATTCAGCGGGTTTAGAAAGAGCCTTCATCCAAAGATCTTTTTTAGAACCGTCTTCTTTATAAAATAGAAAAACCAGACCGGTCTGAGCTCCAAGCACGTCAATATGCTTAATGCGGTCGCGTTCCTTGTCTTCGCGGGTAAACTCGTGTTTTTTAACAACACCGTTAAGATAATCATCGACACTGACAGTGCAGACTAAACCGGTCTGTTCACGGCCGTTCATTACAAGTGTATAAAAATAGAAACACGGAGTCTTTTCTGACGCAAGATATCCTTTTTCGATGAATGCCTTGAAATTTTCGGCGCCTTTGTTATATACCGACTCGTCATAAATATCAACATTTTCAGGAAGATCAATTTCCGGTTTTGTTACATGATAAAAATTATACGGATTTCCTTCTGCGGTTTTACGCGCCTCGGCGCTGCTGCACACGTCGTACGGTAATTCTGATATTTTTTCCGCCAGATTTTTGGGCGGACGGAGACCGCAAAATTCTTTTATTACTGACATTTGAACCCTCTTAAAGAAATAAAAAACTTGCCATCATTGAAAAATTGACGCCTGTCATGCGTCAATTAGTATTTAAGCTGAAAACTCAGTTCCATGAACTGTTACAAGTTTTTTAAGAACAAATTTCTTCGCACCTACAGGCAGAACAACTTCAACTTCATCTCCGGCGCATTTGCCGTTGAGAGCACGTCCAAACGGTGTCGAAAGTGATATTTTGCCTTCACCCGGATTAGTTTCGGCATCGGTCACGAAAGTAAATTCCATTTTCATACCGGAAGCTTCTTCTATTTGAACTTTTGAACCCAGACCGACACGGTCCTTGGGAATGGCGTCAACATCAACATTAGAAAGCTTTGAAAGCTGATCAGTCAGCTGAGCAATCTTCGCTTTAACAAAACCCTGACGCTCTCTTGCGGCATGATAATCTGCATTTTCTTTGAGGTCACCGTGCTCGCGTGCTTCGGCTATCTTCTGCGGAAGTTCCACATTAAACTCATATTTCAGCTGATCAAGTTCTTCCCTGATCGCCTGTTTTTTTGCCTCAAGCTCGTTCATAACCCTCCGGTAAATCAAAGAATGATATCTTTTATAATAAGAACCCCGCATTTCGCGGGGATGGTTTATTAAATCGCGTTTTGACGAGTCCGTCAACCTATTTTTTGTAATAGGAAATGATATTGTCAAAAGGCTGGCGCCTTATTGATACATTCCTTTCTGCCCACGATTTGGGGATACATCCAAAGGCTTCGCATTTGATTGTATCCCGACACTCGGAGAATATCGGAACCTTGTTTTGTCTGCTACGATACTCGTAGAAATGGCGCGGAACGCTCTTTATAGCTCGTCCAACTCTCGAACAAATCATAATATACAATATAATAATTTTCTTGACTTTCACATTCTAAACTTGTATAAACAATCAATACACTTAAGGGGTTTTTTACTTATGGAGAACATCATCACTGAAGTAAGAATCTTTCCAAAGGATAACCTTGGCAAAACATTGGCTTTCGCGAACGTGACTATCATGAACCAGTTTGTGGTAAAAAACCTTCGCGTAGTTAAAGGAGACAAAGGAATATTCATTGGTATGCCTTCGAACAAAAAGAAAACCGGAGAGTATGTCGACGTATTTTTTCCGATCACACAAGAAGCCAGAGACAAAATCACCGATCTTATTGTGGACGAATACAATAAGGTAAAAGAAAACTAAACCAAGGGGGTTACTCCCCTTTAAGTTTAGAAATAAGACCCCTTACTATGTCGCTCATTCTCGCGATTAGCAGAGCGCTTATAATTGTATCAGCCATCCCTGTTATTTTAATCCCTGACTCTTTAAAAATTCTTATCTCAGGAACAACAAAGCAGAAGAAAAACGCAGCAAGAAAAGTTATAGCTTCTCTCATGCTTTTCATTAAAACTTTACGTTCATGTTCTTTAACGGCAGTAATAGAAAAAAAAGCAGATACTGCGGTTTCGATTACAATCGCAACGACAAACAGACTGAAAATATTAGAAATAATAACACTCGACTTCATAATCAACGACCTCTCTCCGCAAGCTTTGTTTTAATAAGTGAAAAAATCAATAACATTATGCACACAAAAAAATATAAAAACAAAAACAAATCTCCGAACTTCGAATATAATGTTTTTCTGTTTTCTGAAAAATCAGCACTGGCAGCGAATGATCCTCTTTTCAGTATCGGCATCTCGGCAGTTATTCTTCCCTCAGGATTAATCAGGGCGCTTTTTCCGCTGTTGCCCGCCCGAACATACCATAGCCCTGTTTCAACTGCTCTGAAAATCGATGATGAAAAATGCTGATAGTGCCCCTGATACGAATCACTCCATCCGTCATTTGTAATTACAACAGCGAAATCAGCACCCGCATCAGGAAATTTTCTGTTGATTCCTGTAAAAATACTTTCATAACATATCGCAGTAAAGAATGAATAATTTCCTGCTTTCATAATCTTCATCGATTTGCCGGGTGTAAAATCCGAAGCCCCCATTGAATAAAGATACTCCTGAAAAGAAGGAAACCATTTAGCGTATGGGAACCATTCGCCAACCGGTGCAAGATGCGTCTTATAATGATATCCCGCAAGGGTTCCATCCGGTGCTATCAGGCATGCGCTGTTATACCATTCAGTTTCTCCGGTAGACGGTCTTTCCTTTCCGATTTCACCGGTAAGAATATATTTGCTTTGCTGTCGTGCATAATCAGAAATTAATTGAACAAATTTCGAATGTTGACCGTTTTTCAATTGATAACTCACCGGCTCAAGAGTAGCCGACTCGCTCCATACGATCATGTCCGTATCAGGGTTTTCATCAATTATCCTTTGAGAAAAATTCAGATGATCATTAAGATATTGATACCTGTATTTAATCCAGTTATCCCATGGATTCTGACAGTTCTGCACAATCGCGAATTTCATTTTCTTCGGAGTTGCTTCTTCTTTCGGCAGATTGAGTCTGACAATTCCGAATATAATAATCACACAGTTTAGTATAATAACCGGTCTGATTTTTTTTAATACAGCAATCAATAGAACTTTTGATTTCAAATTAGAAATCATCGAACGTTTCAGAATCAAATCAGTAAAAATTATATTTGAAAATATTACGGCAAATGTTACAGCATAGATTCCGCCGATAGAAGCAGTTTGAATATATGATACAAGAGGATACTGTGAATACCCGAGGAAATTCCACGGGAAGGCAATGAATCCAAAGTTTGATATAAGATCAAAAAAGAGCCAAACTCCTGGGAAAATTATAAAGCGGAAACGCTCATTATAAGAAGCAAGTTTCTCGGTTATTGCGCATTTAAGAGCAAACTGAGCAGAAAGAGCCGGTATCAGAGCAAAAAGTATTACTGCTTCTCCGCCGGAAGCGCCAGCGCCGAATTTTCTCATCCATGAATTAAGCAGTAAAAAAGAAAAAAATCCCGTTGAAAAAGAAAGAATCAAATTTTTCCGGAAGCCGTTTCCTCTCATTTTATATAAAAGAGGAATAAATGCAAAATGCGCAAACAACGGAAACAAAGGAAAATATTCACTGAAAGGAAACGATAAAAACAGCAATAAAGGCGTTAGAAAATAATAATGTTTCAAAGCAAATTTTTTTAATTTAATAAAGACTGTGGCAACATTTAATTTCATCATTTCACCGTATTTTTATAACTATACTTCTATCGGAATGCCGACGCGCTCCATGACAAGCTTAATATCATTCCAGACATCTTTTTTTAGAGGAGATTTTTCCCCTCCGTTTCTTATAACATAAGAAGGATGAAAAGTCGGCATCACAGGAATTCCCAAATATTCGCCCCATTTCCCACGAATAGATGTGATTCCATCCTTTGTATTGAGGATATACTTTGTCGCCGGTGAACCAAGCGTCACGATTACTTCAGGTTTAATAATTTCAATCTGCATTTTCAGATACTTTGAACACTCCGCAAGTTCATCATCTGCCGGAGGCCTGTCCTTAATCATTTTGAGATCAACTGTCGGACGGCATTTCACAAGATTGCAGATATAAACAGAACTTCTCGGAATTCTGATTCCTTTTTCAATAATAGAAGTTAAAAGTGCTCCGGCTTTTCCGCAAAATGGAATTCCCTGAATATCCTCGTTCTTTCCGGGTCCCTCACCGATAAACATTATTTTCGCTTCTGCAGATCCTTCGCCGAATACAGTTTTGGACCGGGTGGAATGGAGCCTGCATGCAGTACATTTTTCCACTTGTTTTGACAGTTGAATCAAATCGTCAGTTTTTCCCATAACAATGCATTTTCTCCGCTATTATATTAATCAGCTTATTCTTCTGTTTTTTTACAAAGTGTTAATTTTTGTTGACACATTAAGCACATATGTAAATCTGTCCTTACACCGCGCGGTGGAGCAGTTGGCAGCTCGTTGGGCTCATAACCCAAAGGTCACAGGTTCGAGTCCTGTCCGCGCTAAATCGGCGAAGTAGCTCAGTAGGTTAGAGCACACGGCTCATATCCGTGGTGTGGGGGGTTCGAGTCCCTCCTTCGCTAATAAATCTCCTCAGCCTGAACGTACATTACTTTATCTTTTCCTATCGCATTTACAAAAGTTCCCTTTACTTCTACCAACTGCCCATTTGAAAGATCTTTTTCAAACGGTGCGAATATTTCGAGACTTGTCGAATCAGAAATAAGCGAAAAGCTTATCTTGCCTTTTTTATTCCTATAGTTATCGACTTTTCCTTTCCATCTGACGGTAAATCCCGCGTACAACTCGGGAGTTTTTGATACTTCACTATATGAAATCTCGCTCGAAGGTTTATCTTCAATGCCTGCAATATATTTAATGAGATACAGTGCTTTCTCTTTTATACGTATGTTCGAATTGCTGTTTATGATGCGGTTCAACGAAAAGAGAGCGTTATTGTAATTCCCTTTTTTCATATCATTGCGTGCAGAATTAAATTCTTTTCGGACTTCTTCATCAGAAGAATAAGAAACTAAAGGTTTAACTTTTGTCGCCTTGTCAATCAAAGGATACATCATTGATGAAATATCTGTTTCTGTTACCTTTTCATTTTCTCCCATAAACGAGAAACTTATAATCTTATCAGAAAAAACATTTTTCAAATACGAAAAGTTATAAATTATCAAAACAGCTGAAACAAGAAAAATCAATGACATTACAAGCAAGCGCAAAGAAGGAGCACTCAAGGATTTCTTTAGTCCCTTTCTCCGCATAGGAATTTTAACTATAGTTTTATGTCTCGGTTTACTGAAACGATGTCCGGGAATATCAACCGCATCAAATATGGAAATTTTTTTCTGTAGTTTTTCAAATGATTTTGATTTTTCAACCTGAGACAGAAGCTGTTTTGTTTTTTTATCAAATGGATATTTTTCTCTTGTTTCCGCAAGACGTAAAAGAACGTTTTCTACAGAACTCGCTCCTTTAATAAATAAAAAGTTTTCGAGCTGGCTTCCTGCGGGAGAATCGGGATACTTTCTTTTTATCGAAGCTATTATACCTTCCGCGATAATAAAATTATCCGTCATAACCGAACATATCGCAGACATTACAGAATTAAAAAGAGTCGGCGAAATTAAATTTGCCTTATCAAAAATAAAGGAAGCCTCTTTATATCTTCTTTTTTTAAAGAGATACATGGCTTCCTTTGACAGAATATTTTCAGAAACTGTGTTTTTAATCATCTTCTCTTCTGAAAATTCTCTTAACCGCGTCGATTAATGAAATATTTTCATCGAACGACTTTCCGATAATATATCCTACGAACATAAGCGACAGAATAAGCACCATCTTCCACAATCCGAAAAGAAAAAAGAACACACCGAACAAAAGTCCGGCAAGTATTCCTAAAACCTTGCCGGGATTATCATTTATCCATTTTCTAAAATCATCCGAAAGAGGCAAATCTTCCTCCTTACTGCTTCACACGCTCGACGTAATCGCCTGTGCGGGTATCAATTTTTATCATATCGTCCTGATTTACAAAAATCGGAACGTTTATTTCTGCACCAGTTTCAACTTTTACTTTTTTTGTAACATTTGTTGCAGTATCTCCGCGAACGCCCGGTTCAGCGTATACGACTTTAAGATTTACGAAGGTTGGAGGAATGATTGAAATAGGTTTTTCATCATACATAACCGCTTCAATGACATCATTTTCTTTCACGTAAAGAAGAAGATCGCCGATCATATCTTTAGGCACTGAAATCTGATCATAGCTTTCAGTATCCATTAATTCTATTGAATCAGCCTCGCTGTAAAGATACTGCATAGGTCTGTTTTCAACTCTTATATCTTCAACTTTTTCACCGGCTCTGAAAGTCTTGTCGATGACTGTTCCTTTGTTGAGATTCTTAAGTTTTGTTCTTACAAACGCTCCGCCCTTGCCCGGTTTTACATGCTGAAAATCAACAACCATAAAAAGATTGCCGTCAACTTTAATAGCCGTGCCTTTTTTAAAATCATTGCTCGAAATCATCAAATTCTCCGTTAAATTATTATTATATCTTTATCCGCGGATGTCAATATCTCAGCGCCTTCTTCGCGGATAAGAATTACATCTTCAATTCTTACACCGCCGCATCCCTGCACATATATCCCGGGCTCAACCGTAATTACCATGCCGGATCTCAGTATCATTTCACCTCCGCCTTTTACAGCCGGAGCTTCGTGAACATCGAGTCCTACACCATGACCGAGAGAATGACCGAAATTTGAACCGAAACCGTTTGCAGAAATATAATCCCTTGCAACAGCATCAAGCTCTCCCGCACTCATCCCCGGTTTTGCCGCAGAAATGGCACGTTTCTGAGATTCGAGAACAACAGAATAAATTTTTCTCAGTTCTTCCGGTATTTCTCCGAGAAATACCGTTCTTGTCAAGTCTGAATTATATCCTTCAAACTCACAGCCCATATCTATGAGTACATTTTCGCCGTTTTGCAGTTTTTTTGACGGTGAAGGAAAATAATGCGGCATTGACGAATTTTTTCCGGAAGCGGCAATCGTGTCAAAAGCCATTCGCCTGGCGGATTTCATTTTTGAAAATATTTCCGCCTCCATAACAATATCCCATTCCGTTATACCCTGACGGATTGTGGATAGAAGATGAGAAAAACATTCGTCGGTGATCTTTACTGCTTTTTTAATTTTTTCAATTTCATCGGCGTTTTTAACTGCGCGAAGCTCATTGACTATACTTCCGCCGCTTTCTATTTTTAAATGAGGAAATTTCTTTTTTAATTCATTGTAATTTGAAAATGACGCTGAATGTTCTTCAAGATAAAGATGTTTATCGCCTTCAGAAATTATCTTAGAAAGAGTATCATAAAATGATTTTTCCTGAATCACAAATTCATATTCTTTAGTAAGAATGCCGCCTGCATATTCCTCATAGCGCGAATCAGTTATAAAAAATGCCTTATCCGGATAAACAAGAAGAAATGCATTGGAACCTTCGAATCCGGTAAGATAGCGGATATTTTTTAAATCAAAAATCAGATACGGATATACATCCCTTCCCGAAGCTATTTCCCTGAATCTTTTAAGTTTCATAAATCCTCACATCAGAAATAGAATTGCCACACCTGAAACTGCAAGAATAATTCCCAAAATTTCAGCTATTCGAATCTTCTTATTTTCAAAAACAAATGAAACCGGAATCAGAAGCACAGGAACGATGGACATTATCGCTGACGCCACACCTACTTCCGTTCTTGAAATGGCATACATTGCAAGGCTGACACCGGTAAAAGGTCCCAAAAATGCCCCTATCGAAGCATAGACAAGACCCGAAGAGTTTCTATAAGACAGAACTGATTTTTTCAGTTTACCCGAAACTGCAAGAGCAAGGACAAATGCCGCAAACCCGGCTATAACACGGCATTGGGTAACATTCACGGCATTCATGTTGTTCATTCCCAACTTTGCCAGAATCAGTCCCGCACCTTGCGAACACGCTCCGATAAGTGCGAACATTATGCCGCCGAGAGGATGCTGCATTTTTATACGTTCACCGTTTTTCTTGGTTAAAACGGCAACCGATATCCCTGAAAATATAATAACAACTGCAAGAATATCCGTAACAGACAGAATTTCATCAAGAACAAAGTAACCTATAAATGCAGAAATAACCGGAGCAAGACTCATGATGAGCATGGAAATCCGTGATCCTATTATTTCAAATGCCTTAAACAAAAAATAATCACCTATAAAAAACCCGACAAATCCGGATATGGAGAGCCACATCCACGAAGCTGCGCTCACTCCCGCCGGAAAGGGATTTCCATATACAAAAAATGAAAATAATGACAAGAAAGAAAACGCTATCAAGAGACGAAGAGGATTGAGTGCAAGCGAACCGAATATTCTAGCGGCACGTTCAAACATCAATGCTGTAAATGTCCAAGACAGGGCAACTAAAAGCGAGGCAGTTTCACCAGACATATATACATCCTAAAAGCTCTTTCTGCTTGCCATTATTCGAAGGATGATAATAATTAGTAAAGTTTTTAAACTTCAGTTTTTATAAAATATAAAAACTGTACCGAACGGAGAAAGATGTCCGACAATTATTACTCTCTAAAACCCGAAACAATTCTTAAAGCGGCTGAAAGACTCAATCTGAATCCGACAGGACATATTCTTCAGCTCAATTCACTCGAAAACAGGGTTTATTCACTATATCTTGAAGATTCTTCACAGGTCGTAATAAAAATTTACCGTCCAGGCAGATGGAATGAAAATCAGATTCTCGAAGAGCATTCATTCCTCAATGAACTTAAGGATGATGATATTCCCGTATGTGCGCCTTTATCATTTGACGGAAAAACTCTTCATTTCATTGATGATTTTATTTACACGGTTTTTCCTAAAAACGGCGGGCGGATTCCGGATGAATTTTCTGATGACGATTTGATGATGATAGGCCGGCTGATTGCGCGCATTCACAATACAGGCAGACGAAAAAAAGCCGTTCACAGAATAAAAATATGCCCTGAAACTTTCGTAAGAGCAAATCTTGATTATATGGCGCAAAAACAGCTGTTGCCTCAAAGATATCTTTCGGTTTATCATAAGCTTGCCGAAAAAATTACAACGGCATTTTATGAAACTTCAGTTGACATGCCTTTTCACAGAATTCACGGAGATTTTCACTGGGGCAATTTACTAAAAAGGGACAGCAGTTTTATCGTGCTGGATTTTGATGATTTTGTTACAGGTCCTGCTGTTCAGGATATATGGATGCTTGCACCGGCTAGCGATGCCGAAGGACAGCGCAAAAGAGAAGCGCTTCTCGAAGGCTACCGTGAGTTCGCTGAATTCGACCGTTCATGGCTGAATCTAGCTCCGGTTCTTAAAGCAATGCGTTTTGTAAATTACGCCTGCTGGATAGGAAAAAGATATGATGATCCGGCTTTTAAAAACGCTTTTCCTCACTACGGAACCGATAATTACTGGGAAAGTGAAATAAAAGATATTGAAGCGATACTTCTTGAAAGCGGAATTGAACCTGAATCAAAAAGCGAACTTCTTGAAGATAAGGATTACTTTTTTGACATGTAAAAACTTTTTTCATCAGCTTTAGCACTAAAGATTATATAATTTATTCCTTGCTATTTTTTAGACATCAGATATGAGTGGAAAACATCATCTGCAAATGAACTATTTTATAAGCGGAGGAATCATGGCAAATATAAGCAATCCCCAGCTTTGCACCCTAGTCGATCATACTTCTCCTGAAGCGGTTTTTGAAGAAGTAAAGGAAATATTCTCTTACCATTACGACCTTAAAACATTTCAAATTGTTGAACGTTCTTTTGAAATATTGAAATCTCTTTTTAAAGGAGAGTTTGAAGGCTATCAGAAGTGCAATACAGAATATCACGATCTTAACCATACACTTGACGCTCTGCTCGCATCCGCACGTCTTATGGACGGATTTAATATCTCTTCAGAATCAATTCTTTCCGAAGAAAGTGCAGTAGCTCTTCTTTTAGCCGTAATCTATCACGATTCAGGCTATATTCAGAAATCGGATGATATAGACGGCACAGGTGCGAAATATACCAGGAATCACGTCGAAAGAAGCACTATTTTTGTAACTGCGAATAAAGATAAAATTGGAATAACTGCTCTAATGTCAGATGTAATATCATCCTTAATAAGATGGACCGGTCTCAGAAGCGATATGCCCGGCGAATCCGTTATGGGAAAAGATTACTCTATTGCAGGATCAATCATCGGAACAGCGGATCTGCTTGGACAGATGTCTGACCGGGCATATCTTGAAAAACTTCTTTTTCTTTACTACGAATTCAAAGAAGCCGGAATCGAAGGTTTTAATACGGAATTCGACATATTAAGAAAGACTCTTTCTTTCTATTCCACCACGCAGGACAGGCTGGACAGACAGCTCGGCAAGGTTTATGATTTAGCCAAAGTTCATTTCAACAAGCGTTTTGGAATACCATTCAATCTGTATATGGAAGCAATTGACAAACAGATGCAGTATCTGAAAAAAGTGATTGATGATGAAAGCGTAAACTTTAGACACAAGCTGAAAAGAATGGACATTGAAACCATCGAACAGCATTATCTTTACTGATTCTACCGCTTATTGAATAATCACATTCAGACCTAAACTCAATCAGAATAACTGAATTATATTTAATTTAATTCAGTTATTCATCTATTTTTTCATTTTAAATACTTCTTTACTTTTTGATGTTATATGATATTTGAAGGAAAACACTAATTCCGGAGGTCGTGATGGTAAAGGAATATTCTTCAGGCGATATCAGAAATATCGCAATCGTAGGACATGCAGGTACTGGAAAATCTACTTTGTTCGATTCTCTTCTCTTCAATGGCGGAAAAATACAAAAAATAGGAAGTCATAGTGATGATTCACTGGTTTCCGATTTCGATGTTGAAGAAAAGAAAAAAAAGATGTCAATCCACACATCTCTGGGATTCATTGAAGTTGACGGAATTAAATTCAACATTGTCGACTGCCCCGGTCACGCGGATTTAATAGGAGAAAGGCGTGCAGCAATTCTTGGCTGCCAGGCCGCAATTATCGTCGTAGATTCAGTTGACGGTGTTCAGGTCGGAACAGAAAAAGTCTGGCGTTTTCTTGATGAGGAGAAAATTCCCCGCATTATCTTTGTTAACAAAATGGATCAAGACAGAGCCTCATATTCGAAAATTATTGAAGAATTAAAAACCGAACTTCACGCAAATCTTGTATCATTATGCATTCCTATAGGAGAAGGCAATTCTCTTAAAGGTGTTGTAGATATCATCAAAATGAAATCCCTTATGCCTAAGGAAAACGGAAGCAGAGAAACTATCACCGGAGACATACCGTCCGAATATTCAGATGCTGTAAACGAGGAGCGCAAACACGGAGTTGAGATTGCCGCTGAAGGCGATGATGAATTGATAGAATTATTTCTTGAAGGAAAGGAATTTGACGAAGAACTTCTAAAACGCGGCATCAAGGAACAGATAATTGACAATAAACTCTTCCCTGCTATTTGCGGAAGCGCCATGAAGTCGATCGGGATCACAAGCCTCATAAGCCTGATCAAGAATTTCATGCCGTCTCCGGCAGAAAATTCAGAAACAAAAGCGCTGGATCTTTCAAAAAATGCCGAAGAAATATACATCAAAACTAATCCAAAAGAAAAATTTTCTGCTGTTGTATGGAAAACATACATTGACCAGTATGCCGGAAAATTCAGCTTTGTCAGGGTAATATCCGGAGAACTGCTTCCCGACAGCGAAGTTCTCAATACAGATTTTAACGAAATAGAAAGAATCGGAAAAATCTACACTATGATAGGCAAGGATATTCATGAAGTACCGAAACTTTCAACCGGAGATATCGGTGTGCTTCAGAAACTTGATAAAACAATTACTGCAAACACCCTGTGCGATCCGTCAAGACCTCTGAAGATACCGATGATTAAACTTCCAAGACCGGTTTTCTCGTATGCTATTAAAGCAAAGGATAAGAAAGACGAAGATAAACTTTCTCAGATACTTACCAAATATGACGAACAGTATCCGACTATAGAATATCTCTACAATCCTGAAACAAAAGAAAGTGTATTATCTGGAATGGGACAGCTTCATGTCGATTTAACTCTCGAAGAAGTGAAAGACAAATACAAAATTGATTTTATCATCTCACCGCCGCGTATAGCTTACAGAGAAACAATTACAAAACAGTCTGAAGCGCAATATAAACACAAAAAACAAAGCGGAGGCCATGGTCAATACGCTGAAGTATTCTTGAGAATTTCACCGATTGAACGAAGCAAAGGCTTTGAATTCAAGGAATCTATCGTCGGCGGAGCTATTCCGAAACAATATATTCCAGGTGTTGAAAAAGGAATCAAAGAAGCAATGGAAAGCGGAGTGATTGCTAAATATCCCGTAGTAGACCTAAAAGCGGAACTATATGACGGATCATTTCACGCAGTAGATTCGAGCGAGCTTGCGTTTAAGCTCGCCTCAGCAAGCGCTTTAAAAATGGCAATGCAGATTGCAAACCCTGTTCTTCTTGAACCGGTGATGAACGTCAGGATTTATGTTGACAAACAATACATGGGTGATGTTATGAACGACATTACCGCCCGTCGCGGAAAAGTTCTTAAGATGGAAGGAAAAGACGAAAACAGGGACTCCGGAATAAATGTTATTTCCGCCCAGATTCCTTCAGCGGAACTTGTCAGATACAGCGTCGATCTTACGACTCTAACACAGAATAAGGCGATGTTTGAAATGAGTTTTTCGCACTACGAACCAGTAACCGGGAAAATAGCCGAAAAGGTAATTGAAGAACGTAAGAAATATTTGGAAGAATGATGCCTTTTAATATTCTCATAGCAGACTTTAACAAAGAAAATTATTATCCGCTTTCTCTTACGCGTCCCTTGTGGACGCTGAGAAGCGGGTGCTTTGAACAGAACGAAAGATTCATAAAACTTTTTTCGGACGATATAAAACTCACTTTTCTTGCATCTGAAGAAATGTGTTCACTCTACAGCAACATCCGGACAACTTCGACTCTTCCGTCTGATGGAGATATTCTCATAATCAATTCTCTTATGAATATTATTCCGGATATTTCCAGCTTAAACAAATCAGAAGTTTTTTACAGCAGAAATGTTTTAGCATATGCATTCATAAAAAAGGATGATTTAATCAAAATCTCGGTATCTAACGGATTCATCGAAGGATTAAACGGTTTTTCAGAAAATAGTACTGATATCATTTTTCCTAAATATATCTGGGAAATACCTTTGATGAACGGAGAAATAATTAAAAATGATTTTAAATTTTTCTCTGACAAATCTAACATTAAAATATCAGTTTCAGGTCCCGAAAATTTATTCTATTGCGCAGATTCGGCCGAAATAGAACCGTTCGTTTCGGTTTCAACCAAAAAAGGTCCTGTAATAATTGACGAGAATGCAGAGATATCATCATTTTCAAGAATCGAAGGTCCGGCTTACATCGGCAAAAATACATGTATTTTCAGAGCAAATATAAGAGAAGGATCATCATTCGGAATTTCCTGCAGAATCGGCGGAGAAGTTGAAGATTCCGTATTCAATTCATTTTCCAACAAATATCATGACGGTTTTATAGGTCATGCTTATATTGGATCATGGGTCAATCTGGGAGCCATGACATCTAACAGCGATTTGAAAAATGATTACACAAATGTAAAAGTCAATTTGGATGGAAAATTATATGATAGTGAAAGCCCGAAAGTCGG
>JAEWVM010000110.1 GCA_023396615.1 Spirochaetota bacterium | reverse complement strand
ATAACGGATCAGGCTTTCGGAAACTATGAACGGGAATTCGGTGCACTCATGGATGATATCTGTCGTTCAGGAATTCCAGACTAAAACACAGTGTTTACTAAGTCATCGGCGAGTTCTGCGAGACAAGAGCCAGGAGTGGGATTTCACTGTCCAACGCTTTTGGGTTTTCTGCCCGTGATGCGGGCATCACCTTTGAAGCCCGTTCGGCTTGAGGACACATCTTTATCAAAGGAGAGAGGCTGGGAGAGAGGATTTTCCTTCCTTCGGTCTCGCTTCGATGCTTGTTCGATAAAGAATTACAGCAAAAACCGCACACCAAAGTAAAAATTGAATGATAGAAAAAGCCTTTAACCGTCGCGCACAGCGCGACACTAAGGCGGTAGGAGAACCGCCATCGAGGCGCTTCACTCGCAAACAGGAAGTTTGCAAAAAAGCGCCTCGTTAATAAGCGGAGCTTTCGCAATCCGCTGAAAGCGGTGCGAAAATCGAAGCGTAAAAAAAGCCAGGAGTGGGATCTCAAAGTGATGAGGGGCGGCGACTGAGCCCCTCGTCCCTTTGAATATTATCGTATGAGACCATACGAAAAACAGATTCATAAGGCGAAGCCTTGTGTTGTATGCCCAACTCATGGGCAGAAATTCATTGCTTTTTCTCAGCAGACATCATATCTGCTTCGATTACAACACGAATGTAACTATTCGCACACGTTTCCAAAGTGACTTTTGCGTTTTCCCGCTGTGGTCTGCGACCACCTCGCGGGCTATGTTTCCGCCTCCGTGCGGAAACTGGCAAAGCCTTAAACTTCGTATACCTTGATCATATTCGTACTTCCGGCAATACCTACAGGTACTCCGGCCGTGATTACAAGCATGTCTTTTTTCTGAACATGTTCCTTGACTTTAAGCATTTCAACTGCGCCTTCAAGAAGTTCATTAACAGTCGAAACCGTTCCCATTTCATACGCCCATACTCCCCAAACAAGAGCAAGCAGACGCACGGTTGATTTTACCGGAGATATTGCTACAATCGGAATCGGAGTTCTGTACTTGGAAATAGCTTTGGCTGTTCCGCCGCTGTGCGTAAAGCTTACTATATACTTCGCATGAACTTTATAAGCAAGTTCAACTGTCGCAAAACTTATAGCAGAAGAAACATCTTCTTTCGCGCTTTCTTCGAGCTCATCGTTTGTCAAAGGTCTGCTTGAAAGAACACGCTCAAATATCTGGCTCTTCTCAACCTGACGCGCGATATCCGCCATCATAGAAACAGCTTCGACCGGATATTTGCCGGACGCGGTTTCACCCGAAAGCATTACAGCATCGGTTCCGTCAAGTATGGCATTCGCAACGTCGTTCGCTTCAGCTCTTGTCGGACGCGGATTGGTTATCATTGATTCGAGCATCTGAGTTGCAGTAATTACCGGCTTACCGGCGATATTGCATTTTCTGATGATGCTCTTCTGCATAATAGGAACTTCCTGCGGAGAAGTTTCAACCCCGAGATCACCGCGCGCAACCATTATAGCGTCAGACACTTCAATGATATCGTCTATATCATCAAAAGCTTCCGGTTTTTCAATCTTAGATATAATAGGAATTCGTTTCCCGTAATCTTTAAGCATAATCTCTATAAGTTCTCTGACGTCTTTCGCATCGCGCACAAAAGAAAGAGCGACGTAATCTATATCGTTTTCAAACGCAAAAGAAAGATCCTTTCTGTCCTTATCAGTTATCGCCGAAATGTTAAGTTTTACATGAGGAAAATTGACGCCTTTTCTCGGCTTGAGCTTACCGCCGTTTATTACCCTGGTATGAATATTTTTTCCGTCTATCTTTTCAACACGAAGTTCCATTAGTCCGTCATCGAGAAGAATACGGTTTCCAACCGATGCTTCTTTATGCAGATTCGAGTAATCGATCGATATTTTTTTCTTTCCATCGATTACACCGCCGATTATATCATCGGTAGTAATTATAAGTTCTTCGTCATCTTCGATCTCTATGTATTCACCGTCAAGTTTTCCGACCCTGATCTTAGGTCCCTGAAGATCCTGAAAAATTGCAACGGAATGTCCTAAATCCTTAGCCGCCTTTCTAACCATATCGACAGACTGTTTATGATCATCGAATGTTCCGTGTGAAAAGTTAAGCCTGATAACATTGGCACCGTTATCTATTATTTCGCGTATGCACTCGTAATTTCTAGAGCTTGGCCCTATAGTAGCTACTATTTTAGTAAATTTGCTTCTCATTTCCCCTCCAATAAAAGCAAGACCACTATTTTTTCATAGCGCCTTTAGTCAAGGTTATTTATGAAAGCATAATAAAAACACATCAAAGTTTAACTGCAGCTTAAATAATTTTAATATAAATTATTTAAGTTTTTGACTATTACTTCGGAAGTTCTTCATGACGGAAAATGCGCGGATCAAAATTGACTTTTTCATCAAGCGATAGAAAGTTAAGAATAGTCTGGCTTCCCTTGCGGATATCGAGAACATCATACCTCACAGGGAACTTGCGCCTCGAAAATTCCGCTCCCTGAACGATGGACATTGTTTTCATTATTACCTTGTCCCTGTCATGAAAATCGATTCTAAGCGGATAATAATCCGATCTTCTTACAAAAAGCGTCAGTTTGCCGTACATGCCCTCTTCTCTCTGAAATATCGGAATCAGTGTCAGCTTAATAGCCTGAATCCCTTTTACGAGGGCATTACCGTCAATTTTTGCAGTATAATTGCTCTGAAGATCATAATTAGAAATATCAATATATGACAGATTTGTTCCCATTACAGGATCAAATTTATCAATTCCGATTTTATGAAACATCTGAACAGAAAGAATATTGTAAACCCATATATCCTCACCACCGAGATTATAAAGAATCTTGTATTGCTCGCCCCGCTCAAAAGAATGAAGATGAAATAGATAATCCTCTTTCGTGATCTTTCCCGTAATAGAAAATGAATAGGATTTCCCGCCCGGCAGAAGGTGCATTATTTTTCCTTTCAGCTCTCCTTCAGGATAACGCATAATGTCATCAACACGGGAAAGTATTTCCTGTGCCTGAAGCTCGATTTCCCTTGTTTCCTGGGCATTAGACAGGGAAAAAGCGGTCAGCATTGCCGCCAATATAATTTTTTTAAACAAACTGTTTTCCTTTTCCGGAAATATTTTTTTTTCACACATCCGCGTCAAGTCATATTGAATTTATTTTATTTAATTTCAACTGGTTTTGCAAGCAATATTCAACCGCGCCAAGTTCTAAATTAAAGCAATTTTAATAATTGATTTTATTTCCGCGTTATCATAACATATCCGCATGGGATTTAGTGCTATGCCGAACTCTGACTTGCAGACTGGCGAGATCAATTTCATAGACAGCTTTTCAGCCGATACTTCGGTTGTCGGAAGGGTCATTGATTCTCTTATCAGTGATCTCAAAAAAATGAAGTTTGTCGCCGAAGAAATCAGCGAGATTGTAATCGCTATGGACGAAGCCGTCACTAATGCCGTTCAGGAAACACTATGCAATAACCGCATATGTCTCGAACTGCGCCATGACGGTGCAATCAGGGACATCACGGTAAGATACAGAGTTACCGATTCGGAGTTCGACGCCACAATCATTGATCACGGCAAAGGACTTGATATTACAAAAATGACAGCCATTACCCCGGACTCGGCTTCTAAAGGTTACCACGAACAGATATTTGAATACATCGACAGCCGTACAGAAAAAAAACTTCATGTTACATTAAACGGAAAAGAAGTTATTCTTAATGGTATAGGTGCAGGTCTAAAAATAATACTATCATTTATGGATCAGGTAAAAATTGACCTGATAGACAAAGAATCCGTAGTAAGCACTTCGGTATCCGATAATACTGACGGAACTATTTTCAATCTAAAACGCAGAAGGAGATATCTTTAATGGACAAAAAAAAAGCCGACAGCCCGAGCATTCCTTTCAACAATCTCGATTTTCTTCATTCGAGAGAAGCCCGTCCTATAAGGATTATCAGCGAGTACATTGACCCCGAAGTTAAATTCAACAAAAACGGTGTTCATCATACAGTTGTTTTTTTCGGTTCAGCCCGCATAAAAGAAGATAAAACAAGTGAAATGGGAAGATTCTACTGGGACGCAGAAGAGCTCGCATTCAGAATTGCCTCATGGTCAAAAAAGCTTAAAGAAGAAAACAACAAGATTTTTGTATGCACAGGCGGTGGTCCCGGCATCATGGAAGCGGCAAACCGCGGAGCAGACCGTGCAGGTGAAAAAACAATAGGACTCAACATCCAGCTTCCTTTTGAACAGCAGCCGAATCCCTATATTTCTCCCGAACTCAACATGGAATTTCATTATTTCTATATGAGAAAACTGTGGTTTCTTTATCAGTCCAAGGCGCTTATCGCGTTTCCGGGCGGATACGGAACTCTTGACGAACTTTTCGAATCATTGACGCTTATTCAGACTCAGAAAGTTGAAAAAGGAAATCTTCCGATTGTTCTATTCGGAACGGATTTCTGGAAAAAACTCGTTAATTTTGAGCAGATGGCGGATCTCGGACTTATTTCACCTGAAGACTTGAGCCTTTTCAAGTTCTGCGACACAGTTGACGAAGCTTATGATTATTTGATACCGAGAATTGAAAAGCTGACTAAAGAAGTTAATTCGATTCTGTAGAAAATTATTTGCCCAAGGCCGGAATTGAACCGGCACGACCGAGACGGTCAAGGGATTTTAAGTCCCTTGTGTCTACCAATTCCACCACTTGGGCATCTAATAGGCGTCGATCGGAATCGAACCGATGAATAAAGGTTTTGCAGACCTGCCCCTTACCGCTTGGGTACGACGCCATAACGGTACAAAAATATTTCCAATACCGCTATTGTCAAGATTATTTTACTTATACGTATCAATCACCGTGTTTTGTTCAAAAAATTATGTTTACAAATATAGCCATGGTCTAAACATTCAGTTATATTCCCCTCAGGAGAAAATAATGCTGAAACTTCAAAAAAATAAATTCACCAAAAGGAAAGGACCGGTTGTTCTGGTAATCATGGACGGTGTCGGGCTAGGTCCAGATTATGACGGAAACGCATTCAATCACGCGAGAAAACCGATTCTTGCCGATCTCATGAAAAATTCAATGTTCACAAAACTCAAAGCTCACGGAACGGCAGTAGGTCTTCCTTCTGACGAAGATATGGGAAATTCCGAAGTCGGTCATAATGCTCTCGGTGCCGGAAGAATATTCGACCAGGGCGCTAAACTCGTACAAAAAGCCATTGAGTCAGGTGATATTTATACAACTCATATCTGGAAGGAGCTCATTCAGAAACCTCTTTCAGACGGAACTGCTCTTCATTTCATAAGTCTTCTTTCAGACGGAAATGTTCACTCGAACATAAGCCATCTTCTAAAAATGCTCAACCGCGCTTCTGAAGAAGGAATCAAAAAAGTACGCGTTCACATCCTTCTTGACGGAAGAGACGTACCGGAAACAAGCGCACTTGAATATGTTGAAACCCTCGAAAACACTCTATCGCAGATCAATGCCAAAGGTTACGACTACAAAGTAGCTTCGGGCGGCGGAAGAATGATTACAACCATGGACCGTTACGAAGCGGACTGGTCAATCGTTGAACGCGGCTGGCAAGCCCATGTTCTCGGTGAAGCAAGAGGATTCAAATCCGTCAAAGAAGCAATTGAAACCTACAGAAAAGAAACTCCCGGACTTACTGACCAGTATCTTCCTTCATTTACAATAGTTGATGACTCAGGAAAACCAGTCGGCACTATAGAAGACGGCGATTCAGTTGTTCTTTCTAATTTCAGAGGAGACAGAGCAATTGAAATCTCAGTTGCTTTTGAAAGCGACAACTTCACAAAATTTGACCGCAAGCGCAAACCTAAGGTATTGTTTGCCGGAATGATGGAATACGACGGAGATCTTCATATTCCTTCAAACTATCTCGTTATTCCGCCGTCAATCGAACGCCCTATAAGCGAATACCTAGCGGCAGAAGGCGTCAGCCAGTATGCAATCAGTGAAACACAGAAATTCGGTCACGTAACATATTTCTGGAACGGAAATAAAAGCGGAAAATTTGACGAAAAAACAGAAACTTATTTTGAAGTACCTTCAGATAAAATTACTTTTGATCAGCGTCCGTGGATGAAAGCCGCCGAAATAACTGACAATGTAATTGAAGCCGTTAAATCAGGAAAGTATCCTTTCATACGCCTCAACTACGCAAACGGCGACATGGTCGGTCACACTGGCGACATGGAAGCTGCAGTCATTGCAATGGAAACTGTTGACATCTGCTTAAAACGTCTTCTTCCAGTAATCAAGGCTGCGGGCGGTATAGCCCTTCTGACTGCGGATCATGGAAATCTAGATGAGATGTTTGAATTCGATAAATCAGGAGCCGTTAAAATAGACAAAAAAACAGGTGAGATAGCAAGAAGAACAGCTCACACGCTGAATCCTGTTCCGTTTATCATTTATGATCCTGAATATAAAAAC
Source organism: Spirochaetota bacterium (assembly GCA_023396615.1). GTDB lineage: Bacteria > Spirochaetota > UBA4802 > UBA4802 > JAFGJZ01 > JAKJGA01. The sequence continues at coordinate 5,895 of JAEWVM010000110.1, read as the reverse complement.
GAGTATTCGCTTTCTGATGTAAAAGATGCGGGTCTTGCAAACGTTGCGGCGACTATATTTAATCTATTGGGATATGAAGCTCCTGAAGATTATAACAAATCGCTAATCAAGATTAATTGACGGTAATTTTATGAAAGACATGAGTTTTGAAAAAGACATCCGCCCTTATGACGAATGCGGAGTGTTCGGAATATTCAATCATCCTCAGGCGGCGAATCTGACTTATCTCGGACTTTACGCGCTTCAGCACAGGGGTCAGGAATCAGCAGGTATCGCGGCTTCTGACGGATGCAACATCGCAAGATACGCCGGAATGGGAAAAGTCGTTGATGTTTTTAACGAAACCCACCTTTCAAGCCTTTGCGGCAATATGGCGATAGGTCATAACAGATATTCAACAACAGGCTCTTCATATCTCAGAAATGCACAGCCTCTCAGAGCCGAATCGCGCCTCGGTCCGATAGTTGTAGCTCATAATGGAAATCTGGTCAATACACCGGAACTTCACAGAGAGTTTGTAAAAGAAGGCCGGATCTTCCAGACTTCAGTTGACTCCGAAGTGATCATTCACCTGATGGCAAGATCGAAGGATGCAGAATTCAAAGACGCCCTTATAACGGCTCTCAAACAGATAAAGGGAGCTTATGCTCTTCTTGTGATGAATAAGAATGCTTTATATGCAGTACGTGATCCGAACGGTTTCAGACCGCTTTCTCTTGCTAAACTCGGTGACACATACGTTGTAGCGAGCGAAACATGTGCATTTGATATAATTGATGCGGAATATATCAGAGACATTCAGCCGGGAGAACTGATAGAAATAACTTCAGAAGGAATAAAATCATTTTTCCCGTTTGAGAAGCGTGAAGAATCGATGTGCATATTCGAGTACATTTATTTTGCGCGTCCGGATAGTTACATCTTCGGCCAGTCGGTTCACGGAATGCGAATCGCCCTCGGACGTGAACTCGCCAAACTTCACCCGGCAAAGGCGGATATTGTCGTTCATATTCCTGATTCGAGTACTGCCGCAGCTCTGGGATTTTCTCTTGAATCCGGCATTCCGCACGAACAGGGAATGATTAGAAATCATTACATTGGAAGAACTTTCATCGAACCCTCACAGAAAATTAGGGATTTCGGAGCAAAAATAAAATACAATGTTGTGCGCAATGCAGTTAAAGGCAAAAATATTGTAGTAGTAGACGACTCAATCATGCGCGGAACGACAATGCGTAAAATAATAGCAATGTTCAGAAACGCAGGTGCTAAAGAAATTCATGTAAGAATTTCTGCGCCTCCAACAATGTTTCCTTGCTATTACGGAATAGATATTCCGACTACCAAGGAACTCATCGCGGCAAACAAATCCGTTAATGAAATCGCTGAATATCTCGGAGTTGATTCTATAGGTTATCTCACAGTTGAATCTCTTCTCGAAGCTGTTAAATCAAGCAATCTGAAATACTGTACGGCATGTTTTAACGGAAAATATCCTTTAAAATTCGAGGATAAGGATAACACAGAGAATCTAAAATTCGGAATAGAAACATCGTGCTCAGGCGCCTATTACTGATTTCTTCGAAGTATCACAACTGTGATATCATCATTGAAATCATCTGATTTAAACGCTTCCTTCACGCGGCGGCACAATTTATCGATGCCGCCGCTGAAGTCGGCACCGGAAATAAACCCGTCCATAACGTTCTTAAGTGAATCAGAATACATTAATAAATAATCTCCATTGTTTATTTTGTACATTTTGGATTCATTTTTCATTGTACGGCCCGACATTACAGGAAGCTTTTCATTATCAGCATAAGTGAGTTTTCCTGTACTGAGAGCTCTTGCATTCACATAATAACAGTCCGGATACGAATAATTGATGTATTCGGCATAATCACCATTTAATTTTATTACAGCTCCCCGGAGATAATTTAAACCGAATTTATCAGAAATATTCTGCAGAAATGAAGAGAAAAGTGTAAGTTTTTCATTATGATTATTAATGTAACGGGATATTTCCTGTTTTAAATACATTGAAATTATTGATTTCTCTATTGAATGTCCTTCTATATCTATTATGTAGGCTATTGAATAAGATCCGCAATCGATGAACGCTGCTGTATCGGTTTTCAAAAATTTTGAATCAGAAATTATTGCGCATTCCCACCCTGCTGAAAATAATCTTTCATCCGAATATTTTTTCTGAAGATCAATAACCGCATTTTCAGTCAAAAGACGTTCATCACTCATTCTTTTAAAATTATTTGTTAAAAGAATATTTTCATCGCTTAATTTTTTAATTTTTGAATCAGAATCAACTGATTGACAAATATTAGTATCATGAAAGACAATCAGTCTCAAAACAGAAACAAGAAACATGATTATAAACGAAATAAAAACAGCGCAGACTGAAAGCAGTGAAAATTCAATATTTGAATAATATTGAAGCAATGGAACCATAGAAAAAGTAATTATTATCAATATCTTTTCAATATTCTTTTCATCCTTAACAAAGAAAAAGACTGAAATAAAAGAAATTAATCCCAAAACAGGCAAACACTTAGAAGGAACACTGAATCCGAAATATAACAGAGCTATTACTATAGAAAAAATAACTGTCGGAAATGATTTATATATCTGTTTCTTTGAACTTAAATAAAAAGACAGAACAAACATGGCTGCAAAAGAACTATATGAAAAATATTGTGCGGCATCATAAATCTGTTTATACGCTAAAATCTGGGGAATCAGATATAATACGGCCAATATAAATGAAAAACTCAATAATATCTTTTTATCTGTTTTCATAAATAAAACAATGGCAAAAGACAAAAATGAAAGTAATAGAATTAAAGTTAATATATATTCCGAATCAATTATGTGATTTGATAAATTTGAAGGTGATACGAATTCTGCTTTAATCTTAAGTTTTTCAATCCGGTTGAAATTGATTTTCGTATAAATATATTCCTGTGCACCTGAAATGGCGAAAAAATCCATGGACGGAATATCAGACATGAAACTGGTTGAATTTCCTATCAGTTCGTTATCAGAATATACACTGCATCCGGTATATCCGCCGGAAATATAAAGCAATGAATCTGTAGACATTTTAGGAATTCTTATCCAAAGACAGTTGTTTTTTGCCGAATAATCTTCTTCAACCAGACTTTCAGAAAAGGTATATTTCTTTGCATCAGAAAGCGTATCGGTTATATCACCTTTAGAATAGGCAGCTGCTGAATAAATATAATGAAACGGCATAAATAAGAATGCGGATATGATCATTTTCTTCATAGATTTAGAAATTACACACTTTTGGATTCTTCAACAAAAAAATGACTATTTTAGCATTTTTCTATTAATTAATTTTAATACACCTGACGACACTTATAGTACAAGGCGACATAACGCAGATAACAAGAAACTAAATACCACAAGGGGTAATATGAAAAAAAAAGGCGAAAAAAACAGCTTCAAGACTATGCTCAAGCACTATCTTGCCATCAAAGGACTTGATATTATCGTCTATCTCAAAGACGGAAAAACAATAGAACTGAATAAGAACAGAACCCTGGATAAAGACTGCATCCTAATCACAGACCGCCACAACAGAGAAATCAGAATCGCAATAAACGAAATAAAATCTATCGATCTTTACGCAGCATAACATTACTCGATGCGTTCGGCGCGTTTGACGTTTAAAGGAAAAACATCAAGTCCCGTACGCATCTTATCTTTATCCGCCGGAGTCAAAGCTTCCGCCTTGCTAATATCAGTATCAGCTTCTTTAATCTTCAACAGAATCTTTTTGCGGAGTTTGTACTTGCCTTTTGCAACTGTTTCCGTATCGTGATAGAAAAAAAGCATATCGTCTTTTTTCAATCCGTCAAATGAACCCAGGTTAACCACCGCGCCATCTTCAGGAGAATCGAGTATTTTTCCCTTGTACGGAATAGACTCATATATTTTTTTCGCAGCACGGTATGAAATTTTTGAAAGATAATTTTTTCCGGAATCTGCAATTGAAAAATCTGCAATAACTACACCGGTTTTAATGTCCATGATTTTGAGATTGAGCTCTATGCCGCCAAGAATATCCCGGTATGAACCATAGACAATAAAATCAATAACTTCATTGTTTTCAGCATCTCCAGACTTGCTGATGATGTAATCAACATATTCATCAATCATTGTAAAATTATATACATCTGAAGAATTTACAAATGCTCTTCTCCATGAAATATTTCCTGCATCCATACGCCCGAACTGAGCCGCTGCAAAAGAAAGCGTATCCGATACGATGCCTCCTCCGCCCGGATGACGTACAAAATCACCTTCAGGAAACAGATTAAGGATCAGCACTTTTGGAACGTTGCGCTCAGGAGCTTCAGATCCGTAACCGGCATTAAAATACATCGAATTTCTGCGTTTTATGACGGCGAGATTAAGCTGTTCGCGGTATTTAGAATTGGGAAAAAGTTTCTGCAATGATTTAATCTCTTCGATATAGAATCTGTCATATCCCACAGCCTCATAATAGTCCCTTAAATCTTCACGGGCTTCCCGATTCATTGGATTCATCATAAGGGATTTTCTCAAAAACAGTTCTCCGACCCCTGCAAGATTCTTCTTGAAAGACTCTTTCGATAAACCATAATACATTTTTGAAAAATCCGTTCTAACCGGATTGCCGATTTCAAAATTATTGGCAACAAGCAGGCTCTCAAGAGCATTTTGATTTATATCATCATCACTGTTAACAGAATATGCCTTATTATATAAATTAAATGCAGAATCCGTATTTCCTTCAAGCTCGTTCGAATATGCTGACGAGTAATATATTGATGAATCCGAAGGCGATAGTTGCGAAGCTTTCGAAAAAGCTTCAGCCGCAGCCGAATAATTTTTTTTGGAGAGATAAAGATAACCAGAAAGAATTAACGCCGGCAGGTAATCAGTTTTGATCGACAATGCTTTTGATAATTCTTCCTCTGCATCTGCAAGATACGAATCTTTTCCTGTTTTGTTGAAAGTCTTCAGATAAAGCTTAGCGTAAGCCGTATAACCGGCTGGGTTTTCAGGATCGCTTTTTACGGCTTTTTTTATCAAATCTTCGGCTTCAGAAAGCCTCTTGTCATCACTTTTAATTTCTGAATGTAAAAGCAGTGCGTTGTAATGAAATGGATTGAGTTTGTAAACCGTATCAAGTTTGCGAAGAGCCCATATCTTCTTATTCATATTATAATAAATATTAGCCATTCCGAAATGGGCATCGGTATTTTCAGGATATTTATCGATTACTGCCTGAAATTTCTCCAGTGATCTGTCATTTTTCCCAAGTCCGGAAAGAGCCTCTGCAACCCCGATCATTGCCTGTTCGTTATCACCTTCTCTCTGAAGGATTTTATCATACATTTCATAGGCTTCTTTAAACGCCGAAAGCTTCAAACGGCATTTTGCAAGACCGAGTTTAGCATCAAGATATGAAGGATTTTTATTAAGTGCTATGATAAACTGAGCAGAAGCCTTAAGATACTCATCTTTCTTCAGATAGTCCCAACCCGCGTCATTATAAGAAACGGCATTTTTCTCCTGCGTCTGAAGATTGGAAAAAATAAAAATTGAACTAAGTAATATCAAAAAAAGAAACAGTCTTTTCATAAACCACCTTAATACGCATAATCACGGCTCACCGCGACATAATATGCCAGGCGATTATCTTTTCAATAATAAAACATAATGAGTACTGTTTTTTTGCATGGATATTTACTTAATATCAAAGCCGGAGTCATGTTGATTCCGGCTTTGATTTCATACGTTTTCAGATATATGTCTTGGTTAAATTCAAAATCTGCCTTTTAAACCGCATCTGACATTAATGCCTCC
>JAEWVM010000108.1 GCA_023396615.1 Spirochaetota bacterium | reverse complement strand
AATCGCTTGATCCTGAAATTACTGTTCTTGCCATCAAGCGTTCGTATGATCTGATTAAACAGCTTATACCGGAAGCTGAATGCATTTCGCCTTTGGTTGATGTATATCCTTCGCCGTTTAAAAAAGTAGAAGTTAATACATCCACAACTCATATAAGAAATATGCTGGGCGCTGAAATATCCGACGAAAGAATTGTTTCTATATTAACTTCGCTTGATTATAAAGTTGAAAACAAAAGCGGAAGCCTTAAAGTTGATGTTCCTTCTTACCGCGCAACTAAAGATGTTGAAATAGAAGCCGACATCGTCGAAGAAATCGGGCGTATTTTCGGTTATGATAAAATCACGCCGAATCCGCCGATGGTTGCATGTGAAACGCCGGCTATTAATGAGAAACGTAAATTCGAGCGTGCGGTAAAAAGCATACTATCCGGCACGCATAATATGATTGAAGTTTATAATTATTCATTCGTTGGAGAAGAAATTCTTAATAAAACTCTCTGCAACGAAGACAAGGAGCTTCGTCTGAGAAATCCTCTTTCTGTTGAACATGACAGGCTTCGCCGTTCACTCGTTCCGTTTATTGTTTCCAATGCTGAATATAATCTGCGGTTTAATAAAAAGTTCGCGATCTATGAAATGGGAAGAACTTACATTAAAAAGAACAGAACTGATGCCGAACTTGCAGAAGAAAACTATAGAATTGCCGGTGCTTACTGCGATGATGAAAATGCCGAGACTTATTATTCGGCGAAGAATGCAGTTGTCGATATGTTTGACCAGCTCAGGCTTAAAAGCGCGCGTATAGTTCCTGCTTCAAAAAATATTCCGGCGTTTGCTCATCCAGCGCGCACTGCCGAAGTACTGATTAATGGAAACAACGCCGGTTTTATTTTCGGACTGCATCCCCAGGTGAAGAATAATTTCGGAATAAAGGCTTCGGTTTCTATTTTTGACATATCACTTGATGCCATGTTTGAAGGAGCCAAAAAGAAAGTTCTCTTTTCTGAGCTTCAGAAATTCCCGGAAGTTCCGTTTGAGCTTTCTGTTATTTGCGATAGAACTGTTTATGCCTCAGATATCGCCGATGTCATTCGTAATGTCGACAAGAAACTGATAAAAAATATCAGCGTCATCACTGTCTATGAAGGAAGTCCGGTTCCTGAAGGCAGCAAATCCGTCTCTTTTGAAATCGTTCTCGGAGCTGATGATAAGACACTCTCTTCTCAGGAAATAGAAAAACTTCAAAACGGAATAATGGACGCCGTGAAGAAGAAAGGATTTTCTATAAGATAAAAATTTATTGCGCGTCATTTTGTGGCGCGTAATTTATTATATCTGATATTATTCAGGAAGATTGAGCTGCAATATTCTATTGACATGTTGAGGTGCTGAAATCTAGTTCTCTTTATATCAATTTATGATCATGGGTAATTGAATGAGAAATTTTAAAAGTGTAATAGTCACCGGCGGAGCCGGTTTTATCGGTTCAAACCTGATTCGTTATATATTTGAGAAAAGCGGTTTTGAAGGAAAAATCATAAATCTGGATAAGCTGACTTACGCGGGAAACCCGTATAATCTTTCTGACATAGAAACCGCTTTCGGCGGAAAGCGCTATTTTTTCGAAAAGGCCGATATCTGCGACATGAATGCCGTCAAAGGGATAATGGAAAAACATTCCGTTGATGCAATAATTCATCTCGCGGCTGAATCGCATGTTGACCGTTCGATCCATTCTCCTGAAGAATTTATCCGAACAAACGTCATGGGAACATTTTCACTTCTTGAATGCGCGCGCAATCTCTGGAAAGACAGAACTGATGTTCTTTTTCATCATGTTTCTACGGACGAGGTTTATGGATCTCTAGGAGATACAGGGTATTTTTATGAAGATACTCCATATGATCCGCGTTCGCCTTACTCTTCATCAAAGGCTTCTTCCGACCATGTTGTGATGTCGTATTTTCATACTTATCATATGCCTGTTACCATGAGCAACTGTTCGAATAATTACGGCCCTTATCATTTTCCTGAAAAACTTATTCCGCTTATGATATCAAATATGCTGGAAGAAAAACCGCTTCCGGTTTACGGTGATGGAAAGAATGTCCGCGACTGGCTTTATGTCGAGGATCATGCTTCCGGTATCTGGTCGGTTATGACTCAAGGCCGTTTAGGTGAAAAATACAATATCGGTGGTGAAAATGAATGGGAAAATATCAAACTTGTAAATGTTCTCTGTGAGACAGTTGCTGAATTTTCATCTAAAGATAAAGATTATTATAAAAAACTTATAACTTACGTTAAGGACCGTCCGGGTCATGATAGACGCTACGCGATAAATTGTGATAAAATAAAAAAAGAGTTGGGTTGGAAGCAAAGCGTAAACTTTGAAGAAGGTCTTAAAAAAACCGTCAAATGGTTTCTTGAAAATAAAGCATGGATAGAAAATGTGAAAAGCGGTTCGTACAAGGATTGGGTAAATAAGAATTACGGCAATAGATGAACCGATAAAGTAGTTAGGTTTTTTTATAATCATGGAACTGTTTTCATTACGGAGGAACATACTGAATGAAAGGAATAATTCTAGCCGGCGGATTCGGCACAAGACTGTACCCGGTTACTAAGGTTGTATGCAAACAGCTTCTTCCTGTTTATGACAAGCCTCTTATATATTATCCTCTTTCAACCTTGATGCTTGCAGGCATTAAGGAAATACTGATAATTTCGACTCCATATGATACTCCGAAATTTGAAGAACTGCTCGGTGACGGCTCGGACATGGGACTTAAGCTCTCATACAAGATTCAAGAATATCCAGGCGGGCTCGCTCAGGCATTTATCATTGGAAAGGAATTTATCGGCAGTGATTCTGTTGCGTTGGTTTTAGGGGACAATATTTTTTACGGTCACGGTCTATCAAACATGCTGCAGACTGCTGCTAAAACAGATGATGGAGCAGTTGTATTCGGTTATTATGTAAATGATCCCG
>JAEWVM010000158.1 GCA_023396615.1 Spirochaetota bacterium | reverse complement strand
AGAGTATAGAGGGGACTGAGATTGTTCAATAAAGTTCTTCATGACTGCCGATATCGATAAGGATGATTTGATCCTTTTCAATAATGAAATCAATCGAAATCCTGTATGAAATATTTATCGAAACTGAATATAGTTCAGATAATTTCCCCTGAAATTTATGCAATCTCAGAGAAGGATGATGGGGATTGATTTCCAGCAGTTTTAGAGTTTTTTCATATTGCGATAATATATCGGGATGCTTTTTTATAAATTTAACAGCCCGTTTTATGCAGCTATCAGTATAAATGATCTCAGCCACGTGTAATTCTCTTTATATGCTTATCGACGGATTCTTTTATATATCTGCCTTCTTTGATGTCTTTCTTTGCTTCAAGCAGAGCGGTTTCGAGTTCACATTCTCTCAGGTAATTATATTTTTCAATCGGAAGTATAATGAATTTACTTTTTCCGCGGACTGTAATAATAACTTCGTTTCCGTCAGAGGTTTCATCGTTTAATACTGAAACGCCTTTTGTTTTTAATTCATTTGCGGTTATTTGAATCATATTTATAGTCCTTTTGATGATACTAATAATAGTACTATTAAAAATATTGTTTGTCAAGCTGTTTATGCGGCAATAAAAACATTGAGAAGTTAAATATTCTCTACCGGAATCAATGTACCTGTGAAAAACATCCGTTTATCCTTGTTGCGCTATTGAAATAATAAATTAGTATAAGTAAGCGATAAGTTTGTCAATGGTGAAAATGATATTTCTTTATGATGCTGTTGTGAAATAGTTAAAAAATAAAATCCGTTACTTCGTAGTAACGGATTTTATACGTGAACTGCGGGTTTTAAAATCAGTTATTTATATTTAACATGGAAAATTGTTTTATTCCACCCGACATAAATATTGCCTTCTGTTATGAGTCCGCCCTGCGGATAGTTGTACGGCTTCTGTCCGAAAGTGTACTGCGAAGCAGACATCTTTGAAATTGTTTTCAGTGTTCCCTTGGTTGAAATAATCTGAATGCCGTCTTTGTTGAAAAAAGCGAGTTCATCTTTCTGGACGAATCCGATTTTCCATGCCACCTTTCCGGCATAAAACTCCTGAATTACCTTGTCGGTTTTGCGGTTGTAAACCTGTATCTTTCCGGTTTTATTTGACAGCATATAAAGCCGTGTACCGTCAGGATCAAATGCCGCGCCGTATGTAGTAAGCGGCGTTTTGATTAGTTTAGTAGTTTTATCTTTTAGGTTAACAAGATACGCGCTTCCTGCCGCGCCGAACTCGGTATAAACAACCGCGAGTATAGAAGAAGATGCCTGATCGAAAAAGAAACGGTTGGGAGATTTGACTGCAAATTCCTGTGATATTATGTTTTTAACGCCGCTTTCGGTACATTCAGCGACATAAAAAATCTTTGTGGAGTCCTTGGGAGCTTTTCCGGATGAGTCGAGTGTTCTTTTATCCTGCGAATAACAGACATAACCTTTTTTATTGACGCTGTCGTAAAATCCCTCATATATGATATTTGATACAGCATTTAGCCCCGCGCGGCTTTTAAGCGGGTTTGAATTAAAATAATCAGATACCGATTCAAATCCATCGGCTATAATATGCGCGGATGTTATGCGGTTTTTTTTGAGATTCCAATGAACGATAAAATATCTGAATGCTGTTAGATTATATTTCGTGTCTTTTCCCATGTTCTGCACGACAAGAGATGCGGTTCCTGCGCTTTCATCATAATGAATTATTTTTTTTATCGTAAACGGATACATTGCTTTCGGTGCTTTTGAAATTGAGTATTTGTTGATAAGAAGTTCCGGATGCGAAGCAAAATATTCTTCTATCGGAACAATTATTTCAGAGCGTGATAAAGTATCTGAGTTTGTGTAGTACATTGCTGATTTGCGCTGGTAATCCGCGTAGCCTGCGAATCCGAGAAGTATCTTCTTCCCATTGTCGAATGAACGCAGATCTGAATCCTGATAGAAAAAACTAGGCTGTTTTCCGGACTCTTTTCCCATGTCGATAAATGATGATGCGGAAAACATGTACGCGAATAGCGGTGAAGCAGCTAAGAAAATGAAAAGTACTAAAAGCTTTTTTTTCATGATTCCTTCCTTGAAATTTATTCTTCGGCTATGGGTAAAATATTTATAAATTTTATTTGCTGAAATAAATGACATATTTTTCTCCATTTTCACCAAGAGAAGCAGTTAAAGTTTTTCCGTTTTTTACAGTTGTTACAACAAAGTAGTAATAGACCGGTTTTTGTTTGGTAATTGAAGCCGGTATCGTGAATCCGTAACCGGAGGAGTTCGGATTGCCTTCTATAACCGAAAAGGGGCCGTTTTTCACGAAAGACCAGAAAAGTTTGGCTGAACCGTTTTTATCCAACGGGTTTTGTTCGAGCTGAATTGAAACAGGTTTATCTGCCGGTTGAACATCAAGATATTTATGCGATAAAGTCTGTTTCAATGCGTCTTCATCAGTTTTAGCAGGAACTATAACGGTAGGCTTTTGTTCATTAACAAAAGTGGTTTTAAACCATTTCGTTTTATGTAATTCGGGATCATCTTTTTCATTTATTCTAAACCAAACACTATAATTTTCGGGATTAAGGTAATTGACCGAGAAATAATAGTAGAGCTCCGGATTCTTTGTATAATTTTTTGAAATATAAAACAGCCACGCCTTTTCTTTTTTATCATATTTCCCGTCAAAGTCGATATGCCATCCGTTTTCTACAGTTGCCAATTGCAGAATAATATTAAAGTGTCCGACAGGATGTTCGGGCTGTTCAAGGCGGATTACAAAATCCTTATTCTTATATCTTTGGCTGACAGCCTTGTGAGGAGGAAAAGTGGGTTTGACCGAGGCAATAATTTTTTTTACTCTTTTTTCCGATTCGCTTAAGTCAACCGCCGGCTGGGAAGATTCTGAAATATCAGCAGCTGTTGATTTTTGCATTGCCACGTTGAGAGTCTGGTTGCCTAAGAGGTTCACTCTTGTCTGATAGTCAATATAATCAGGAGCCGTGACTTTAACTGTGTAAAAGCCGTTTTTCAATTTATTAACAGATTTAGCCTCTTTATCGTTGATGAAAATCTTTGTTCCTTTGGCCTTTGAGACTTTTATTGTTAGAGTTGATATTTTGCCTTCCAGAGTAATAGGTATGGTCTGGTCGGATTTGAGATCGACAGAAGTCTGAAAAGTTTGAAAACCGGGAGCTGTAATTTTTACCTTATATTTTCCTTCCGGTAGACGGCTGCCGTTTGTAAAAGATGTATTATTAACGGTAATATTTGCATCGGGAGTATTTGAAATATTAAATGTTAATGTGAAGCCTGTGATTTTTTCGAGATTCAGGTTTATGTTTTCCGGATTGCTTTCTGTTCCGGTAGTTTTGAGGACACCGGTCACATAACCCGGAGCAAAAAATACAAAAGTATGCGGTCCCTTTTTCAGTGAAATAGTTGCCGGAAGTTTTTTGGTGATTCGGTTGTCAATTGTGACTGAAGCACCCGGCGCGTTGCTTGTAATGGATACATTGAGTCTGCTTTGCCCGCTTAGAGATAAAGCTGCTGTTATCAGAAATAAAGAAAATGCTAACTTCTTCATGAAATATCCTCCGGATATATTGCTCTGACATAAGTGTTCTAATAAAACCAATTGATACTAATTGTATTATGAAAAAATAAAAAAAGTCAAGATGGATAATGTATAATGAAAATTCGTTTGGTTAATGTTTTCAGTTCGGCCACGTGATAAATTTATTCCATTAT
>JAEWVM010000087.1 GCA_023396615.1 Spirochaetota bacterium | reverse complement strand
AAAGAAACGCTTTACAAATGCGGATTTGATTTTAGAATTAGAGAAAATACGATTTATCGCATTACACAAGGATTTTATGAAATTTACCGAATTTAATTTTCACCCCGATATTCAGAAAGGAATTGATTCAGCGGGTTTTTCAGAAGCGACACCTGTTCAGGAACAAACATTTAAACACACTCTTGCTGCTAAAGATATTCTTGCCCAGTCGCAGACAGGAACCGGAAAAACAGCAGCGTTTCTGCTTTCAATTTTTCAGCTATTTATGACGGATAAAATAAAAAGAAAGAAGGCGCTCATTCTTGTTCCGACACGCGAACTTGCCGTACAGATTGAGGAAGAAGCAAAACTTCTTGGAAAATATCTGCCGTACAAGATAGGAAGCTTTTACGGAGGAGTCGGCTATGCGAAGCAGGAAATGCTTCTTCAGGACGGAGTTGATTTCTGTATCGCAACTCCCGGCAGACTTATTGATTTTTTAAAAAGCAAAAAGCTTTCTCTTTCGGAATTCGGAGCGGCTATTGTTGATGAAGCAGACCGCATGTTTGACATGGGTTTTATTCCCGATATCCGCTTTATTCTTAAAAAGATGCCGCCTGCCGGAGAAAGAATTACCATGCTTTTCAGTGCGACACTGAGTTCAAAAGTCCGTTCTCTTGCATGGGAATATATGTCGTCTCCTGCTGAAATAGAAATATCTCCCGAATCGGTTACAGTGGACGCTATAGAACAGACACTTTATCACGTCGGCGGTGATGAGAAGATGAAGCTTCTTCTCGGAATTTTGAAAAATGATAAGCCGGAAAGTGCTATAATATTTTCAAACACAAAGAACAAGGTTGAAGAGATTTCTTTCCGCCTGAAAAACAACGGTTTCGAAAATGAGTATATCATTGGTGATCTTCCCCAGAAAAAACGTCAGCGGATAATTGACGGAATTAAAGAAGGCAAGATCAAGTTTCTTGTCGCAACTGATGTTGCTGCCAGGGGACTGCATGTTGATGATTTGGACATAGTCATTAACTACGATCTCCCCGATGATTGCGAGAATTATGTTCATAGAATCGGACGTACTGCCCGTGCCGGAAAGAAGGGAAGAGCTGTTGCTTTTGCCTGCGAAAAATTCGTTTATAATCTGCCTGCAATTGAAAACTATCTCGGCAGAAAGATCCCGGCAGGAGTGATAGAAGACTCAATGCTTGCAGAAGATTCAAGCAAAGATATCCGGATGCCGCGTGATGATAAGCGTCATCACATGCAGAAGAATCAGTCACATGACAGAAGACAGGATAAATTCGCGAAAAAGACAAATGCCTCGCATTCATCGTATGATAAACCTGTGCATAAAAAGCATACCGTATTTGATAAGGATTCAGAAAACAAGAAACAGTTAACTTCTCAGGATAATTTTCAGAATAAAAACAGACCAAAACCTCAATTTAAAGGTAAACCGAAAGGGTCGGTTGAACAAAGAGTTGAATATTACCGTAAAAAATACGGTGAGAACTTCAAGGTTTCTGAAGAAATGATCAAATCCGAAAAGAAGAAAAAATCAATTGTCGGAAAAATTCTCGGTATTTTCGGAATTAATAAATGAGCGGATGTTCCTGTAAAGACTGTGTAAGCGCATGTCAGAATGATCCGGGGAGGCTTATTCCTTCGGATCTTCCGAAAATAGCCGGAAAGCTTAAAATTTCTGTAAGTGAACTTGTAGATACTTATCTTGTGAAAAAGAAATATGTTCACAAAAACATAACAGTAATCATTCCTGCTCCTGCAAAATTGAAAGGTAAAAACCTACTGTGTCAGCCCGGAAAGATTGCACCTGATTATTACGAAGAAGAAAAGGGCAGATGCATTTTTCTTTCTGAGGACGGATTGTGTACAGTGCATGATGTAAAACCTTATGAATGTTCGGCTTATATGGGATGCAAAAACACTTTTCTCGGAAGACCTTATAAAACAAGAATGGTTGAGGATTTTTTTATTTCTAAATGGCGCGGAGTAATGTTTTCTTGACTTTCTCAGAAAAACTTTAAGATTATTATAGAATAGAAATCAGGCTGGTCTTTATGGATGTTAGATGCAAAAAATGCGGAAAAGTTCATTCGATTCCCGATAACTCCGTCGTAAATAAAAAAGTTCATTTTTTCTGCTCGGAATGTTCCAATAAAATTGTAATTGATACGAGAAAAGAACTAATTTCATTCAGGTCTTCTAAGGAAGAAGCAGACAAGCCTGTATTTGAAGATATATTCAAAGGCTTTAGATTCGGATTCATTCCATTTAATATTTCTCTGGGTGTTTTATACTTTTTTGCAATTTTTGCCTTAGTTCTTATCGGTACGGTAATTTTCAGAAAGAATTTTTCATTTTTTCTTTCGCATCCGGGATTCTCTATTTCTGCAGTTATAATTGCTGCTTTGGGTTTGTTTTTTTCATATAATCTTCTTCTATATTTCTTTTCGAAAATTATTCTATTCAGAAAAAACAATCCGAAACGTAAACATATTGATTTAAAGATTGTGACCTATGATTTCAGGGATGATTTCTTTTCAATCTTTATTTCTTCCGTCGGTTTTACCATACTTGCCGGATTAGCCTGTTTGCCTGCTTATTTTCTTGGAAAAGCTTCACTTCTATACTCGGCTTTAGCTGCTCCGTTTGTTTCGGTTCTTGTTTTCTTTATAATAATTTTTGTTGTTTTAAAGAATTTTGCAGCTGCAGCAATTGCCTATGATTCATATCTGGTAAAGGAATCAATTCGCTCACTTATTAAGTTTTTTTACGGTGAATTTTTTAATATCCCGTTTTATCTTTTTATAATAGAAATAATATTCGGCTTCTTTTATTCCATTATATTTTCTATAGCGGCAATATCTTTATCATCTTCGTATTCTTTTTTTATGGCACTTATTTCAGGATCCTCTGTATCGGATAATCCAATGGTTAATTTCTTCCTCAGATTCGGAACAGGCTCATCGAATGTTTCTCCTGTAGTGACTTTCGGAGGAGCAGTGTTTCTCTTAGTCGGTATTGTAATAGTTTCAGTTTTATTTTCTTCTATAATAAACGTACGTCAGGCCCTTTTTACAGAGGCTGTTTTGATAATGAAAAAGAATCCGTCAAAATCCGTGAGCCGAAGACTCATTCTGATTTTCATTTTATTTCTTTTTCTTTTTGTTTCTGTATTATGTGTATTTTTTGCAGGTAACGTTATGACAACTTTCGCTGCACTGATGAACCTTTTATCAGGATTGATTAAATAGCTGACGTGATAAAATAATAAAATCAACAACTGCATATAAAAATGCAGCAATTGAAAATATGATTGCGGTGTAATCTATCAATCTCATTGAAGTGAAGCCGGATTTTAGTTCACCAGTATAATTTCTGGATTCGAGAGCCAGTGCTGTTTCTTCAGAATGCCGGAGTGCGGCAGTAATCATTGAAATAGAAAAACCTGTCAGGAATCTTGGAGATAAAACTGCAGAACGGCTTTTTGCCGCTTTTAATTTATAATCCCATATAGTTGAAAACATTTTAACATTTAAAGCAGAAAGAGATAATACTGTATTTATTCCAAAGTATTTTAAAAAAGGAAAAGGACTTATTAAAAAAGAAACCGCCTTTGACAATGAAAGCATATCTGTTGATAAAATCATGAGAATTCCAAGATAAGAAGATGATAGTATTTTAGCGGGAAGAATCCATGAGTGCTTTATATTAAAGATAAATCCGTTCTGATAAGATACAGCTTTTAGAATAAAAACAGATAAAGAGAAAATGAAAACCGGAAGTGCGAATTTGAGCGATTTAATTCTTATACCGCTTGAAAAAATAAATCCCGCAAGCGAGATGATATAAACAAAAAGAAGTATTTTATCTGAAGCGAAACTTGCCGAGGAAAGAAGAAATACAGAAATAATTTTTGTTTTTGCATCAAGCTTCATTTTCAAGCCAAGTCATTTCTTTTAAGCGCGAAGCTTTTAACGGACGGACTCCGAACCGGGCTAAGTCGGAACAGACTTGCTCCGGTTTTCCGTCAGCGGATATCCTGCCTTTGTTCATAACTATTATGCGTGTAGAATGTGCTGCGATTTTTTCAAGATCATGGGTGACAACGATGATTGTTTTTTTTCTTTTTCGGAGATTTATCATAAGACGCAGAACAGCAATTGTACCCTCATAATCCAGATTTTCAAAAGGTTCATCAAAAATTATAATAGAAGAATCGTTAACAGCTGTTGAAGCTATTGCAAGTTTTCGTTTTTCTCCGCCTGATAAATTGTATGGAAAAGCATTATCAAATCGGTTCATTCCAAGTTGTTTGAGAATATGTTTTGATTTATTTCTCGCATCGGTTTCACTTGTTCCGGTATTTAGTGGTCCGAACATTACATCTTCAAGTACAGTCATTCCGATTATCTGAGCATCGGGATTCTGAAAAACGTATGTAATCTTTGAACGAATTTCTGATTCTGCCATATTATCTTTTCCGAAGAAAAAGATATTTCCTGAAGTCGGTTTATAGAGTGCGTTTAAATGTTGAAGAAAAATAGATTTTCCTGAACCGTTGCGACCGGTAAATATAATGAATTCATCTTCATTGATGGTAAGAGAAACATTTTTGAAGGCAAAATTTCCGTCTTTGAATGCGTAACTAAGATTCTCTGTTCTGACGAGTTCAGTCATGAGTCAATATTTTATTCGAAAGAGTTTTGTCTATTGCTATTGCCGCAGCAGCTTTTATGACATCAGGAATTATAAAAGGAATTAAACCGAAATATACAGATTTATTAAATCCAAAAGTTGGAATCATCCATGACACTCCGATGCTATAAACAACAATAATGAAAATCAGAGATGCGCCGACAGAAGAAAAATAGAAATTGAATTTTGTTTTATTTCTGAATAAAGAAGCAAGAAATGATGCAGGAATATAAGATAACAGAAAACCCCCAGTCGGACCTAGAAAATGTATAATTCCTGATTTGCCGCCTGAAAAAACAGGAAGACCGATAAGTCCGGCAAAAAGGTAGACGACAATTGTTAAAAGCATTAAACGCGGCTTTAAAAATAGAGAAGCAAGCAGAATGAAAAAATTCTGAAGAACAATGGGAACAGGTCCTATTGGAAATGATATATAAGCTCCGGCTGTTATAAAGGCAACGAACACTGCGCAGTATGAGGTTTCACGAATGGAGAAGAAAGATTTCATGTGTTATGCTTTTTCCGAATGGGTCATTTTTCTCTGCTGAACATTCAAATTGGATTCAGCTATTGCAGTATTTTCTTTAAGAAAATTCAGAACATCTTTGAGAGAAAAAATATTCCCTTTATATAAAGCAGAAAAAATAATGTTCATCATTTGATAGTCTTCTTCGGTGTCTACAGTAAGACGTAAGCCTTCAATGAAGTCTTGAATCTCAACGGAATGTCGTTCAATTGAAAATATTTCAGGATGCTCTTTGATGTAAGGAGTAACATGTTCATAGTGATATGGTCTTTCAGCGTTTTCAAAAGCTTCCTTCAGAGCGGAAAACTTAATAATTTCAGTCCCGGTACCGAGAGGAATGTTTGAAATTGAGCAAAGATCCGCTTCTGATTCTGTTGCAATTTCAAGAGCCATTGAAGCATATTCAGGATCTGTAAGCGGATTATCAGCTGTTATTCTGATTATAAATTCGGCACCGTATTTAACTGCTGCATTATAATATCTGGAAAGAACATTATCCTCCGAACCCATAAAGGATTCTATCCCGAGAGCTTGAGCCCTTTCGATGAGGGGACTGCTTTCAGAAGAGTCGGGTACAGCAAGAATAACATGGTTAATTCCCTTGATCGCTTTTGCTCTTTCTATTACATGATCAATGAGGGGTTTTCCGGCAAGGTCCTTCATGCATTTTCCGGAAAGGCGCTTTGAAGTCATTCTTGCCTGTATTATCGCACAGTTTTGTTTTTTTATACGTTTGCAAACAACCAATTGATTAAACCTTTAATTAAAGAAAGAATACCATTCATCACAGATTGAGCAATTAGAATTAGAAGAATAATCTTTTTTGTAATTTTCTATAAAGTACTTTTTTCTTTTATTCCACAATTCTCTAAGCGGATTCTCACAAACAGAATCAGCAGACTTTGGTTCAATATCCTGACGGCAAAAAGGAACTCTTCCGTCAGCAAGAATAAAAAAGTCGCGTTGAAGATGCCAGCATGGAGTTCTTTCTATCGGAGAGAGATCATAATATTTACGGTCTTCAATAAGTCCGAGATATGTGTTTTGTTTCATTAAAATAATCTGAAAGTCTTCTTTCTCCCAGAAATCATAATACTTATCCAGGAAAGTTTCTGTTTCTTTGATTTTTTGAATCTGCAGATATACTGCTTCTTTCCCTAGTATTTCTTTAAGGCGCAGTATGTTTTTGTGAGCTAAATTAAAATTAGAAGAAGAATGTATTCTTGAATATGTTTCTGAGTCAAATCCGTTTATTTCTGCGATAATTTTGATTCGCTGGTCTTTTTTTGATGAGAGATAATCGAATAATGCTTCGTCCGAAAATACGGCATCTGTTTCAATTATAAGCATTGATAGGAAAGGTGATTTTAATGCAATATCGCATGCTTTCAGAAAATCAGAATGATTCAGAGGATCTCCGCTTCCGGCAAAAGAAACGGCATATTCATGAGAAAAAGCATCTGCTGAGTTAATAATATTCTCAAGAAGAGAAAGCTGCATGTCATCACGCTTGTTTTTTAGTGCGGGAAAAACTGAAGTTATTCCTGAAAAATTACGTTTTCCTGTCAGTTCGATTTCATAATAGCTTGGAGCGATATAAAGTATTTCGGGATTGTTCTCTATAAGTTCTTTGATTTCAGAATATGCAGGTATTTTTTCATTTGCAGTCATTCTTTCCATGATTTCTTTGTCGCGCTTGTTCTTTGTCCGGAAAGATATTCTTTTATCACGCAGATCAGGAGCCTTATAGTACAATTCAACATCGAAGTTATTTATATTTTTCTTAACAACATCTGCAATAGGAAGTATTTGTTCATCGGTTTTCGGAAGAAGTTTAATTAACTCTGCAGAAAAAATCTCGCAGGCAAGTCCTGAAGGTAAATTTTCACTGTATGTGAATTCCGCCAGATATTCGGTATGAATCGAAAGCATTTCGCTTATTATTTCTGAATCTATAAAAGGAGAATCCGCGAATATCTTGATAATGTTGTCGGAAGAAGTTTTTTCAAACAAAGATATCCAACCGTCATAATTGCCTTTTGAGCGCGTTATTAAAGTTTTCCCTTCTATTGAAATTGAGAAATCTTCAGGTATTGAATAAAAAATTTCACCGTCAAAAGAAGAATTAGAAAGAGCTTCTTCAATAAATTCATATGTTCTTCTTCCGGCAAATGTAATATCGGATTCTTTTATTCCGTCATCAAAAAAAATAACTGCTGAATTCTTCATTATAAAGTCTCTTTGTAATCCGGAAGAAAAATATAGATAGATGAAGTTTCTCTTCTTTTTTTGATCCATTCCTTAAACTGAGTTTCTCTTGATTGCATTGCCATCATGTTAGAAATATTGTCTTCAATTTCTTCTAAAGGAGCAGTTCTTCTTCCCATATATTTAATTATGTGATAACCGAAAGATGATTTGAAGACAGGTGAAATTTCACCTGAACTGCGCATTTGATAAGCCTGATTTGCGAAATATGGATCAAGTGAGCCTAAAAAGACCCATCCAATAGAACCGCCTTTGGAGGCTGATCCGGGATCTTTTGAATGTCTTGCGGCAAGCGATTCAAAAGAAGCTCCTGAAAGAATTTGTTTTCGTATCTCATCCAGCTGGGTATTTGCCGCTTTTTCATCTGCGAAAGAGGAAGAGCGCGGAATTATAAGAATGTGTTTTACGTTTACCTGAGTCATCGCAGGTGTATTTTTGTTTTTGTTATACCATTCCTGGACATCTTTTCTTGTTGGAGGAGCGAAATCAACAGCAATACTCATTACCAATTCCGCAAGAATCTGCATTCGTAGTTGCTCTTTCCAGAAATCATAAGGAATTTTTTCTCTCGCTTCAATGAGCTTTTTGAAAGAGTTAATATCTTTTGCTTTAGCTCTTTCCATTATTCTTTTTATTTCATTATCGACTTTTTCATCGCTGACGAGAATTGTTTCTTCTTCTGCGATCTGTTCAAGAATCGCTTCGTCAATTATTTTGTCGATTATCTTGTTTCTTTCTGTTATTAAAGCTGCTCCGGAGAGTTTTTTGCTTTTTTTAACTATATCAAGACGTTTGTTGACTTCTGTTTCGGTTATTGCGCGGCTTCTTGTGTTAATAGCAACTCTGTCTACGAGTGCATAGATTTTTTCATTTGGAACTGAAAATATTTCTTCATCTGAAAGATGAACTGATGAAGACTTTCTTTGAAAAGAGCCGCATCCGAGAAAAAGAATAATTGTAAGGCATATAAAAAATCTGTTCATACTCGCTCCGACTGTTCTTTATTCTTAGCCTGTTTCTTTTTGTAAAGCATATATTCGATGCCGTCAACCATAGCCTGCCAGCTTGCTTCAATAATATTTTCCGAAACGCCGATGGTTGTCCACCGGTCTGAACGGTTTCCCTGTTCCATCAGAACCCTTACAGAAGAACCTGTTCCTGATTTGCTGTCTATAACTCTTACTTTATAGTCAGAAAGATGTACATCTTCAATTTCGGGATAAAATGAAACAAGAGCTTTTCTAAGCGCGTTATCAAGAGCTGCAACAGGTCCGTTACCGTTTGCTGCAGTATGAGATGTTTCTCCGTTAACTTCGACCTTGATTGAAGCTTCGCAAGCGGTAAAAGAGCTGTCTTCTTTTTTTTCAGATATTATGCGGAAGCCTTTAAGAAGAAAAAACGGAGAATATTTTTTCTGTATTTCCTGAATAAAAAGCTCGAGAGAAGCCTCAGCACTCTCAAATTGAAAACCCTGATCTTCAAGTTTTTTTACTTTGGAAATGATTTCTGTTACAATGTTTTCGTTGTCAGAAAGTTCGATTCCGAGTTCTTTTGCCTTGAATAGAAAATTACTTTTGCCGGATTGATCCGAAATTGTAACTTCACGCTTGTTTCCAACGAGTTCCGGAGAAATATGCTCGTAGGTTTTTGAATCTTTGTTTACAGCTGAAACGTGAATTCCTGCTTTATGTGCAAAAGCGTATCCTCCGACAAAAGGTAAAGCCTCGTTATGAGCGATATTTGCAGTTTCTGAAACAAACCGGCTGACTTCAGTAAGTCTTTCAAGTTCAGTTGAACAATCTGCAGTATAATTCATTTTTAGGATGGCATTCGGAATAATTGAGCACAAATCGGCATTTCCGCAGCGTTCACCAAGACCGTTTATTGTTCCCTGAACGCTTACCGCTCCCCCTTTTAATGCAGAAAGAGAGTTTGCGACAGCAGTTCCGGAATCGTTATGGCAATGAATCCCCAAAGGAATACCGCATTCATCGAAAACCTTTTTAGTGATTTCATAAATCTCATCCGGAAGAACTCCGCCGTTGGTATCGCAAAGTATTGCCATGTCTACTCCAGCACTCTTTGCTTTTAATATCGTTTTAACAGCGTAATCTGTATTATTTTTGTAACCGTCAAAAAAATGTTCTGCATCCATGAACACTGTGTAGCCTTTATCTTTCATGTAAGCAATTGTGTCATAGATTAGATTTAGATTGTCTTCTAGGCTTATTCCGAGAGCTTTGGATACGTGAAAATCCCATGTTTTTGCGAAAACTGAAAGAACATCAGCTCCAGAATTTATCATTGCCTGAACGAGCGGGTCTTCATCGCATTTTAACTTATGACGTTTAGTTGAACTGAATGCGGCTATTTTAGAATGCTTGATTTCGGCTTTTTTTATTTCTTCAAAAAACTGAGTGTCTTTTGGATTAGCTCCCGGCCATCCGCCTTCTATATAATCAATCTTGAGTTTATCCAGTTCTCTTGCTATACGAATCTTGTCTTGAAGAGAAAAAGAAATTCCGATTCCCTGTGACCCGTCACGAAGAGTCGTATCGTAAATAGTTATTTTTTTTCTATCCATTAATCCTCTTTCTTTCTTTTCAGACTTATATTTTTTTAATGCAAGTGTTTTTTCTATATCAACCGAAAGTTCGAATAAGACAAAACTATCAAACTGTTTGAATAAATCATAGATGATATAATCAATAATAGCATCTATGACTAAAGTAAGAAAAGAGGATATTTTGGCGATAAAAAAACTCTTTCCGATGAAAGAGTTTTTTTATTTTAGAGGTTTCTTAATTTGTCTTTGAGAGAGAAATCAAGTCCGGCGGAAACTCCAAGAATTCCCTGCGGGCATGCCGGAATACATTTCATGCACATCATGCATTCTGTTGACTTGACTCTTTCACCGTTTTTAACATATTTAGAAATTAAAATTGCCGAAGGACAGGCCTTTGTGCATGCACCGCAATCCGTACATTTGTCTTTATTCCCTTTTATTTTCAAAATTGAAATTCTCGAAAAGTTCTTTAAAAATATTGATGCCGGGCAGAGGTACTTGCAGAAAGCTCTATTGTCTTTCATTTTTACCGCGAGGATTATGCCGGTTAAATAATACAAAATGTTTCCGCCTGCAAACCAGTAAACCGCACGGAGATTGATGCTTGCTCCGGATTCATTATCGGCAGAATGAATAACGTAGCCGAATCCTAAAAAAAGAATCAAAACGATTGCAAGTGAAATGAAAAAAGAAAGATATCTGAAGTGTTTAAAATTTCCTTCTTTCCATATAATGTTTTCTTTGTAAGGAAGAAAGTCCAGGATGAAGGCAGTCCAGCATCCCCACGAACACCATGAGCGGCCGGTAAAAACAGGTCCCAGAATTTTACCTATCATGTAATGAACGATCGCCCCGCCGAAAAATCCGCTTACAACACAGAAAAAGAAGCCTTCGATCTGAAGATTCTGTCTGACGATGATTCCGGCAAATATGGCAAGAGTCATTCCTATCAGTGCTGTCGAAACTTGTCTTGGAATATTTTTGCCCTTTGGAAGAAGAGCGAAAAGTATCATGCAGATAAACTGAACTATGCCGAAGAAAATGAAAACCGGGACTGGTGACGTTTCTTTAAGAACAAAAACAAATAGAGACGCTATAGCGATGAAAAATAGAAGTGTCGAAAAAGCTAGAAGCGCGTATTTTTTGAATGAAGCTTTTTTCATGATTACTCCTCCGAATAATCGCAAGTTTACTTTTTCGAATAAAACTGTCTTTCAAAAATATGCTTTTTATTTACATATTTGTGCTTTGTAAAAAAGAAGGTTTCAGAAATAAAAATGGATAATAGAAAGATGACTGAGGTAATTAAAAAATCACCCGCAATCATCTTTCTGAATATTCTATAGAAGTTTGTTTATAGCAGCTGCTGCTTTTCTGCCTTCTCCCATCGCGAGAATGACTGTTGCAGCGCCTAAAACGATGTCTCCTCCGGCATAGACTCTGTCCATAGAAGTTTTACAGTTTTCATCCACAATTATGTTTCCGTATTTGTTAACTTCAAGTTCCTGAGTTGTCTGCTTGATCAATGGATTTGACTCATTGCCGATTGCGACTATTACAGTGTCAGCTTCAACAACATGTTCGCTGCCTTTTACCTGAACAGGGCGTCTGCGTCCGCTAGAATCAGGTTCGCCGAGCTCAAAGCTTACCAGTTCAACGGCTTTAACTCGGCCTTTTTCGTCGCCGATTATTTTTGAAGCGTTTTCGAGAAGTCTGAAAATTATTCCTTCTTCTTTTGCGTGTGCCACTTCTTCAATTCGTGCCGGCATTTCTGCTTCAGTTCGTCTGTAAACAATACTTACTTCTTCGGCACCCAGGCGGATAGCTGTGCGCGCCGCGTCCATTGCAACGTTTCCGCCGCCGAAAACCATTACCTTTTTGGAAGGATATATCGGAGTTGCCGCGGCATCTTTCTTATAAGCTTTCATTAAATTTGATCTAGTAAGATATTCATTTGCGGAGAACACACCGACGAGATTTTCGCCTTCAATTCCCATAAATTTCGGAAGACCGGCTCCCGTACCGATAAATACTGCAGAGAATCCGTCTTTCTCAAGAAGATCTTTTAGAGTGCGGCTTCTTCCGACAAGAAAATTCTGTTTAATCGTTACACTCATTTTTTTGAGCGTTTCGATTTCATCTTCGACGATTTTTTTCGGCAGACGGAACTCAGGAATCCCGTAAATCATAACTCCGCCCGGCTTGTGAAATGCTTCAAAAACTACAACTTCGTGGCCTTCTTTTGCTATATCTGCTGCTGCTGTAATTCCTGCCGGACCGCTTCCAATGACTGCTACCTTCTTCCCTGTGGAAGGTTTAACCTCAGGAATCGATCTTTTTGCTTCGGAAGCTTCCCAGTCTGCAACGAATCTTTCGAGACGGCCTATTGATACGGATTTATTAGGATCCTTGAATATCTTCCCGACTGTGCATTTTTCCTGACACTGGCTTTCCTGAGGGCAAACTCTTCCGCAAATGCTGGGAAGAAGACTGGACTCTTTTATAATTCCGATTGATTTTTCAAAGTTTTCTTCTTCTATAGCCTTGATGAAAGCAGGTATGTTTATCTGAACAGGGCATCCTTCGACACATGGAGCAGATGCGCACTGAAGACAGCGGCGCGATTCAACAAGTGCCTGTTCGCGGGAATATCCCTGAGCAACTTCTTCCATGTTTCTTACGCGGACTTTAGGATCCTGTGCCGGCATTTCCTGCAAAGGAATGGCTGTTCGTTCCTTGTTTGAAAGCGTTTTATCTTTTATATCAGACAGAATCAATTGAGCATTTTTCTTTAATTCTTCTGCGCTTATATGCATTGTCATTCTCCGTTATGAATTCTTTTGAAGCTGTTCAATTTGCAAATCAAGATGACATTGGTGATGATCTTCTTCCTCTTTAACTTTATATGAACCTAAGCGAAGCATCATGTTGTCAAAATCCACCAGATGACCGTCAAATTCAGGTCCGTCAACACAGACAAATTTTGTCTGGCCGCCTACGGTTACACGGCAACCGCCGCACATTCCTGTGCCGTCTACCATGATTGTATTAAGTGAAACTACAGTGTGTACACCGTATGGTTTTGTTGTAAGTGCTGCAAATTTCATCATAATCGGCGGTCCGATAGCAACAGCGAGATCCGGTTTCGGATCTTTTTCGCAGAGTTCTTTGAGAGGTGCCGTTACGAGATCTTTTCGACCTTTTGATCCGTCATCGGTACATATTATCAGTTCATCGGCAATGGCTTTCATTTCTTCTTCAAGAATTATCAGATCCTTATTTCTTGCGCCGATTATTACGGTAACATGATTGCCAGCCTGTTTGAGAGCTTTAGCTATAGGGTGAAGCGGAGCTACTCCGATTCCGCCTCCGACGCACACAACTGAACCGAATTTTTCAATATGGGTCGGTTGTCCGAGAGGACCTAAAAGATTCTGGATTCTATCGCCTTCATTAAGCTTTGAAAGTCTATGTGTAGTATTTCCGACTGCCTGATAAATTATTGTTACTGAACCTTCTTCAGCATCGGCATCAGCGATTGTCAGAGGAATTCTTTCACCGAAATCTGTATCAAGCTGAAGGATGACGAATTGACCCGGTTTTCTTTCTTCGGCAATATGCGGAGCCGCTATTTTCATCATAAAAACGTCATCAGAAAGCTGTTTCTTAAAAATTATCCTGTTCATTCACACCTCGATTCATTGACATCGATTTTTTTATTTTTATTGTTTTAAGTAAAGAGAAAAATCCCGGCCCAAGGACCGGGATTTTTAAATAATCTTTGATTTGGCTGTTTTTATACAACACCCTGATCAATCATCGCGTCGGCAACCTTAACAAAACCTGCAATATTGGCTCCCTTAACATAATTGATGAAGCCGTCTTTTTCTTTTCCGTATTTAACGCAAGCTTCATGGATGCTGCACATAATTCCGTGAAGTTTCTGTTCAACTTCCTCACGTGACCATGAATATCTCATCGAGTTCTGAGACATTTCGAGTCCGCTTGTAGCAACACCGCCGGCATTAGCAGCTTTTCCCGGAGCGTACATTATTTTGGCTTTGATGAAAACTTCAACCGCTTCAGGAGTCGAAGGCATGTTTGCTCCTTCTGATACGCAGATACATCCGTTTTTAACAAGAGTTTCCGCATCCTGGCCGTTAAGCTCGTTCTGAGTCGCGCTAGGGAAAGCCATGTCGCATTTAACTGACCATGGTGTTTTTCCTTCAACATATTCGCATTTATATTTGTCTGCGTATTCCTTGATTCTTCCGCGCTTAACGTTCTTAAGCTCCATTATGAATGCAAGTTTTTCAGCATCGATTCCGGCAGGATCGTAGATATATCCGTTTGAATCTGAAAGAGTTACACATTTTCCGCCGAGAGCGTTAACTTTTTCAACTGTATATTGAGCAACGTTTCCTGAACCGGAAACAACGGCAACTTTGCCTTTCATTGAATCTCCGCGGGCTTTTAGCATTTCCTGAGCGAAGTAAACTGCGCCGTAACCGGTTGCTTCCGGACGGATAAGGCTTCCGCCCCAGTTTCTTCCTTTTCCTGTAAGAACTCCTGTGAATTCATTGCGGAGACGTTTGTATTGACCGAACATGTAGCCGATTTCTCTTCCGCCTACGCCGATATCTCCTGCAGGAACGTCAAGATCTGCACCAATGTGACGCTCAAGTTCAGTCATGAAGCTCTGACAGAATCTCATAACTTCATTATCTGATTTTCCTTTTGGATCAAAATCAGATCCGCCTTTTCCTCCGCCCATTGGAAGAGTTGTAAGTGAATTTTTAAATACCTGTTCGAATGCAAGGAATTTAAGTATTCCGAGATTTACGCTCGGGTGAAATCTGAGACCGCCTTTGTAAGGTCCGATTGCACTGTTCATCTGAATTCTGAAACCGCGGTTAACCTGAACTTCACCTTTGTCGTCTACCCAAGGAACTCTGAAAATGATCACTCTTTCAGGTTCTACCATTCTTTCGAGTATTTTGTGAGTTTTGTACTTAGGATTGCTTTCGATAAATTCTTCAAGATTTTCGATTACTTCCTGAACCGCCTGGTGAAATTCTTTTTCACCGGGATTCTTGTCTATTACCTTCTGTAAAAGTGGATGAGACATTTATACCTCCGTTATTTCGTGCAGCTTTGCTTCTTTGAATGTTAAATTCATGTTAAATTTGTCAATGAAAAGAGAGTATGCTCTATTTTCAATTGTTACAAATATGTTAAATAATGAAAACAATCGT
Source organism: Spirochaetota bacterium (assembly GCA_023396615.1). Classification (GTDB taxonomy): domain Bacteria; phylum Spirochaetota; class UBA4802; order UBA4802; family JAFGJZ01; genus JAKJGA01. Next base: position 899 of record JAEWVM010000087.1, on the reverse strand, counting down.
TTCGTTTGTGTTAAATAATTGAAGATGCTATATTTGCAAAGAAATATTTTAGAGATACGGATTTTTTAAGAAGAAATGTTCATCGGGTATTTTCAAGTGATGATAAAATTTTTAAAGAAGATTTACAGATAAAAGACATAATTTGCTCTTTTTAGCAATTAGTGTTTAAAAAAATGAATCCGATAATGAATTGACAACCTGAAAAAAGAGTCTGTTATATTATAAAGGAAAGAGGGTAAGATTGTGAAAATTGAATCTCTTAAAATATCAGCATATCATATTTCTGAAAACATTTCTCTTAAGCAGTTCAAAGCCGATTTTACAGGCGACTTGCTATATTCTTCTTCATCAGAACTTTTTTACTCTGTCGGAGAAGGCGGCTTTCTTTATCTGTTTAATTACGGAGTGGCTGCTTTTGCCGGCATGTCTGATGTTGAATCGACAAGGGTTCTTTCTCTGATAAAAGATTACAGCCAGAACATAATTCATGAAGATTTTTTCGATGATTATATTCTAAAGTCAGGAGATGTTCAGCGGCCGGTTTACGGATTCGATGAAATTACAGTTTCTGAAATAACACCTGAAGTCATAAAAATAGTCATGCTTAATCTCGCGCAATCCGTCGCGCTTGATTATTACTCGAAGGCGGCAGATGTTCTTCTTGAGTCAGTCAATAAATTTGCCGACAAGCTTGAAAAAACCGGGCGAATGGGAATCTCCAAAAAAAATATGCTTAAATTCGTTGGAAAGACTCTCAATTCAAAAAACAGAATTATTGATAATCTTTATATTTTTGATGTTCCTGATATCGTATGGGACAGCAAATACCTCGATGAAATACACACAGGTCTTATCCGTGTGTTTGATCTCAAGTCGCGTTTTAAAGAAGTTCAGGCTTC
>JAEWVM010000051.1 GCA_023396615.1 Spirochaetota bacterium | reverse complement strand
GACCCGTTATTATATGTGAGCGCACTCGGGCTTGTCCGATTGATGTCGTTGTCTATTGAAATGTTATATCTAGTCCACTCAGCTCCCAGAGAAAGAAAAAATCCTCCGCTGAAATAAAGAGTTCCGTTTATTTCAATACCGTAAATCAACGAATTATTGCTTTGGCTGGTTTTAGAATCAATTGTATCGAAAAGACCTTTTGCTACAGGAATTGCGTTAAATGTCCCGATTGAATATCCAAGAAACGGAGCAATCGTCACATCCCACTCTCGCCTCACCGTAACATGATATACTGGAGCAAATGTGATGTTCCAAGTCTTAAGAAGAAAACCCTGTTTATTAGGATAGTCAGCACCGAATGTGGATTTTTGTGCCACCAATGCCCGTGACATTTTTCCTTTTACTCCGAAATGATCCAGCGGCATGTATTCACCGAACATTGAAAAAGCAAAAGAATAATGCTGAAGTTCTACCTTCTTGGTTACTTCCGAGTCTTCAAAACTATAGGTCGTGCCGCTTACAAAATCTTTTTCTGCTTTGATAACTGAACCCGAAACAAGGCCCATTCCGAGAGAAGCCCCTGCAAATATCTGGCCAGCATATGCCCCTTCAGGCGGCTTATCAAGATCTTCGAAAACCGATCTGTCGGCAGAATAGAGCGCGCCGGATAAAAACAAAACAAAAACAATTATTAAACGGCGCAAAGTCATAATGCCTCCCGGTTGATTTATCTTAAACCTGCGCAAATTTCTTTTCAACCATTATAATTCCAAACCTTACGAAAATTGCAAAATCAGTCTTTCTTTCTTCCTCTAAGATATATAAAAAGACCCGCAGAGGCGCACAAAATAAATATTCCTGAAAGAAAAAGAAATCCCTTAGGCGCACCGAAAGCATCAACGACAAGACCGAATACAGGACCGACTGCAACATATAGAATTCTCGATCCCATGCTTACAGTTGATAAAACTGTTGCTCTTATGCGGCTTTCCGCTTTTGAATTTATGATATCCAGAAAAAACGGAGTCGCAACACCCCACAAAAATGACTGCAAAAAAGCAAGAATTACCGCATACTTAAAAAAAGCAACCGAGACATAAACAACCGGAATGAGAAGCAACAATGCAATAGTTTTCTTTTTGCCGATAAATGCTGAAATAGAATGAGAGAAACGCGCACCCAGAGCTGAAGAAATCTGAAAAAAGAAAAACAATAAGCCGTATGCCGACAGCGGAATTTCGAGATCAGGCAAAATCAGAAAATAACCCCATATGGATATTATTCCGCATGTAAGCACAGCCCCTGAAACAAAACCCGCACTCAATATAACAGGATGCCTGATGCTGAAAAGAACAGCATTGATAATTTCTTTCATCACTCCGGAACGGCGTACTTCAGCAGTTTTTACGTCGCGCATAAATGCGGCCGAAAGCGGAATCATAACTGCACTCGCCGCATTAAAGAAAAAAGGGAGTCTAAGTGAAACCGAAGCGATAAAACCTCCGGCAACAGAAGAAAGCGCCGCGCCTAAACGCGCGAAAAACTCGGCATGACTTTCCTTTTTCCTGTAATCAGAAGCTTTTCCGTCTGCATGCAGAGTATCGTATAAAAGAGCGGATTCGGTTCCCGAGCACATGCTGAAACCAAAACCGAGAAATATTTCGCATATCATAAACATGATTAAAGATGATGAAAAACAGTAAATAAGAAGCCCGACACAAACAGCTATTCCGCCGGCGATAAGAGTTCTTTTCCGGCCGCATCTGTCTGAAAAATAACCCGACGGAATTTCAAATAAAAGCAATGAAGCCGAAAAAACCGCCTGCACTAAAAGAATCTGAAACGCTGTAAGATCATTTTCCTTATAAAAAGGAATAATAACCGGAGCAATCAGCAGAAAGTCCCTGAAAAATTTAAAATTATAGAGTAAATATATATTTCGATTCATAGCAGAACGGAATAACTTCTTCTTCGTACTTGTAAAGAAAATAATCCCGCAGTATCTATTATCTTCTATTGATTGACATAATACGCTCCGATTTTAGTCTTTACACGTGATAAAAATAATAAACATAAGAAAAAAATCACCTGCCGAAAGAAAGGGTCTCCGCCCGGGCGATGAGATAATCAGCATCAACGGCATGGAAGTCAGGGATTATCTTGACTACAAACTATATTCTTCCGACTTCCCTCTCGAATATATTATCAGACGTGACGGCGAAACGTATTCATTAATCTTTGACGAAGAAGAAGACGCTTACGACAAAGGCATCGATGTCGAAGACATGAAAATCAAACATTGCGGAAATAAATGCATCTTCTGCTTTGTGGATCAGAATCCGCCCGGTCTCCGAAAAGGATTATATCTAAAGGATGAAGATTTCAGATATTCTTTTCTTTATGGAAGCTACTTTACCCTTTCAAACATCCGGGATGAAGATCTTAAAAGAATAAAAAATCAGCAGCTTTCGCCTCTTTATATTTCGGTCCATGCGGCTCAAAAAAAAGTCCGGATGAAACTTCTAGGCATCAATTACGATGACGGTTTCAAAAGAAAACTCTCATTTCTGACGAGAAATAAAATTGATCTGCATACACAGATAGTTCTGTGTCCGGGAATCAATGACGGCAAGGTCCTTGATGACACTGTAAGATTTCTTTATTCTCATTATCCATATGTTTTATCCGTAGCCGTAGTTCCCGTCGGAATAACCTGTCACCGCGACAAACTTTTCAGCATTGATTCTTTTAATGAAAAAACATCATCTGATGTCATAGAACAGATTGAATCTCTGCAGAAGGAATTTCTTGAAAAATCAAACACCAGCTTTGTTTTTGCGGCCGACGAGTTTTATTTGAAGGCTGGGATTAAAATTCCGCAAAAAAAGTATTATGAGGATTTTTCCCAATACGAAAACGGCGTCGGCATGACACGCATATTTCTTGAAGAACTCAAGAAGGCAAAAAAAACATTTCCGAAAACATTGAACAAAAAAAGAAATCTTCTCATAGTTACTGGAAAATCTTTCTATCCGGTTCTCATTAAACATCTTCTTCCGGAACTTGAGAAAATTAAAAATATCTCAACAGAAATAATTCCCGCAGAAAACCGCCTTTTCGGGAGCAATGTAACAGTATCAGGGC
>JAEWVM010000017.1 GCA_023396615.1 Spirochaetota bacterium | reverse complement strand
TCTATCATGGCAAAGCATATCCTGTCCGTGTATTCAATCTTCCTCCGGCAATCAAGTCGTGTTCATCTAAAGACAGCGATTTAAAAGTTGTTATGATGACGGACCGTCAGGGTACTGAACAGGTATTTCTTGTCGTTCCAGGGAAAATGGTTCCGTTTTTCGTTGATAAAATAAACAAAAACATGCAGTTGGAATATTCTTTTAAACCGTTGGAGATGTATAATAAGTTTCCTTATCTACAGCTTGTTGAGGTGATTTCAGAATAACAAGGAGGACGGCGTGGCACAGCTTACCGACAAGAGTGAAGAAATCTGCGGTCTTTGCAGATTCAGAATTCAGGATGAGGAACTTGTTAAAGCGAGATATGTAAAAAAGGAAATAACCGCGGCATTTGATGAAAAACGCGCTTATCCCTTTTTTGCGGATTCAGCAATAATAGATTCGCTGAAATCCGGTGGGAATCATGAAGTCTATACTTCAAGTTTTATCTCGATTAAAAACAGAGCTTTTGACGAACTCGCTGAAAATGATTACTCTTTGAGAAGCCGCCTTTCAAATGATGCCCGTCTTACCGAGCGTGTTACAAACGCAATATCTATTCTTCACCGCGCTCTAGCTTCGTACGATTTTAAAACTCTACCGGGAAGACGTTTTGTAATAGTAAAAGAACTTCCCGGAAAACCTACTGTATATCATATTTCACGTGAAACGACGGTTTTCACTCATGTCGGTCAGGGACCTTTCTGGCTTGAAATTCCTACATTGTACCTTGGTTTAAAAACGTTTGATGCTGTTGATTCGTACCTTAAGCGAGGAGATGATTCCCTATTCAAGGGACTAGTTTCTTTGTTGATGGTTGAAGAACGTGCCATAGAAACGGGATTTGCCCATATTGATGTTTATCCGCCTGAAGTCGCTCTGCTTCTTCATAATCTGGTCGAAAGCGTTATCGATTTTTCCGAGCACCGGGAAATCGGCGAACTCGCAGAAATTTCGAATGTAGTTCCGCCGTTTACAGAAAAGACGCGCGGGGATATTCTGGAGCTTCTTGACGCACGTGAAAAAATGAATGAAATGAATTTTGATTATGAAAAAAATCTTTCAGGCATTGAAGAGCTTATACGTCTTGCAAGAATATATAAAAAGCATGGAGAAAGAAAAAATCTTCATGAAGTTGTCCGCCTTCTTGTATCTGCCTCCGGTCACGATCTTCACGAAATCAGAAATCGTGCGAATATAGCTCTTGAGCGTATTTTTTCTCCGAAAGAATATGATGCTCCTCTCGCTGAAAATTTCTACAACGCCAAAACAGGTGAAGAATTTGAACTCGAATTTAATCTTTCGGATAAAATAGAAAACTATTTTCTGAGAGTATATAATAATCTATCCGACAGCGAGTTTCCTGTAGAAAGTGAAATTTCATATGAGGATTTTCCGCTTTCGGCACATCAGACAAAATCGCATAAAAGTGTAAAACTCAGGTTTGAAAATTACGGGCACAGGGATTATTGCGTTGTTTTTAAAAACGGATCTTCTTTTGAGTGGGTTGAAGGCGAAGGATTAAACGGAAGAATCAATGTTATTCCTGATCTTGCCGGAGAAATCTGTCTTGAGATTTTTGTAGATATTCACGGGCATACGGGAACTTACTGGAAAGACGAAAAAGGTCACCCTGGGCTTGTTTATAACGAGAACGGTGAGGTAATTCGGCTTGGAAGATTTTCTGATATCGCCGATCATCTTGATGATTTAAAAGAACGTTATTATGTAACTTCACTTTATCTGCTTGGAGTATTCAAGCGGGGAACAAACCGTCAGGACTGGGCTGCTGGTGCAACTTCTCCTTCACCTTTTTCTCCTATGAGTCTGCACGAAATCGAACCTTCACTCGGAGGTTCCAAAGAATTTAAGGAACTGATTAAAAAAGCCCATAAGCTTGGAATTAAGATAATTGTTGACTGTATTCCTCATTTGAACCGTTACAGCGAGGAAGTTAAAAAAGAAGATGTAGTCTACTGTTACGGCGGTGATGGTCAACTTGTAGCAAGAGCTTCAACGGACGGACGTTACGGAAGCTGGGATGACGGTAAACTTTTTAATTACAGACGTTATGAAGTCTGGGAGTGGCTTGCCGGGTCTGTTGACAGACTCATTGAAGAATATGACATTGACGGCATACGTTTCGATTCGGCTCATGCCGTTCCGATAATGATGAAGAAAAACAACTATCCTTATATGTACGGTAAGAGAAGAACTGCCGAAGAGATGGTTGAAGGGCGTATTATCGTCAATGACAGATGGGATGAGCATTTTATTACCACTGGATATTTCGATAGCCAGTGCCGCGATACCATCGCTATTCCCGTTCATCAGTATATGATGTTCCGTGTCGAAAGAGCCGTCAGACGCAAAAAGAAAAACTTTTTTATTAATATAGCGGAATGTTTCTGGGGCCATGAACGCTTTCTTTCGCGTTCAGGTATTATTCCGTATAATTCGACATTGTTCAAGGTGTCGGAAAATATTATTCACGGGAAAAGTGATGTTCGCGAGATATATCACATCTATGATAATTACTATCCTTCAGTTTTGTGCAAGGGTACAGAGCTTGTAGGTATTCTCGGAAATCATGATGAGCGCCGTGCGATGAATACTTTCGGCGACCGCGGCTTAAAGGCTGCCGCCGGGCTGATAAGCTTTCTAAGCAATATTATCATGGACTATGAGGGCGGCGCGGAAGGCGAGGGCTGGAAAGTTTATCTTGATAATATTTATGTAAACTGGAATCAGTTCGAATCAAATTCAAACAGGGGCATTGAAAGATATTACAGGGAGCTTTACTCTTTTCACCGCAACGTACGCGGGAAGGGCCACCTTATTTGGGCAAATAACAACATGGTTGCAGCTGCAGTAAAGGCCGAAATCAGCGGTAAGAATATCTGGGTTGCTGCTTTTAATTTTGCCGATTCGAATCAGAGTGCAACGCTTCAGTTTGATAATCAGAATCTTCCTATTGAAGATGAAGCTTTTTACCGTGTAGTTGATCCGCTGTATTCTCCGATTACAGGGCACTATAATTACTACACTGGACGTGAGTTGAAAACTTCGAGAATCAATATAGTGGTATCTTATACGCAGAGAGCAAAATTCCTGCGCTTTGAGAAAACAGAAAATATCGGTGAATGTTATATTGATTTTCTCAAAGATTCATTTTACAGGCTTTGTTCAATTTCACGCAACTCGGTCTTCCCTTCAAATTTTGCGTTTAATGAATTTGCTTCAAACTGTTCGGATTATAGTACTCTCTCAAAATATATTTCCGAGAATCTTATACCGGCATTCTGGGAAAACGAAAGGCACTATCTCGAACTTGGTATTAAGCGCATTCTTTTTCACATGCATATAAATAATTACAAAGACAAGAATGAGATTTATTCTCTGTTTGTTCAGCTTTCCGAAAACGTTGACAAAAAACTTTCTGAACTCGGAAAGGCGATAATAAGCCATAACAATAAAGGTTCATGGGTATTCATGTCTGCCGAGGCTGATCCGTTCTCAAAGAGCGGCGGTCTTGCAAATGTTGTGTTCGAGCTGCCTCGCGAACTCTCATCGAACGGAGAAGAAGTTTATGTAATTACACCTTATTATAGAAACGGTGATTCAAAATCTGCGGCAAAAATGAAAGCTGCATCTGATAAATACGGTGTTAAATATACCGGAGTAAATGTACGCTTTAAGATTCTTGATGCGGATTATGAGGTCGGCGTACATTCTGCGGTTGTGGATGGAGTGAAATATTTTCTCCTCGATCATCATGAACTTTTTGATGGCTTATATTGGGGTGTTAAAAGTTCAGAGAAGATTACACATAGAGTCGGATTCGCAAGAGCCTGCGCAGAGGTTATTTGCACATTCGGTTTAAAACCGTATTTTACATTTACAAATGACGCTTATATCGGGCCTTTTAACGGTATAGTTAGAAGCGATCACGTTTATAATTCTAATCCGAATTTTCATAAGACTACATTTTTCCATATCATTCATAATGGAGGATGGCAGTACTTTGATGCATATGCCAGATATGAAAGCGGTTTTGATGTTTTTCGTCTATTTAACCTTCCTGACTGGAGAGCTCACGAATTCATGGACCCTGTTCATACAGACAGAATAAACTGTATGGCTTCTGGAATCCGTTTTGCGGATAAGGTCGTTACAGTGAGTCCTTCATATGCAAAACAGATAGAATACCAGTGTGACGGTCTTGAAAGAATTCTTTCAAACGTTAAAGGAATAAGCAATGCGGTCGGGCGTGATTTAAAGTCGCGTATTCAAAAGAAATTTGACGGAGTAGATTTTGTTGGAAGAAACTACTCTAGATTTATTGATTATCTGAAAAATGATAAAGACTTAAAGAACAGAATTGAAAAAAAATATCCCGAAATACTTCTTTCGCCGAATGATGTTTATTCCATTACTGATGAGATTAAGCGATATACTGCCGAAAGAGCCATGAATAAAATGCTGCTTCAGTTTGAGAGAGGACTTGATGTAGATTTTGAAAAACCATTGTTTGTGATGATACATAGAATAACCGAACAGAAGGGATTTCAGCTTTTATTGAATGCGTCTGAAGGCATATTCAGAACTTTGGGATGGCAAGGAATTATCGGAGGCGGAGTTTCAAGCGGAGACGAAAAGGGAGAGGAGATTGCCCATGGTCTTTGGATGCTTGGACAATACTATAGCAGAAACGCGAGTGTTTCAATCGGATTTCAGGAAGTAAGCGTGCCTCTTCTATCTGCAGATTTATTTCTAATGCCTTCTATGAATGAACCAGGAGGGATTTCTCAGATTGAGGCATTCGTATGCGGAACTTTAGTTCTTGCGCGTGCGACAGGCGGATTGCGTGATACCGTGTTTCCTGTAAGAAAAACAGGAAACGGCATTGAGGGTAACGGATTTCTTTTTACGGATTTTAATCCTACAGCATTTTATGATGCAATGGAAAGGGCTTCAGCATTTTTTAAAAACTCGGGTGATGAAGTAATTTATCAGGCGCGAAAAAATGCAGAAAAATCAGTTTATTTCTGGGACAGACCCGCAAAAGAATATATTGATATGGCATATGGAATAAAAGAAATAATCAGACCGGAAAATGGGAAGTCTTAATTCTTTTAATATACAGGCGGTTTTTCATTCCGTCTGTATATTAAAAATCTGCGGCAAACTGGAATTGTTTAAAGTTTCAAAAGTTCATTCAGGTGAGATTTGATTTCTTCATTATCGGGCAATTTTTCAAAAGCGGCTTTGAGATATTTTTTAGCCATTTCGGTTTCTCCACGGCGTAAATAAACATAGCCGATTGTATCAAGATATGCAGGATTGTCTCTGTTGTTTTCAAGAGCTTTTTTTGCGAAACTTAGAGCTGCATTAAGATCGGAACCTAATTCAGCCATCAGGAAAGCTATGCTGTTAAGTGCAGTAGTATTCGATCTGTCATTTGAAATGATTTTTTTATAACATTCTAAAGCTTCCTTGCGTTTATTCGTTTTATCGTAAATATATCCAAGCATGCCTAGGGACTGACTATCTGCCGGAAAGGAAGCAAGAACTTCATTGATTATTTTTTCGGCCGGTTCAAAGTTGTTAATCATTGAAAGAGAAAAAGCCTTAAGTTTTTTAATTTGATGGATATCAATGTATCCGGAATTGAGTTTTTCAATTTTGTCGCAATATTCTATTGCTGTTCTGAAAAGACCGTCTTTTGCATATACCGAGGCAATGTTTCTGAGCACAACTGCATTTTCGGGATCAAGGCATTCTGCAGATTTTAAATCCCCAATAGCTCCGTCAATATCACCGGATCTGATTTTTCCGGATGAAGAATTTATAAGTGTATTGATTTTTTCTGAAATTTCTGCCGATGTCATTGTGCCCTTTTAAAATATGTATAATCGGTCGTGTCCAGATGAAGAGGCGTTATTGAAATATAACCCTTTGATAATTCTGTAACATCAGAACCTTCTTTATGGATAGAGTCAACGATTCCTTCTAGGCGGTATTCCTTGAATTCAGAATTTTCTAAAACGAAATCATACCGGTCAACATATTTACGTTTTCCCAATTGGGTGAGTTTGACTCCCTTTATTGCGTTTTTGGCAATTGAAGGATAATTGATATTAAAAAAGAAATTTGAACTTTCGTTTTGAATTTTTTCTTCTGCGAAATCCCGGATAAATTCTGAAGCATTTGAGATCAGGCTGAAATCAGTAAATGATTCAAAAGAAGCTGCAATGGCGCTACGGAAATGGATATAGCCTGCGCGCGCGCCAGCGACAGTTCCTGAAAAATATATATCATCCCCCATGTTTGGGCCGTGATTAATGCCGGAAATTACAAGATCAGGTTCTGGGAAAATTCCTGAACAAAGACCGAAATTGACACAATCAGCTGGAAACCCTGAAAGCGAATACTTTCGAGAATCGGTTTTCCTAAGTTTAACCGTGTCATGAATTGTAATAGCGTTGGAACAGGCACTTCGTTGTCTATCAGGGGCTATCATGTAAACTTCATGATGTATTGAGAGTGTTTCGAATAGAGAATTAATTCCCAAAGCATCAATTCCGTCATCATTTGTTAAAAGTATTTTCATTCTGTGCAGATTATAATGATATTTCATTAGGTCAAATAGATTTTTTAGCTGATATTTTCGAAAAAAAGTTATATAGAATACGTATTATCTCTAAGAGGGTTTAGGGATGAATATCATTAGGACGACAGCGCTGATTGATGCAGAGTGTATTGAATTATTATATTGCTTTGCGGCAGTGAAGAAAGAAAAACTTTCAAAGATTGTTGAATTGATATTTAAGGAGATTATTAAACGAGAATACGCAAGGAGCAAAATCCGGTTTAATTCATCAGTGAAGTATCAGTCAGGAGCCAGAGAAACGGTCTTGCTTCATTATTCCGTTTCGGCTGATGTTTATGAAGCATGCCTTGATCTTAGGAAATTCGGAAAAATGTCGGTTTCAAGAATACTTAACGAAGGGATTATGCGGTTGCTTGGTACTGTAAAGGTGGGAATTCTCACTAAAAAGTGTTCCATTGAGGAATTTGCTGAAAAACTGGATAACTATGTGTTAATATATCATATCTTTAGGAAAGAAGATGAGATAACAGGTTTGATAACAACGAAAATACACCTTCGTATATAATAAATGAATGAAAATCTCGATTCTGCCGATAATTAATCGGGAAATGACATGAAAAAACTGATTATAATACTGATACTATGTGTTTCAACATTCAATTTTTCCTTTGAATCGGAAACTTTCAAAGTTTACATTCTGAGCGATACTTTGAGTTTTGAAGAAGGGAATGCTGCGTATGTAAATATTTGCGTTCAGAATATTTCCGAGAAAAATGCCTTTTTTAAGGTATATCCTGCGGATTACTCAACTTTTCAACCCGTTGTCTATACAATGGACGGCAGAGAAGAAACTGTAAAAGTTAAATATCGCTTAGCCGGGAAAACCGTTGATCAGGTTTGCATGCCTCTTGTTCCGCGTGAGATTGAACTTGCGCCTGAAGAAAAATTTCACCGCAAAATAAATCTTAACGATTACTATAATCTTGTTCCAGGTAAAAAATACAAGATAAGAGCATTTTTTCTGCCTGACGCTAAAATTGCTTCAGTCGTCAGAAGTGAGAATACTCTTATAGCGAATTTCAACAAATATATTGAAAGATTTGATCTTCCTGCTGAAATCAATCAGAAAACGGAAATTGAGCCTTCTGAAATTGTAGCTCTTTTTATAAAAGCGGAAAAAGATAAAAGATGGAATAATATGATAAAGTATCTTGATCTGGAAAAGTATATTAATGTTTATCCGGATTATGCGCAAGCTTATAATGGGGCTGATGATCTCTCAAGAAGAAGCGTAATGAAAGATTTTATTTCATATCTCAGCAGTCCGCGAAGAGATTATGTTCTTGATTATGAGATTATAAATGAAAAAATAATTGATGAAGGAAACTCTGCGATTGTAACCGTAAATATCCGCCGCCATGGGTCTATAATGCCTTTTGCGTATGAGTATAGATTTTCGCTTGAAAGAAACGGCGCTATGTGGAAAATATCATCATCTGATGCAACTATAAAAAAGGACAAAAAACGATGACAGAGATATTATCGCAAGATGAAATAGATGCTCTGCTTAATGCGATATCAACCGGCGAGGTTGAACCTCAGGAATATTCCGCGCAGAAAGAACAGCGCAAAGTAAAAATATACGATTTCCGCCGTCCGGATAAATTTTCAAAAGACCAGATCCGTACGCTTCAAATGATGCATGAAACATTTGCGCGTCTGACAACAACAGCTCTTTCTGCTCAGCTTCGTGCTCTTGTAAGTGTTCACGTTGCATCGGTTGATCAGCTTACATATGAAGAGTTTGTCCGTTCAATTCCTAACCCGACTACTCTTGCTGTTATTAATATGGACCCGCTCAAAGGTTCCGCTGTTCTTGAAATTGATCCAGGAATCACATTTACAATAATTGATAAGCTTTTCGGGGGGGCTGGCGAGCCTTCAAAAATCAGCCGAGAACTTACAGATATTGAGATGAGTGTAATGGAGGGCATTGTCGTCCGCATTTTGGGGAACCTCCGCGAATCCTGGGCGAATGTAATAGATCTCAGACCTCGCCTAAGTAATATCGAGACTAATCCGCAGTTTGCACAGATTGTACCTCCAAATGAAATGGTGGTTTTGATTACACTCGAAACTAAAGTCGGTGATGTTGAGGGAATGACAAATCTCTGTCTGCCGTACATAACTATCGAGCCTGTTATTTCAAAACTTTCTGCACAGTATTGGTTTTCGAGCATTAGAAAAGGTGCTACTGATGAAAACATGGCGATTATTCAGAATCGGCTTGAAGGTGTTACTCTTAATGTCGTTGCTGAAATCGGTGAAACTCAGGTGCTTCTTGATGATGTTCTTCACCTTCAGGTTGGAGATGTAATTAATCTTTCGAATACCAAAGTTGATTCCGATATGACTCTTAAAGTTGAAGGAAGAAAAAAGTTTAAATGCCGCCCGGGTCTTGTCGGAAACCGTGTTGCGGTGCAAATAGGAGATCCTATTGATGAGGTTCCTGATGATCTCCTTGTGACCAAAAAAGAAGAAGAAGAAATATAATTAGCGGGCTGGTATGAATTCTTCTGATAATTCAGAAAACCAAAAAGCTTTATTTGTCGGAAATGATTCCCCGACGGAGTTGATTCTTTCAGAGAAGCTTACAAAAGCTTCTATTCCTTTTGTCAAGTCTCAAACCCTTGAAGAAGCATTGAGAGAAATTTCTTCAGGGAATATTGATTCGATTTTTCTCCTGAATTCTGATAATCTAATAGAAGAAATAGTTATTTATTCGTCTAAAGCTTCTCATGCCAAAATTATACCTATTATCGACCGTCAAAACGAAAAACTTGGAATTGATGCTTTAAGAAAAGGCGCCTTCGATTATTTAGTTCGCCCTGTCAACGATGCTTCTGTCGGCAAGATAGTTTCAAATCTTTTGTATCTTCAAGATTTGTCTTCGCATCTCGGAGATATGAAGAAAAAAATCAAGCGTGAAAAATTATATCCGGATATTGTCGGCGAAAGTGAATCTATTCGTGTTTTACTCGATAGAATAGATAAGGTCGCTGAACGTGATGTGAATGTAATTATTTACGGAGAAAGCGGAACAGGAAAAGAGCTTATAGCTCGGGCTATTTATGAAAACAGCCGAAGAAAAAATCACAAATTTGTTTCGGTTAATACCGGCGGAATAACTTCTGAACTTGCGGAATCACTTTTGTTCGGTCATAAAAAAGGATCGTTCACCGGCGCAATTTCTGATCATCAGGGATACTTTGAACAGGCGAATCAAGGTATACTTTTTCTTGATGAGATAGGCGATATGCGTCTTGATGTTCAGGTTTATCTTCTCCGTGCGCTTGAAACCGGAAAAATACGTTCAGTCGGAGATAAGGATGAAAAGACAATTGATGTAAGAGTTATTTCTGCGACAAATAAAAATTTAAGATCCGAAATCGCGGAAAGAAGATTTCGAAACGATCTTCTTTACCGTCTTGAAGAGTATCCGATCGAGCTTCCGGCTTTGCGCGAGAGAAAGGATGACATCCCTTTACTTGCAAATCATTTTGTGAAAGAATTTTGCAGATTCTATGAGCTGGATTACATTTATATAGCCGATTCCGCGATGAATCAGCTTGTTGAATATGATTGGCCGGGAAATATAAGAGAACTCAAAAACGTCATTCGGCGTGAAGCTGTTCAGGCTGCAGATTCGCAGATTGAAGGTTTCACGCTTGGAAGCAATGTTAAAAAAATAGAGACCAAGCATGTAGAAGCTGATATCATTCCATTGGCGGAATTGGAAAAAAAAGCCATTATAAATGCGTATAATAAACTTGATAAAAATCCTGATAAAACCGCTGTTATGCTGGGTATCAGCCGTGCCAGTATTTATCGCAAACTGAAGCAGTATGGAATAGTTTAGCCGATTTTATCTTCTTTCATTTGTCTAATTTTCGGTATTCCGGCTATGAAAATCCCTGCAAAAATCAATAGAGTACCTATCATAAATTTCATTCCGAATTTTTCACCGATAAACCAGCTTAGTGCAAGCGTCATTGGGATTTTGATAAATGACAGCAGTGAGCCTTTGACTGCTGAAATATTTTTGTAGCAGTAATTGAGAAAAATCTGGCCGGCAAAAGCTGTTATTCCTACGATGATAATGAATATAATTGACTGCATGTTGATTATCGTTTTTCCGCTGAATGCAAGCGGTGCGGCAATAAGGCCGAATACGCATGCAGAAAGATAAATGACTACAGGATTTTCTTTTTGAGCTGAACGTCTTATAAAGTGTACAGAGAAACCTGCAAATATTGAACTCGTTATAGCTAGCGCGTCTCCGATAAGGCTTTCCTCTCCCTTTCCGCCGAAAACGGCGAATGCTCCGGCTATGCAAAAAGGCATTGCAAGCCAATCGGTTTTGCGGTTTTTTTCGTGAAAAAATATGGGACCGAAAAGAGCAGTGAATGCCGGATAGATGTTTGACAGAAGTGTCGCTTTTCCGCTTCCGGAATATTGTATTGCAATATAATAAGTTATCATTGAGGCACTTCCGGTAATGCCGCGCATAATCCATGAGAATTTATCACTAATTGCGAACGATGCATGAATTATCTTAACCGTTATGATGGTTAAGATAATTCCTATAATAAAACGTAATGCGGACACGAAGTATGCGTTACAGTATTCCCCCGCAAGTTTTACAAACACGGCGCATACAGCGAAGAAAAAACTGGAGAGAAGAGAATACCATATACCCGCAATAATTTTTGAATTCATCAATCCTGCCTGTAATGTTTAAGAAAATCTTCCATTTTCTCAAATGCAGTTTCAAGATCCGAAAGATTCGGAAGAAACACCAGTCGGAAGTGATCCGGTTTCGGCCAGTTGAAGCCTGTTCCCTGAACGACAAGTATTTTGGTTGCTACCAACAGATCATAAACAAAGCGTCTATCGTCTTTCAGATTGAATTTGTCTGTGTCGAGTTTAACAAAAGAATAGAAAGCACCCTGCGCTTTTGTGCACGAAAGACCTGGAATTGAGTTAACCATTTTATACGAATATTCTCTCTGCTCGTAAAGTCTACCTTTTGGAACAAGGTATTCGTTGATGCTTTGATATCCGCCGAGAGCGGTTTGAATGATTGATTGACCGGGAACATTGCTGCAAAGTCGCATTCCTGCTAGTATGTTCAAGCCTTCGATATAGTCAGTTATCATGTTTTTATTACCGCAGATCATCATCCATCCGACTCTGAACCCTGCGATTCTGTATGCCTTAGAAAGACCTCCAAAAGTAATGACCGGAACTTCTTCTGTCATCGAAGCCAAATGAATATGAGAAAGATCGTCGTAAATAATCTTTTCGTATATTTCGTCAGAAAAAATTATAAGTTTGTGCTCTTCTGCTATTTGTACAATAGCTCGTAGTATTTCTCTTGGATATACAGCTCCTGTAGGATTGTTAGGATTTATTACAACAATCCCTTTTGTATTAGGTGTAATTTTGTTTTTTATATCTTCGATATCGGGAAGCCATCCGGATTCTTCATCACAGAGATAATGAACTGCGTGTCCGCCTGAAAGATTTACTGAAGCAGTCCAGAGCGGATAGTCCGGAGCCGGAATTAATATCTCATCTCCGCTGTTCAAAAGTCCGTTCATCGACATCTGAATAAGCTCGCTTGCGCCGTTTCCAAGGTATATGTCGTTGATATCAACGTCTTTAATTCCTTTCTGCTGATAGTACTGCATGACGGCTTTCCGGGCACTGAATAACCCTTTTGAATCACTATAGCCTTGAGTATTAGGCAGATTAAGAATCATATCTTTTAAAATCTCATCAGGGGCTTTTAAACCGAAAGGGGCAGGATTCCCGGTGTTGAGTTTGAGAATCTGATGTCCTTCTTCTTCAAGACGTGCGGCTTCATCGACAATTTTTCCTCGTATGTCATAGCAGACATTTTCAAGTTTTGACGATTTTTTAAAGATGCTCATAAATTCCTCCATTCGGTTTTCATTCGGCATAATGCTTCCTGATAAGCGGACATGATTGCCTTTTTATATCTTTTTGCAAGGAAATTATTGTGTTATAAAAGTGCAATTCATAAAGAATAAGATAATGAACTGTATTATGCTTGGCCCCTTTTTTGTATATAAATAATATAAAATTAGAATATATTCTAAAAATTTAGATCTTACTATATAAAATCACACTGCTGTCCCATAGAATCATAAGAAAACAAGAAAAATGCTATTAATTCTCAAATGCGTTGATTATGTTGGAATTGCAAAACACCAATAAAATCAATACGTTCGGAGAATTAATAGCATGTTTAA
>JAEWVM010000005.1 GCA_023396615.1 Spirochaetota bacterium | reverse complement strand
GTTCGGAATTCAGTTCCTTTGCAGCAATATCCGAATTTTTCTTCATTATATTGATATCTTTTTTTGTTAAATTATTGAGCACATCTGCCATCTCTTTTACATCGAAATTTTGCGAATATACACCTATCTTATACTTATCAACTATTTTTACCATCTCCTGCGACGGCCATATAGCGACAGCAAGCCTGCCTTGAATAAATTCGAATATCTTATTAGGCAAAGCCATCTTTTGATTAAATGTATTCGGAACAAGCAGATAAAGCCCTATATCATATTTACTTATAAACTCAGGTATCTCCGGCATCTTAACCGGTGGCAGAAAACGTATTTTATTATTTTTTGAGGCTAATGATTTTAACTTTTCCGCATATTCGGAATTATTATTTATGAACATAAAATCAAGCTCAAACCTGTCATCCAAATAATTCATCAATTCAATCATGTTTTCCTGAAATCTTCCTTCTGATGCTCCGCCATGATGAATCATTCTTACTCTATCTTTTGCACATTTCATGGGTTTTATTTCACAATAGAAAGGCAGATTCATCATCACATCACATTTAACATTGAAGTTCGAAGAATAAGTTTCAGCTATTCCGTCACACACAGTAGTCATACAATCCGCATACGGAAGATACTTCTTGCAGATATAATGCCAGTAGTTTTTATAAAATAAATTAAACTCAAAATTATTAAAGTGAAGAGGTTCATATTCATGAGCGTCGATATAAACTTTCGCTTTACTATTTTCTGATAGTTTTAACGCAAGCGGCAGAACAGGTATATCATTCGCAATTATAAGATCAAATGATTCCTTACAGTTTGCGAAAGCAGCAAGGGAATTTCTGACAAAAAATGAATTCCAATAATATCTTTCATATAATTTCAACAAAAGCAGAAGTCGTCTGATGAAATCACGGCTAATATTCTTACAAAAAAGAGATAACAAAGATTTCAATGAAGGTTTTACTAAAAAATCAGAAAATTTCAACACATCCACTAATTTGACATTCAAATCAATGAATTTTTGTTCAATATTCGATGCAGATTTCCCTGCAGTAAAAATATAATAACCTTTCTCTTTAAGATATTTTATCTGTTTATATACTCTCGGATCGCTTTCAAGCGGCGAGTCGGAAATTATCAATATTTTTTTCATCGGGAATAATTCCTTAAACATCTAACATCTAAAATCAATCATCAGACCATTTTCTTTTCTACGAGATCCTTGTATCTTCCTTCTTCGGTTATTCGGCCACCCTCCAAGTGATATATATTGTTGCAGTTTTTGAGAGTCGAAAGCCTGTGAGCTATCATTACTATTGTGAGTTTTCCAGATATATTCTCAATTGCAGCCATCAGCTCTGCTTCTGTCTTGTTATCAAGCGCGCTTGTTGCCTCGTCAAAAATTAAAACAGCCGGCTCATGATAAAGCGCTCTGGCAATACCTATTCGCTGACGCTGTCCTCCGCTGAGACATACCCCCCTTTCTCCGACTGAAGACTCGTAGGCCCTGGGATAATGAGAATCAATAAAATCGTGAATCTGAGCCATCTTTGCCGATTCTATCACTCTCTGCATATCTATATCTTCAATAGGTACGCCGAATGCTATATTATGCGCGATACTTGAGTTTGAAAGATAGATGGTCTGGGGAACATAACCTATGTTCGCCTGCCATGAACGCACGTTCTCATGATTTAATTTATGACCATCGATAAGAATGTCTCCTTTTTCAGGATCAAGCAGACCGCATATAATATTTATTAAAGTTGTTTTGCCGGATCCCGTAGTTCCCATAAAACCTACAGTTTCGTTTTTATTTATTTTTACGGACACATCATTTATTACATACTTATCTATGGTCGGATATTTATAATAAATATTATCAACTGTGATACTTTTTTCAAACTTAAGCCGTTCTTTAACCGGTTCAATCGACAGAGCCTCGGAATCTTTTACTGTATCAAATTCCTGAATTATCTTATCAACAGCCGCTGAACCGAACTTCATTTTGGTGATGCTTCGAAACATCGTCTGAGTCGCCGGAATAAGTCGATAACCTGCATAAACAAACACACCTGCAGTAACAGACACACTCAGCAAATCTCCGACTGTCACAACTACAAACATTACATAGAGAAGAATAACTGCAGAAGCAATCGTTTCAAGAGCGTATTTCGGGACTTCACTGAGAACTTCGGCTTTTGATTCAACAGATGTCATCTTTGATGAAGGTTGAGCATATTCAGATGAAAAGAAGTGCTCTTTACCGGCAAGCTTCATCTCCTTGATTCCCCAAAAAGCCTCACTCAATATTCTGCTTCTATCCTGATTGAGATTATATCTCTCTAAACCGAGCGCTTTAAGCTTGTTTCTTAAAAACACATACATTAGAAGGTAAACAAAAAATACACCTGAAAATACCAGCAAACTGACAAATGGATTCATATAGATGAGAAATATAGAAAAAAAACATATCTGAACAAGGCTTGCAGTAAATTCAATAAACGGCTGAAAAACCGTAGAAAATACATTCTGTATTTCCCCATTAATATTCTTAACAAATTCGTGCGTTCCTCTGTGAAGAAAAAAGACATATTTCTGTCTAAGATATCCGTCCATAAGCTGAGTCGCAAGTATATGACGGCATCTGCTGGTAAATCTTATTGTTACCATTCGGTTAAATGCTTTAAATGAATTCGTAGTGACAATAAAAACTAAAACCGCTAAACCCAGAAATATTACAAAATTTTTATCTGAGCTGAAACTAAAGAGATTATAGGCTTTTGAAAGTAAATAATTCTTATGTATAGTTTCGGGGTATGATGCAACAGCTAAAAACGGCGCAACTGAACCTACACCTACAACCTCAATCAATGCGGCAATGACACCGAAAAATAAAACAGAGATAAACTTAATTCTCTGCCTTTTCGGCAGCATTTTGATTACTTTTGATACGGTGCTAAAATGAATCATTATCAGCCAAAACCTTTATTGCATTATTAGTTTTTATTACGCGTTCATGGGATTTTCGGTATACTTCAATGTCAAGATTATTTAATTCTACATAATCCCTCATAACCTTATGCCTTATTGCCGCATTCCGGACATTTGCCTTCGCCATCGAGAATACACCCGCATTTGCACACAAAGCCGTGCACTCGGGCCGGGGTGCCGTAAACTAGAGCATAAGGAGGCACATCGCGGGTCACGACTGAGCCTGCACCTATTAGCGCGTATTCTCCGATTGTGACGCCGCAGACTATCGTCGCGTTCGCGCCTATTGAAGCGCCCTTGCCGACTACGGTTTTTTTGTATTCTGTCTTTCTTTCAACAAAGGCTCTAGGGTTTATTACATTTGTAAAAACACAGGATGGACCGCAAAAGACATCATCTTCGATTATAACATCATCATATACAGAGACATTATTCTGAATTTTGACGCCGTTGCCGATAACCGCACGCGAACCGACATTTACATTCTGACCAAGCGAACAGTTGAGCCCGATTTTAGCGCTTTTCATTACATGAGAAAAATGCCATATCTTTGTTCCTTCGCCGACTTCGGCTCCGTCATCCACATAACTCGATTCGTGCTTAAAATATGACATTATTTTTTATAGAACTCCCGTATTTTTTCACAGACATAAGAAACTTCATCTTCACCTAGTTCAGGAAAAATCGGAAGAGCAAGCGCTTTCGAACAGAGCTTTTCAGCAACCGGAAAATCGCCTTTTTTATGACCCAGATATTCAAAGCATTTCTGCATATGAAGAGGCACTGGATAATAAACAGAGGTTCCGATTCCGTTTGCCTGAAGAAATGAATTCAGCTCATCGCGCCTTTCGGCCTGAATGCTGAATACATAAAACACAGGAATATTATTATTTTTTATTACAGGAAGCTTAACTTCGGAAATTCCTTCAAGAAGAGAGTAATATTGATCGGCGCGTTCTTTTCTCAAAGCAATTCCTTCGTCGATTTTCTGAAGCTTCACTCTGAGTATTGCCGCCTGAATTGTATCAAGCCTCGAATTGTATCCCACATAGTCATGATGATATTTTACGGAAGAACCGTGAACCCTGAGGCTCTTAACCTTCTTATAGTTTTCTTCGCTGTTTATTGTAACCAATCCTCCGTCGCCGTAACCGCCGAGAGTCTTAGTCGGAAAAAAAGAATACACCCCGAAATCGCCGATAGTACCGGCTGATTTTTCTGTTCCTTTAAAATTCTGCTTCATGCCGAAAGCTTCTGCCGCGTCTTCAACTACCGCAAGCTTATTATCTTCGGCGATTTTCATACAAGATGTCATATCCGCCATCTGTGTAAAAAGATGAACCGGAATTATGCCTTTTGTTTTCGGACTAAGGCGCGATGCCGCGTCATTCATATCCATGCAGTAAGTATCTTCTTCGACATCGCAGAAAACAGGCTTTCCGCCGAGACGCGCTATGCAGGATGCCGAGGCGAAAAAAGTAAATACGGGGGTAAGTACTTCCGCACCGTCTTTAAATCCGCAGATATCAGAAGCCAAAACAAGAGCGTCACTTCCGTTCGCAACTCCTACGGAATATGCGGAATTGCTGTATGCGGAAATTTCTTTTTCGAGTTCGGCAACAGCCCCGCCTAAAATAAAATCTCCCTTTGCCATCACTTCAGCAACGGCAGAATCAAATTCGTTTTTTCTAGCTGTATATTCTCTTACCGATGTATAAAAAGGAACTTTCATTTGTCAAAAACCCCTTTCATGTCGAGTGTAGAAAATTTCGAAGGGAGATCTACAGGTTTTCCGGTTTTCTGAGATTCATATATGGCGAGAATAATATCAAGCGCCTTGCGGCTGTTTTCGCCTGATGTAAGCGGCTCGCGGTTTTTTTCTATTGAATCAATCACATCGGCAAAAAGCGCCGTATGACCGAAACCGTAAACCGTAGGCGGATCTTTTTCTTTTCCGTCAAGAACCGCTTCTTCCGTATCGCCAACGGTTGCCGAGTCGGAAAAACGCCAGGTTTCCATTTTATTGACGGCAACACCGCCGATTACGGCAGAGCCTTTTTCTCCGAAAACGCTCAGAGTTTCATTTAAATTTTTCGGATATATAACGGCGGAACCTTCAACAATGCCGACAGCACCGGACGCGAATTCGATAATCGCGCATCCGAAATCTTCTGCTTCGATAGGTCTGATGAAACGGCGGGTCTGGGCCTGAACACGTACCGCGTCTTCGCCCATCATCCACTGAAGAAGATCGATTCCGTGCGTGCACTGATTCATCAGCGTACCGCCGTCTTCTTCCCATGTTCCGCGCCATGGAGCTTCGCTGTAATAACTCTCGTTTCTGTTCCATCTGATCTGAATCATGCCGTGAAGAACACGACCGAATCTGCCTTTTTCGTAAGCATCGCGCATTTTGCGGACAGGCGCGTTAAAGCGGTTCTGAAAGCATACAGCAAGCTTTTTGCCGTTCTTCTTTGCCGCTTCAATCATATCAGACGCGTCTTTAGTCGATAGAGCCATGGGCTTTTCGCAAATTACATGACAACCCGCGTTAAGGCAGTCGATTGCTATGGCGCGGTGTTTGCCCGATTCTGTTGCTATTGTAACGATGTCGGGCTTGGCAGTTTTAAGCATTTCTTTGTAATCGGCAAAAACAGCAACATCGGCAGTCCCTACGGACTTTTTATACTCATCCGCCTTTGCCTGAGCTCTTTCTATTACCGGATCGCATGCCGCAGTCATAATGAGCTTGTCCGTGTTATTGGTATATGCTTCTATATGCTTGAAACTGATTCTTCCGCATCCGACTAGCGCTATTTTGTATTTCATAAATCAAATATTCCTAAATTGTATTAAACAGGCGGCCAAAAGTCTACCTGCGTTTAAATCAACCAAAATCGTCAAAATGCAGACAATTGTCAAATAAGATTTAAAAAACAACATCTGCGATTATTTCAAAATGATTTAATTTACAGTTTTATAAATTCTATAAGTATTATTTTGATACACTATTATAAATCGATAGTCATTTGTAATTTTCTTATTTTCCATTACAATATAATCCGCACTGTACTTTAAACATAATTGCTTCAAGCTCTCTTCCGAAAATTTATAAAACTCTTTTCCGACAATATTTCTGATTTCTGTATACATTTTAGCATCTTTTTTCTGATTACTTTTCAAATATTTTTCGATATCTACTCCGAAATCACTCGACAACATTGAACCATTCTCAAAAGCCTTAGAATCAAAAACGTATGCAATTGGAAACCAAAGCCACTCCCTGATGTTTCCAAGACTGCTTCTTTGAGAAAAATCGCGCCAACCGTAGCAATGAGACGGGTCGATCATGAACAGAGATTCATTACCGGTGTTATTTTTTGACCATATCTGCGCATCATAAAAATCTTTTGATTGAGAATATTCAGAATTATGCCATTTATAATAATTAATTGAATACGATTTAATAAAGCAAAACATAATAATCGGAATCATAAATAAAATATACTTTCGCCCGTCGGTTATTTTAATCTTATAACTAACTATCATAGATACCCCAACAGCCAACAGCACATAAAGTACTTTTGAATCAATTAAACTTCCACCTTTTATAAGATAGTCAATTTTAGCAGAAGGGTTAAAATACTTAAGAAATGAAAGAGAACTTTTTGAAACCGCTGAAAGAAAATCTAAATTAGCGATGTTCATCAGAGAAATACACGTCAATGCGATTAATAAAATATAGACAACTGCCATAAATATTTTTTTCAATCTATAATTACCCAAAACAATCGGCCCAAATTTACCACATTTTAAATCGACAATAGAAAGACAAATAATCGGGAGAACAGATATTCCGGGAGAAGAAACAAACATCGAAACAGTACAGATTACCGCAAGAATTTTCTCAACAATACCACCATCTTTTATTTTTCTGAACAAATAATGTAAAATAAAAACAACCGCTATAAAAGTCGCTATCCCTGATGCTCTATGAATTGATATTTTAATTAAGGTTGCCGATGGAACATATTCAGAAACTATCACGCCAGCAACACTCATAAGAAAACAGGCGAGCATTCCCATAATTATTTTTTTATTCTTCAAAAGAGACAGATTTACAGCATTCAATGAAATAAAAAAAGAAAATAAAATAATTAAAGAAGGCAAGAAATACTTAAAACTAGTTTCTGAAAACGCATTCCAGACAAACGGATACCAGTGCATGCAGAATATTCTCGTCAGCTCGTGCCATTTCTCAAAAGGCATTCCATCAATACTGACATTATATTTTACTACTGTTTGATAAGTATGAAAAATCAATACTGCAGAATATAATCCTACTCCGGACAAAAACCATTTGTTTTTTAAAATATTAATATCACAGAAAATATACATCATTATAAAAGCAAAAAAGAAAAGTGAGATGTTCTGATGAACAAGCATCGCCAAAGACAGACATACGAAACATAAAAAGTTCTTTTCTAAAAGATATAAGGAAATAGCAAACAAGCCCAAGGCAATTGCTGAACTATAATACAAAGGAAATGTCAAAAAAGAGGCATAACCATAACCGAAACGGGCTAAATCAAGCCCGGCAGCGCCTGACAGCATAATTATTAAGAGAGAAAAAATACTTAAAAGTCTGCTATTAAATAGAGTATTGATAAGAAAAACACACGCCCCTGCAAAAAGAAACGACTGCAACAGCATTATAAGCTGAACAGACAGAGAAACATCAACGTTTAAATATTTTTTTAAAAAATAATAAGAATATGTTACAAGAGAATTATCATAAGTGCCTATAAAGTTCGGAGTGTTTTTTATATAATTCTCAGGATTCATTTTCTGAGACACGTAATCATGAGGACCGAAGCCGTCGAATGCAAGCTTCAAGTCAATATTCTTGGATACATAATAATAAGAGACTAAAACAACAAACAATATAATTCCATAGAATAAAAATGCCCTGAAAATTCTTCCTTTATGATCTGCAATTATTGTTTGAATAAAATTTTCAAATATTATTTTCAAACCTAACCTCTCTCTTCTTCATGTAATAATAAAAAGACACCAACGATCCGTAAAACACGGGCGGAATAACCGTAAACATATGAACAAGAATAACTATTCCGACAATTTGAGGGTTATTGACACCGATAATAGAGAGCGCCCCGATCATTGAAGCATGATAAACTCCGACGTAGCCTACAGAAACCGGAAGTGAAATTGAAAGTGCAATAAGGGGATAAATGCAAAAAGCATCTTTTATTGATAGTTCGGCTCCGCACCCTGAAATATAAAAATACATGCTCAAAACAGAAAAACATGTAATGGATATAGTAATGATCAATCCTATCAGATATTCTGACACTTTTATTCTTCTGAATCCGTCAACAAGATCCAGCATTTTTGTTGCCGCATATTTTCTGATTCCTCCGAAAACAATCATTCTGTCGGCAAATTTCTCCACAAATCTAAACAATCTGTTTTTAAAAAAGATGATTAAAATAAGAGCAACAGAAAGAAAACAAATTACTATAATTATTGTTTTAGAATCGACAATATCGCTTCTAAGTTTATTTCCCAATATACTTAACGAAACAATTAAGAATATGAATAAAACGAAAAAATCCATTGATCGTTCTATTATTATATTACCAATGCCTTTTGTTACGGTAATTCCGGTTACTCTTTTCATGATGAATGATCTAAACAATTCACCACCGCGCGCTGGTATTATTGTATTAGCCGCGACGGCAACAACAACACCATTGACAGAATGGAGATAGGAATAACTAGGAAAAAGATACTTCCATCTAAGTCCAGAAAACAAATAAACCATCAATGCCGAAATAAAACCAAAAATATACTTACAAAGACTTATATCTTCAAAAAGTTCTCCAATATTGGGTATATCATATTTTCTTATCAAAAATACCATTAACAAAATAGACAGCCCTAATGAAATTACAATCTTTGCACAATGCTTAATTTTATTCTTAATCATTTTTCTCCGAGTCTTTTAGATAAAATCTATATCAATATTTTTTTCATGTAAATATAGTTCCGATTATACTCACAAAAGTATCTGCATATTTCGAATCCATTCTTCTTATAAAAAGAAATCGCTTTATTTTTATCATTGTTTATAGTTTTTACATACAGTTCATTATATTTACTTTCCTTTAAATCGTCAGAAATACTTTTGATTAAACTACTTCCAAATCCATTATTAGAATATTTGGGGTCAGTAAATATATATGATATTTCAGGAAAATCACTGGAAAATTTTTTTTTATGAAATACTATAGAAATAATCAGCAATAACAGACTAGGCTTTATAATTAAATGAATTATTATGGCCAAAGTTAATGAAAAATAATATTGCCTAATAATCCTATTCATTAGTGAATTGGGATCAAAAGATATAATACAAATAGAAGTAATTGTGCCATCTATCCTTTTAACAAACATTTTTTCTTTTGGAGAACTTGAAATATAACTATAAAATATTCTCAATATAAATTTGCCGAACATTGGCAAAAAATCCCCCTGCATTACACGCATATGCAGGTAAGCACAGTAAGATATCTCATCCTTATTTAATAATGTCATTATAATATCAAACCCAATTCGGGAAATTTACAGACTTCTTACTATAATCAAGACTTACCGGATATTCTCCTCTGGCATATTTTGAAAAAGCCTTCATGTAGGGAACTGAATATTCAACAATAATGCCGAGTTGAAATCCCATCTGCCTGTATTTCTCAAGTAATTCTTCTCTATTCACCGAAAGACCCGTGCAGTGACTAAAAGTACATCCTTCATAATCTTTTAAGAATATGACATCTTTACCATGCAGTTTTTCTTTCCATTTAAGGGCGTTCCCGACTCTTCCCGACACAATCATGTCATACTTCTTTAATTGATTAAGCCCTACTCGAGCCTCTATTTTTGACGGAAAACAATTCCAATCATCAGGGAAAGAGAGTTTGCCTTCTTCATAATATTTAACAAACCGGTCAAGAAATCCTTTTCTCTCAAGAAAATTAACAAACCCGTAAACATACGAATTAAAAGCGATATTCACAGAAATAAAATACACCAGACGTTTAATTTCTTTAAAGAATCCTTTTTTGACAGTATTAGAGTGTCTCCAAATTAAAAGCTTGTTCCGCGTATCTTCATCATCCGTTAAAACCATTCCGCCGAAAATGGAATTGATCATTTTGCTGATATTTAAACCGAAAATGGAAGCATCTCCAAAAGTTGTTACATAACGCCCTTTCCACTTCGCGCCGAAGCTGTGCGCGACATCCTGAATGACATATATCTTATGACCATATTTTTTTTCCGATTCCTTTACTATTTTATTTATCTTCAAGGTATCCATGGGGTATCCGAAAAGATGCGTAACAATAACAGCTCTCGTTTTCTTTGTTATAGCCTTCTCCAATAAAGAAGTATCCATGTTGAAACTACCTTTTCCACAATCAACAAAAACAGGAATATTTCCGCTTAGAACAACAGCAGTAGGAACAACAACGCATGTATAAGCAGGACATACAACCTCGTCATTTTTCAGACCCCATACTTTCAAGAGAGCATATAGTCCGGTTCTTCCATGCTGAAACATCACACCATATCTGTTTTCAAATTTTTGAGCGAAATTTCGTTCGAAATCAGCCACAGAATCCGAACGAAAGAATCCGAAAGCTGCACGCCAATCGCTCAAAGAATAATTAGGCTTTAATCTCGGCTTGAGTTTAATCATTAATGAACTCTATCAAACGGGATGTCTTATTATGATAATCCTGTTTATGAAAATAACCGCTGGAAGCCATATGTATCGATTTGGATTTTCCCATTCTTTTTATCATAACGCATTTTTTTGGTTTAACGATTTTTTCGACAACAATAATTTTATCCTGAAGAAACTTAAAATTTCTCTTAGCTTTTCCGTCAATTTGAGTTTTGCCGGTCATCATCATCTTTACAATTGCTTTCTTAAAGAGATCACCAAGAAACACTGATTTGAATAAAGTTATGGAAAGAATTCTCAATATGATTGTTGTAACAGAATTAGGATAGGATTCGTTCAACAAATAGAAATCCGATTCAATAGTATTGTTTGAAAAATCGACCGAATAATTATAAATCTGTGTCGAAAATTTCTTTCCATTTTCGAGAATACCGAATAATCCGCCATCTTCTATCTCTAGTAATCCCGTGCTCTTATTAAAAACCTTAATAACACCGCCCTTTTTATAATTTACTATTGCAAAATAGTTTCTTGTAGAAAGCAAAAATAATCCAGCATCTTTGAAATTGATCGACTTACATAATGAGAAAAAAGGATTCAACCGGCACTTCGTTATCCGCTGATTATTGGACTCATAGATTATAGCTGCTACAGCATATGAATTAAGCAATGGAACAAAATTTCCCATATCAATGTTTTCGGGAAAAATACTTTGCGAACCAGGTTCTAGATATTTTGCAAGAAGCGCAAATTCTTCAATTTTAGAGGATAAAGCAACAATACCTCCGGGATAACAGACTTCTGTATTTCTTGAACCGTACAACCCACCTATCGTACCGTCAGGATGTATAAACTTTTCAAGAAAAACCGCAGATTTTTTCAGTGAATCATATAATCTTGACTCTCCGGTTATATTGTATATCGCGCTTAAGTAATATGTGCAGAGAGTCTGATAACCAGGATCTGCTCCCTCATATTCGCGATACCAGCCTTCATCTGACTGATTGGCATATATAATTTCCAGAAGCTCTTCATATCTTTCATTTTTATCACCAGAAACCTCGTTCCATAAGGCAATAGCCGCGGCTCCGGTAGCTAAATGGTTGGATATTACAGCATGGTTCTCATCATACTTGTTTATAAAATCAATTAAAGGCTTTACCGTATCTAAATATTTACTCTTCTCATTGTTTGAAACAAGTGAATCAATATTCATTATGCAGGAGAGTATATCAAAAGCAACTAACGCTGTAACGCAAAATGAATTTTCATGAGGATAGGCTTCAACTACAGATCCGTTTTTATCTCGAATACTATTCACGGCCATAATTGCAGCATCAATAGTATTCAAAACATACAACTTTTCTTCGCGGCTGAACAAACCAAGCTTTAGTGCTATAGAAAGCGAATGAACTCCGCCTTGCAATGTTGCATTATTAAAATCTTTAATCTTCCATCCCCAATAATCCCTATCACCGTATCCGAATGTTGCACTATTCCTGTCTGCATTATATAATGACAGCAATTTTTTAAGGTTATTTTTTAGTACAGTCTTATATATGTTCATTTCTCGTTTATGCATATAAATGACCACGAAAGATTAAAATCAAAAGGAAGAAACCTGAATGGCCGCTTGATACTGCGGTTCACTTTAAAATTGCTTTTTATCAATTTATCTATCTTATTGATAAAATTAGGATGCTCCCAGCAAATAATCTTATCGTAATTAAAATTCATTGTTTTTTTCACATACCTTCTTGAAGTTAAAAATCTTCCGAACCCCCACGCAAAACCCCCTTCTGTCGGCACAGCTCCGATGAGAATGCCTCCATTTTTCAAAACTCTTTTTAACTCCAACAGATATTTCTCAAGCTCAAATACATGCTCTAACTGATGAAAAGTAATAATTACATCAACGGAATTATCTTCCAGCGGAATATCTATTCCCATCACCTTAATCTTCTCAATATTCTCAATTCCATAAGAAATAAGTCTTTTTTCAGATATTGATAAGAAATCCTGCTTTATATCAGCAAGAACATACTTTTCAGGTTTGCTTTTATTAAAATCCAGATGATCAATTGAGCCAGGTCCGACCTCCAAAACGATTTTATCAGAAAGATCTACATGAGTCATTATTTTAAAACCCATATTATTCACATATTTTCCGATTGTTCCTTTTTGATTGTCAGCATAGAATTTCAAATAACATTCATTCTGCCATAATTTATAATCAGAATCATTTTCATCAATAGTCAGACCGAATTTCTTCCGGTCGCCGAAAAGAGGCTTAAACAAAAAGTAAGGTAAGTATTTATAAATCATTTAAAATCTCCTCGTAAAAGTATTGCCAATTATAATCACTGCTGCAGACCCTTTGATGCCAAGAAACGGAGGCGTTAAACTTTTTTGTAATTTTTTTTGCGTCCTTCAGCATCCGCATCGAATCAGAAAAAACATCCGGATTTTTTGAATAATCAAATATATTAGAGTCCATAATAATCTGAGGTAAAATCTCATATGAAAAAACTCTATTATTTACGTGATCATAAGGTCTGTATCTGCAAGCTGTTCCGCTTCTAAAGCCGCAAATATCATTCCAACCTAAAGTCGAATCAATTCTAAAAAGTTTCTCATGCGAGTATGGAGTTATTGCTTCAATATAATTAAGCCAGTGCTGTCTGGTTCTTGTTATTTCAAACCCGAGAACATCTTGAAGGATTTCTTTTTCTTCTCTTAGTTTATCATAGGATAATGCGCTGTTAAAACTCCCATGCAGTCCAATTTCATGCCCTTCGTCTTTCAGCTCTTTTAGTTTGGACTGTAATTTTAGATTTGTACACAAATTATACGAAGGATCAATAAGCCAGGTTTTAAAATTCTTTCTACAGACATCAGCATAGACATAAAATGTCGAACAAACATTCTTTTTTTTCTCAAGCTCATGCCAATAATCAAAACACCAGTACGATGGAGAAGATAAAGCAAATTTAACTGTTTTCAAAATATTTTTAGGGACCGAATTAATATTTTTAACAGATCGCAATAGATTGCAAGAATTGAACATGCTTTGTTTAATTCTAAGCTGTGCGGTTTTTTTAATATAATCAACATCATGCGAAAAATCAATACATGGTAACTGCGGTTTTTCAAATTTCAATTCGGGAAATCTTCCCGATATTATTTTTTCAAACTCGTTAAACAGCACGTTAACTATTGGTATTTTAAAGCTGTTTTTATCTTTTCTGGGATGATTGGAACTATAACTTCTGATAAGTTTTCCATTGTTTTCAGTTAAAAATTCCTCATACCGTGTCAAAAAAACAAAAGCATTCCACAACAAATCATAACCTATTAAAAATCCGTCTGAAACCGTGCCATCAATAACATACAAAAAACTGGAAAGATATTTTATATTTCCATCAGGTAAAGGACGATCTGAATAAAAAATTGAATCAGCCAAATCTTTCGTTTTTGAATAATAAAGAACATTGCCAGATACAGAATTATCACTGTTATCAACAACTATATCAAAATCGGCTAAATTAACTTTTTTGAATTCATCAAGGATATATCTAAGCCATTTAGTATCTACGCCCGGATCAGTTTTAATTACGAGCATTGTCAATGAATCTCCTGTGCCACAATTCAAGACACAACGCTCCCCAAAGTTGTCGTCCACCTACACCCTGATTGCTTAGCATATTTTCCAACGCTTCCGGACGATAGATTCCTCTTTCTCTGCTCGCTTTGCTCAGCAAAGTATCCGACACAAAATCACGAACAACACCTCCCTTCAGCCATTCTTTTAATGGAACAGGAAAACCCATCTTGTCCTTACGTTCGATGATATTCTGAGGCAAAATATTTTTTATAGCTTTCTTCAATATGTGTTTCGTACGTCCGCCCTGAAACTTTAAAGGAGGAGGCATGGTCGCAACTAAATCAACTATCCGGTAATCAAGAAGAGGAACTCTTGATTCTATAGAAACAGACATACTGACTCTATCTTCAATCTGAAGAAGAGCAGGCAAAAGAGTTTTTTGATCAAAATGTGTCATTTTATTTATATATGACTTTGTGTCAGGATGATTAAATATTTTCTGAAAATCAGCAAAAATTCTATTCTGGTTAATAGATTCATAATAATCTTTTGTCAAAAGATGTTTTAATCCTTCACTTCTATCAATCAACCGAAAATAGCGAGCATCCATCTGATCGAATAATCCATCAGACCAAAACTGTGATAAAAGTGGCCGGTACTGCTTCAATAATGGCAGATGAGGAATTATCGATTCCAAAGTAACTAAATGACGACCCTCTTCCTGGTTTTCAAAAATTGCGCCCTTTAATGCCTGCTCCAAATATCCGACAAGGTATCTGGCATAACCTCCGAATATTTCATCCCCGCCTTGACCTCCTAAAACAACCTTAACATGTTCACGTGCTAACTTACTCACATGAAACTGAGGAAATAAACCAGGACCAGCTAATGGCTCATCAAGAAAATATATTAATTCAGGAAGATGTTCCACAAACTCTTTTGCAGTAGGTACTACTTCATGATATTCACCGCCCACCGCCGAGACAAGCTGCTTTGCATAACAAGATTCATCATATTCCAAACCTTCCGCAAATCTGCCATGAAACATCGGAACCGGAGATTGCAAATGAGAAGCGGCAAGAGAACAAACCAAACTCGAATCAATACCTCCGGAGAGATAACCTCCAAGCGAAACATCCGAACGGAGCTGCAAACGCACACTGTCAGAAATTAAATCTCGCAGAGCATCAACAAAATAATCTTCGGTGTGATAATAATCTATATTATAACTATTATTCCAATAACAAGAATCAGTTAATATTTTTGATCCATTTCCCCGGATTACATGTCCCGGTTTAATTTTCATTATTTTGCGAAAAAGGGTCTTATCATCCAAGCAAAACTGAAATGTCAAATACTCCTGCAAAGCTTCTTCGTTGCGTTCTGGTTCTATATCAGGATGGAGCAAAATTGATTTAATCTCAGAAGCAAAAATAAATTCATTTTCAAGAACTGAATAATAAAAAGGCTTAATACCAAAATGATCTCTGGAGGCTATCCAGTCACCCGTCTGCTTATCATAAAACATAAAAGCAAACATCCCATTAAGCTTGGGCAGACATCCTTCTTTTTCTTTTATTAACAGATTCAAAAGAACCTCTGTATCAGAAAAAGTTTCAAATTGAAAGCCTTGCTGTATCAAATTCTGTCTCAATTCAAGATAATTGTATATTTCACCATTAAATGCCAGACAATATCTTCCATCGGCTGAGAGCATCGGCTGATGTCCATGCTTTATATCGATTATTGAAAGACGTCTATGCCCGATCAAAGCCTTTCCAGAAATTTGGACAAACCCGGAATCATCGGGACCGCGATGAGCAATACATAGCATCATTTCTTCGACTAATTTTACTCTATCGGCTATTACCGGTTTTCCAGTTAATAATCCTGCTATACCGCACATATAATTCCATCACTTATTTATTGACCTTTAAGATACTCTCAAGGAGAACAAAATCTATACTCACTTATTATAACAATGGATAAACCAAACCCCGACTACTTAAGAACTATCAACCGCCAATCTGGCATACTGTCGAACGCCTTACATTACATTTTGAATATTTCGCTATCGCTTTTTCCGGTGATTTGCGGTAAATGACATCAAGTTTTTTATAGAATCTTCTCCAACCGCCAAACGGCCAGTGATAAAGAAATGCCATAGCGAAATACCCCATTGTTGTTATACTGCCGACCATTTTACTTGGGCTCGCCTTTTGGTCATATCTCAACTGAAAAGGGACTTCTGCAAAACGGCATCCCAGTA
This sequence comes from Spirochaetota bacterium, assembly GCA_023396615.1. Taxonomy (GTDB): domain Bacteria; phylum Spirochaetota; class UBA4802; order UBA4802; family JAFGJZ01; genus JAKJGA01. Next base: position 3,030 of record JAEWVM010000005.1, on the reverse strand, counting down.
GCTTTAATTTTACTATAGTTTCAAGGGTTGAAGTAAAACCCAATCCTTTAAGCTGGATGAAACCGTTTCCAAATATTTTTATGGCATCCTGAAGAACCATAACTCTGTATGCTCTAAAACCGCAGGAATAATCTTTAACACCATTTATGTTAAAAAGCATTTTCATGAAAATATTCGCAGAGTAACTTATAAATGATCTGTAAGCATTTACACCGCTTTGACCGCCCCCCGGCTGAAAACGTGATGTGTTCACAACATCATAACCCTCTGCAATTTTCTTAAGCATTATGCCAATATATTCCGGCTCATGCGTATCATCACAATCAAAACGAATTGCGATGTCATCGCTCGATGCGTTGGCTGCAACATATTCAAAAGCATCCCGTTCTGTCTCACCCAGCCCCCTGTTTATTGAATGACTCAAAACCGTAAGAGGATAAGTCTTCTTAATATTCTCTAACACTTTTGCTGTTGAATCAGTGCTTCCGTCATTTACCACAATTATTCTGTACGGCGTTTTAGACTTCTGAAAATAATTTTTAATTTTAGGGAAAATAAGCGGTATTGATTTCTCTTCATTGAATGCAGGCAAAATTATGTAAACCATCAAAAACCTCAAAAAAATATTTTATTAATAAAATAATTTATTTAACTCAATTACCCAACATTTTAAAAATATTATCTAAAGGAATTATAAAATTATATCTGTTCCATCAAATTTACATTTGATTTCAAATTATTTTAAGAAAAGTTTCTATTCCAAAATAAAACGAAAATTTGCCTATCCCTCTTCAGTGTCATGAAAATTAACCTAATTAGAAAAGAACAAGACTCTGCATTCAAATAATAAAGTTAGATTAAGTCAATTATTTTTTAGAGCACATTTTATCCATCCCGAGCATTTTCCCCTGGCAGCAAATTGTCTAAAAACTTTATACTTGACTATTATACCATCGCTGTAATTTTCCCAAACCACTGGCTGAGATCACCTGTAATTCTTCAATGCTCTCTGCATTTCTCTCTGATCTTCGCGCTTCTTTATCGACTCACGTTTATCATACTGAGTCTTACCTTTTCCGAGTCCGAGAAGAAGCTTTGCCTTTCCGTTTTTAAAATAAAGCTTCAATGCTATGAGAGCAAAACCCTGCTCCTGAAGTTTTCCGATCAGTCTTCTGATTTCTTTTTTATGAAGAAGAAGCTTTCTCGGATTCATCGGATCATGGTTGAAGATATTTCCGTTTTCATAAACAGAAATATTCATCTGATAAACGAACAGTTCGCCTTTTACGATTCTTCCGTATGCTTCGTTGATGCTGGCCTTTCCCATGCGCATAGACTTGACTTCGGTGCCTTTTAGAACTATTCCGGCTTCGAAGGTTTCAATGATTTCATATTCGAATTTAGCTTTTTTATTCTGAGCTACTTCTTTTATAACATTTTCAGCCATATCATTCCCCGGATGGAATTATAATTCCATCCGATTTTTATATTATCAGAGAACAAAACCGTCGTGATTTCCATACATCTTATCCCTGAGCTTCTTTATATCGTCGCTGTCGAGATAATCTTCAAAATTCATCACTCTGTCAATTATACCGTTAGGAGTAAATTCGACAACTCTGTTTGAAACAGTTTCGATAAATTTATGGTCATGAGCCGCAAAAAGAACAACTCCGGGAAAGCTTATCAGGGCATTATTCAAAGCCGTAATCGATTCGAGATCAAGGTGGTTTGTCGGTTCGTCAAGGATAAGACAGTTCGCGTTTGAAAGCATGAGCTTGGATATCATGCATCTGACTTTCTCTCCTCCCGAAAGCACCTTTACCTTTTTGAACGAATCATCACCGCTGAAAAGCATTCTTCCCAAAAAGCTTCTCAGGAAATTCTCATCCTTGTCATCCGAATACTGACGGAGCCAGTCTATAATATTGAGATCATTTGAAAAAAGATGAGTGTTTTCTTTCTGAAAATACGCGCGTGAAATCGTCTCACCCCACTTAAATTCACCGGACTCGGCTTCGAGCTCTCCGTTTATTATCTGAAAAAGTGCCGTTCTCGCCTTATTATCACCGAGAAAAACAATTTTATCATTTCTGTTCACCAGAAGGCTGAAATCTTTGAGATTCTCAGACGGATAATTGATCTTTTCAATTTCCAAAACCGTTTTCCCGCATTCTCTTTCAGGCTTAAACGCAACATACGGGAATCTTCTTGATGACGGTTTGATATCTTCGACATTAAGTTTTTCAAGCATCTTCTTTCTTGCTGTTGCCTGCTTCGATTTTGAAGCATTGGAACTGAACCGTTGAATAAACTCAAGAAGCTCTTTTCTTTTATCATCGGTTTTTTTATTTTCGTCGCGCTTCTGTCTGAGAGCAAGCTGGCTCGCCTCAAACCAGAAAGAGTAGTTTCCTGAATAAAGCTCTATTTTTCCGTAATCGATATCAGCCACATGCGTGCAGACTCTGTCGAGAAAATGTCTGTCATGCGAAACAACAACGACGGTGTTTTCAAACTTCTCAAGAAAATTCTCAAGCCATTTGACGGTTTCAAGATCAAGATAGTTTGTAGGCTCATCCAGCAGAAGTATATCCGGATTTCCGAAAAGAGCCTGAGCAAGAAGTACTCTCACTTTTATTCCCGGTTCAAGATCTTTCATCAGCGAATAATGAGAATCTTCAGGAACACCGAGTCCGTCAAGAAGCTGAGCGGCTTCGGTCTCGGCTTCGTAGCCGTTCATCTCACCGAACTCCTCTTCAAGCTCCGAAGCGCGCATTCCTTCTTTTTCAGTAAGCTCTTCCTTCGAATAAAGAAGTTCTCTCTCCTTCATTATATCATAAAGCTTTTTATAGCCCATAATGACGGTATCTAAAACGCTGGATTCATCATACTCAAACTGATTCTGCTTCAGTACGGCCATTCTGTGTTTAGGGTTTTTCTGAATTTCACCCTTGCTCTGCTCTAATTCGCCGGAAAGAATTTTCAAGAATGTCGATTTGCCGGATCCGTTTGCGCCGATGAGTCCGTAAC
>JAEWVM010000211.1 GCA_023396615.1 Spirochaetota bacterium | reverse complement strand
TAAATTTCAAGATTCATCACAATAAGACCGACCTGTTCAATCTGTCGGAATCATTCAAGACATCCTTCAGCGACATCGCTTTAAATGAAAAGCTTGCCGAAATTTCAAGAAAAATCGACGGAACTGGCTTCTTTATAACAGAAGACAATCCTGTGTTCTTCAAACAGAATACGATGGTTTCATATCTTTTCCCATCTCGATATTTTGAAGTATTCGCTTCTCTCGGAATCAATCCCAAATTCATTTCGGCAATAATTCATCCTTCAGCGAATTATCTGAACACCTCGAAGTTTCTAAAATGGAAAAATTACTGCCGGTCGAAAATTAAATTTTTCTGCGATCATTCCGAAGATTTTGACCTCATAAAAAGACTCTTCTCCGATGCACAGCTTTCATTCGAACGCTTTACATCATTCAAATATTCTTCCGGCGGACTTGAAATAAACGGAATTCCGGGATCATATAACACGGAAATAAAAACAGACGCAAACGGAAAAAGAATCAAATATCTTTTCATCAAAGGCGAAACAGGCTTCAAAGACGCGCTCAAAAAGAAGTATGACGCGGTTTTTATTTCTTACTCGGTGTTTGAAGAAAAATCGGCGTTTATCCGCTCATGCGAAATTCCTTATGCCGTAATCGATGACGGAAATCCTTCATTCTCCAAACTCTTAAAAACAGAAATAACGGCACTTTGCGGAAATGCTGAATTCAACATCAAAAAGGCTTCCCGCGATGAAATGAAAAATATTCTTTCATCAATTTTAAGAAATATTCCTTTTTCGGAAACCGATGAATTCGTAACTTCATGCTCCGAAACGATATCAAAGACCAATGAACTTTCGAACACTGACTTTTTCAATATAATCGCTGCGCTCAAATTCATCATCGCTTTCAGCGAATCAAGAAAAACGGTTCAGAATGCAAAAAGCACTCTCAGAAATTTTCTTTCGTCTTCGGGACACGAATCAAAACACCGTTCGCAGGGAACAATTTTCTGCGTTTACCTTGTTAACGGAATAATCATTAACACGGCAGAAGGCGCGATATACCGGGAAGTTAAATTCATTTCAGACCATGTTTCCGAAAATCTTCCTGAAATTTTTTCTCTTTCTCCGCAGGAAAAATCAACCGCACAGAAAATCATCACGGACAGGGCGCGCCTTGCCGAGCTGATTAAAATTCTTATAACGAAAAGTTCTCATCGCGACTATGTAAACAAACTTGAAGACGCGATAAAACGCAGAAGAGAAATATTCTCAAATAAAATAATCAGCAAAACTGATATTTTATCATCAGGTGAATCATCGAACATTCATCCGGCTGCGAAAATTCCATTAATCGGAAAAATCTTCACATCGATGACTCAAAAACAGGCGCAGTATGAATATACAGCCGAAGATTTTCAGTCAAAAGAAGAAATTGCCGAGATATGCATGGAAATCAAAAAAGATTCACTGAAGTCTGATAATTTCTCCCTTCCTCAAATCAGAGAAGGAATAGATTTCTTAAATGCACTTCTGCGTTCACCGGCGTTTTTTGAAGCGTGGAAAAATTCATCGAAAAACAAATCGGTAAAACTTCCCTACTCCATGAGAAAAAGTGCCGAAAAACAGAAAGCATTATCAACTCTTGATTTCAATTCGCTTTCAAGCGAAGATAAAAAAAATCTGGCGGCATTTAACAGAAAAATTATAGATATGACATACCGGACGAAGTTTAAGTCTGCAGAAAATAGTCAAACTTCTAAAGATGAAATTTTGAAATCAATAATCAGGCATAAAAAAATCATCATTCCGGTAAGTGCGTTACTTCTTATTCTTCCATTGCTTCTTTTATTTTATATTCAGAAAAACAAACCGATTACCGACGGAGGTTATCCGTCAGAAAATAATAAGATATCAGTTAAATCTTCAGATACAAAAACTTCATCAGGAATGAAAACCGTCGAGCCGCCAGCAAAGATCGACCGCGACAAAATAGAACGCGACCTTGAAAAAGTACTTCCGTCAAAACCCAATCTTGCAGGCTGGGAATACGAGGTATTTGTCATGGCAAACAGAATCGCAATTACTAACAATTACTCACCGATTCTTGAAACCCAGTTTGGCAAAAAAAATCCCAACTGGATTTATCCCGATAATATTTTCATTATTCCTACAGGCGAACGCATCATTGTCCAGAAAGGCGACACCCTCTGGAAAATAGCAGGAGACTTTCTTCTGATAGCTCACGATAATTTCACAAAATCGTATCAGAAAATATCCGATCAAATAAAAGACGGAGACAAACCTGACAAAAAACTTATTGATGAAGCTAAAAACTGGGCTTTCACAGGACATGACAAGGCTCTATTGAAAAGCGTTTCGGAAAGATGAGAGAAGACAAAATTAATTTTTACATGGAACCGGTTGAAATTGAAATATATTTCAAAAAGGCCGGTACTGTAAAAACTATCATAAAAGAACTTTACATTGAACTCATCGACGAACTTCCGTCTTTCGAAAAAGGACGGATGATTTTTCAGCATTTCACCGATGAAGGTACTCCAATAGATATTCTTGAAGCACAGAATATTTTCCCGGAGATTATTCTTCCGGTTACGGTATCGTATTTTCAATACATGGATCTTTATGAAAAACTGAGCTTTCACTTTCAGTCAGGAATAAATGGAAGCACGGAAAGCTGGAGACAGGCATTATATCTTACGGAACTTCTCATGAAATTTGAGCCTACGCTCGCATCGCTTGAATACATCGGAGATTTTCACACATACAATCTAAACTTCCTCATAAGAAAGCTCAACACTCTGCAGCAGCAGTTCATCCTTGAAGATTCTACAGTAATTTATCTTATAACACGCAAAAGAAAAGCACACGAAGACGAAGCGCCCGACAAGGAATTTGATAAACTTGTCGAGCTCTGGCAATATAA
>JAEWVM010000098.1 GCA_023396615.1 Spirochaetota bacterium | reverse complement strand
CAATAGAACTCTCTGAAAGGAATTTTATTAAACCAGTACGTTGATTTTGTAGTGATGGATAATCATAATTATAAATACATCTTTTCCCAATAGAGCCAGACATACCTATCAATATATCACCCTTTTTTATTACATAATCTTTGTGTTCGTTTAAATATTTATCTGGTAAAAATACAGCATTATCTATTTTTACATACTTTCCTGATAATTGACTTTGTTTAATTAGCGGGATTGAGTGATTAAGTTTTGCGGAATTAGAAAATTCAATACTTTTAAAAGCATATCCATTTCTAATATATGCTATATCTCCTAAAATACACTCTTCCCACCCTTTCGGTAATTCCATCTTCTCACTCATTATATGCCGCCACTGTCTGAACTGTGATTTTTGTGATTAGTGTGATAGACATGATTCATCATCCCCGTCATCTTTCATCATTCCATATCACAGTTCTGACGTTTTTAATTATTCTTTGCGCTCTCTGCGAGATATTTTTTTTTCCGCTTATTTCATTAACTTTTATTTGTCTTTCGGTTTTAACGAAATACCTTCTTTTGATGCTTCCTTATAAACTGCATTTTTCGAACGACCCAGTTTTCGGGCGATGTCATCCGTATCAACTCCGCTTCGTGCCATCTGCTTGATTTTTACATCATCGGCTTTAGTCCATGCTTTTCCGCTGTTAACAGGTTTACTCATTTCATTCCTCCTGATACTTAACCCTTGATATATCCTACGGGCAGTGATTCAAGAATCGGTTTCTTTACCTTCGACAAAGTCCGCCAGTCTACAACCTTGTGATGATGCAGAATACCGATTATGACAGCGGGCGAAAGCGATAACTCCCGGGCAATTTCATTTAATCGGGCTTCCGTAAAATAAGCCTTATACTTTTCCGCCTTCGCGATAATTTCTTTCACTTTCAGAATATGCCCTGTCTCCCGGTCGGCTTCGGATTCCTGCTTGTTAATGCCGCTGCGGTCATCAAGATTATCAAGAAAGCAATCTTTTTCATCTTTGATGTGCCTCAGCACATGGACAATCTCATGTGCGATCGTCCACCAGAAGTTATCAATACGGTCATAACGCGCGGTATACACAATCACCGGATTCCTGCCGTCGTAAAATGACGCGCCGTCCAGATATGTTTTGCTTAGGTGACTCAAAACAAAGAATTTCACACCGCAAGAGTACAGTTCCTTAATAAACTTTTCAGGACCATTATGAAGAAGCGTAAATTCGGCGATACGCGAAAACAGCTCTTCAAGTTTATTATTATTGTATAAACCTGCCTTGATTTTCTTCGCCTCAACGCAGGCTTTTCGATGCCATGTAATTGAATAATAAAGAGTATAATGCTCGTCGGTCTTCCCCTGTCTGGCGCAAAACGGAAGAGGATCAGAATCCTGCGAGTATTGTGAAAAATCAAGCTCAGAACGGTTCCAGAACTTGTTGTACGCGAGAATCTGCGATGACACGCTTTTATCGTATTGTATCCAGTTTTTCTTTTTCATCTCAAGCAAAGGCATGTAAGTCCGGATTTTTGCCTTTATTTCAGTTTCGTTTTCCTTGTCAATTTCACTCTTTTCGCGCAGTCGGTAATTCTGCTCAAGAGTGAGCCAAAAATCAGGACTTGTATTAAAAGCCTTTCCGAGAAGAATCGCCGTATCTACCGTAATCGATTGCTTGTTGTTTATCATCTGACTCACCGACTTTTCCGACATACCGATCACATCGGCCAAATCCTTGTTAGTCCAATTGAGAGAAGAAAGATTCCTGTTGATTATTTGTCCAGGACCAATGTTTATAAAGGGTTTTACTTTCACAGACATATCATCCTCCATAATGATTAGATATCTCTTCAAGACCGATAATGCCAATCGTCATTTCTTCATTCTTCCAGTCGATACTCATTTCCAAACGCCATTTAACACTTAAACGCGCAGAATACCGGTCGGCATAACCTTTCAATTTTTCAAAATTCAGCCCAGGCATTTTCCATAAATCATAAATATCTTTCGAAGATTCAAGAATAGCAACAACTTCAAAGAAAGATGAAATAACTTTGTGCTCCAGTTTATATTTAGAACTTTTTCCGGTTGTATATAAAGTTTCCAGCTTTTTGTTATTGAAGACTATTTCCAATCAACCCTCATCGCGTATTGATACAATTACCTCTTTAGTAATATTATCAATACATGTTATTTTGTCAATTATTATTTACCATAAGAGTAATTTGCCGCAAACATATCAACATCGCAAATGAAAACTATCCGCGGACTTCGAGAGACATCTCATTTTTCCTGCCATGACCGCAAAGGAATTTCATATAATCTACACCGCTAAAGCTTCGTTAAGCTCGCTCAATATCGTTTCCATGTTATCGCCGAAAATCTGCCACATTCTTCCGCGTCCGCCGGAGGCGTCAAAAGGAGTGTAATCCAGATCTTCAATATCCACATGAACCGAAGCGGCAATCTGATCCTTAAGCATGTAAAGCCATTCCATTTGATCTTTAGTGAACTTCAGCGTACCGGCCTGCTTTTTAAAAAGCCATGACTGAAAGTTCTTATCCACCGTTTTATCATAGGATGTGAGAACAGCATCAATTCCCGCTGTTTTGCGGATGAGCGATACCAGCGCGATCATCTCATTTTTCGGCTGACCGCTCACGTTTTCAAGCTGTTCATAAGCACGCCACACATTCATGGGTGCAATAACCGGTTTATCAAGTAGTATCTTTTCAACCAGGTCCTTGATCATGGCAAAAGTCAGTTCACGGCGTTTAAAGGATTGAGAATAAAACAACTGCAGTGCAATAATCTCGTCCTTGTGAGTATTTATCCACTCGTTAAACGATTGGATAATTTCATTGGCCTTTTCTTTGTTTTTCTTATCCCAACCTGCATTAATCAATTCATCAGGGTTAAGGATATCCACTCTCTGTTCATGAGCTTTACGGACATTCTCGATATAATCATTCAGTTCACCGGTAAAGACTTTCGCCGCATTATTCTGCAATTCCGCTTCACGTTCTCTGATAACAGCTTCAATCACAGCGGGTTCAGAATCTTTTAACTCAAGTTCAACAGCATCTCGTATATCTTCCAATATATCGGGATTATAGGCATTTAATAGGGCTTTAACTGCATGCGAGACAGTAACGCCGCGTGTTATATGCTCAAACTTAATACGCTCTTTCTCGGTAATTTGCTTATCCAATCGAGTGAGACGGTTTGCGAGAGAGGTAAATAGTTCCTCATCTCTTGCCCCGGCGGCAATGGCGCCGAGAAGATCTTTCAGAGGAACTCCGGGCTTTTTCTCCAAAGGACGGCTGTCGGTCTTAAGGCTTTTTGTAACTCCGACAGCATCTACAATTACAAAATGATCTTTTGTCATTTTTGCAGAAGGCGAGACTTTTTTCAAGTCATCAAAGTTTATTACACGTGTACCTCTACCCTTCATCTGCTCAAAGTAATTGCGGCTTTTCACATCGCGCATAAACAGAAGGCATTCCAGCGGTTTGACATCAGTACCGGTTGCAATCATATCCACAGTGACGGCAATGCGGGGATGATAGTCATTACGGAAAGAAGACAGTACAGACTTAGGATCATCTTCAGCCTTATAGGTTATCTTTTTACAAAAACGGTTTTCTTCATTAAATTCTTCACGTATAATCTGAATGATATCGTCTGCATGACTATCGGTCTTGGCAAAGACAAGTGTTTTCGGCACTTCAAAATTTCCATCAGCATCAAAGCGGTCGGGAAACATTTCAGGCAAATGCTCTTTGAAAGTGCGGATAACCATGCGTATTTGATTTGGATTGACTACATCCTTGTCCAGCTGTTTGGCTGAATATACTTCATCCTCATCCTGAAGTTCGAGGCGCTTTTTACGGGACAATCTTTCCCTGTGCTCAACATACTCGCCTTTCCAGAGAATTGCTCCCTGTTTTGTTACTTTTGTTTCAATCAGATATACATCATACCCCACATTAACACGGTCAGCAACTGCCATTTCGTGAGAATATTCCGAAACAATATTCTGCTGAAAATAACCGAAGGTGCGCTTATCCGGCGTGGCTGTAAGCCCAATTTGAAAAGCATCAAAATAATCGAGTACCTGCCTCCACAGATTATAGATACTGCGGTGACACTCATCAATCACGATAAAATCAAAATATTCCACCGGCAATTTTTCATTGTACTCAATCGGAGGTACTTCCTTAGGCTGCCATCGCTCATTAGGGTTCTCTTCCTCGGCGCTCTCCTCTAAATCCTGACCTTTTAAAACCGCATATAACCGCTGAATCGTACTGATATAGACATGATTATCGTCGGGGATGTATCTTGATTTTAAGCGGTGAACGCCGTAGAGTTCGGTGAATTTTCGGTTGTCGTCATTGGGCAGATATGACATAAACTCCTGCTCTGCCTGTTCACCGAGGTTTTTAGTATCTACCAGAAAAAGAATTTTTCTGGCATTAGTAAATTTCAAAAGACGATAGACAAAAGTAATCGCGGTAAAGGTTTTACCCGAACCGGTAGCCATTTGAATTAAAGCTCTTGCTTTATTATTCTTAAAAGATTTCTCAAGATTGGCAATAGCATTAATCTGACAGTCACGAAGACCGGCAGTCGGCAGGTCATTCAAATCCGTCAGAGAAGTTCGCAGTGATTTTTCTTTTTTAAGCCAATCACGAATAGTTTCAGGACGATGAAAAGAAAAGACTTCCCTTGCTCTTGGTTTGGGATCACGGAAATCGGTTATTTTTGTTAGAACTCCCGTACTGACATACACGAAAGGCAATTTCTCATTATTAAGATATTTGAGCTTGGCACCGGCGTATCCTTCAGCCTGGTCTTCATGTATAGAAAGCAGATCACCTTCCTCTTCCCGCTTGGCTTCAATTACACCAACTGGTTTTCCATCCACAAAAAGAACGTAGTCCGCAGGACCCACATCAGTTTGATATTCTCTTACTGCAACACCGGGACCGGAAAAAAGATTTATTTGCTTTTTATTCTGTATAATCCAGCCGCAAACATTAAGCTGTTTATCAATATTATCTCTCGCTATCTGCTCTGGATTCTGGTTTGTCATTCATACCTTCCAGTTTATTATCTTTAGTCAACAAAGCACCGACGAAACATTTACTGAAACGTTCCCGCATTCTCCCGTTTAAATATCAAGCGGAAGCTCTATATACTTATCAACCAAATTCCAATTTTCAAAAAAAACTCTAAAACTTTCTATACAATAATATTCCGTCTGTCAATATTAATAAAACAATCCTATCCCGCCCCTCTTCGAAAACATACACCTCAAAGGTGGACGTCATTGTTTTTTACAAAAACAGTATTTTCTAAGTTCTTCAGAATAAAATAAATGACATCAAAAACACCTAAACCGTCTGCCAAAGGCAGACTCAACTCGGGCGACCGCAGCATCCGGCAAAGCCGGTGCGAGGAATTTGCCCGACAAAGAGCGGGCGGGGATTTCACTGTCCAACGCTAACGGGCGTCCTTATATAGTATACTGGCTACGCAAAGTAGTTTTCAGTATCTTGATATTGGAGAAACTAAGGGCGTCCCGCCTCAATGAAGGCTTAGGGCATTACAGTTTCTCCA
>JAEWVM010000001.1 GCA_023396615.1 Spirochaetota bacterium | reverse complement strand
CGGGCACTTTACTGAATCATTTTTACGATCAGTAGGAGTTGGAGGTGATTTATGAAAGTTACAGTAATTGGCACAGGATATGTAGGATTGGTTACAGGAACATGTTTTGCGGATATGGGAAACGATGTTTGTTGTGTTGATATTGACAGCAAAAAAATTGAAAATTTGAAAAACGGAATTATCCCGATATATGAGCCCGGACTGGAAGAACTTGTAAAAAGTAATTTTATTGAAGGCCGTCTTACTTTTACTACTGATATTAAGGAACCTGTGTCCGGTTCACTTTTTGTTTTTATAGCGGTTGGAACACCTCCGGGAGAAGACGGATCTGCGGATCTGTCATATGTTCTTAAGGCTGCAGAAGATGTTGCCCGAGTTATGGATAAGTATACGGTAATTGTTGATAAATCGACTGTTCCGGTTGGAACAGCTTCTCTAGTCAAGGAACGCATTGCAAAGGTATTGAAAGAACGAGACAGAACAGATATTGAATTCGATGTCGTTTCCAACCCTGAGTTTTTGAAGGAAGGCAATGCTGTTGAAGATTTTATGAAGCCGGAGCGCGTAATCATCGGTACTGATAATGTAAGAACCGCTGAACTGATGATGGAATTATATTCTCCATTTGTCCGTCAAAATGATAGATTTCATGTGATGAATTTGGCAAGTGCAGAGATGACTAAATACGCTGCTAACGCAATGCTTGCGACACGCATAAGTTTTATGAATGAACTTTCAGTTCTTTGTGAAAAAACAGGTGCCGATATTGAAATGATTCGAAAAGGTATCGGTTCTGATTCCAGAATAGGCAAGGGATTTTTGTATGCCGGTATCGGATATGGCGGCTCTTGTTTTCCGAAAGATGTTAAAGCTCTGATTAAAACATCGCATGATTACGGTATTTCACCATATTTGCTTGAAGCAGTTGAGAAGGTGAACAAAAATCAACGCGAGAGATTTATCAAAAAAATTATTTCTCAGTACGGAGAAGATATAAAAGGTAAGATATTTGCTCTTTGGGGTCTCGCATTTAAGCCTCAGACGGATGATATAAGGGAAGCTCCGGCAGTTGACATAATAAGGGAACTTACTTCACGCGGCGCTAAAATAAAAGCATATGATCCGATTGCCGCAGAAAATATTAAAGCTATTTTCGGCGATAAGGATGTTGAGTATTATTCAAAAAACTACGACGCTCTTCAGGATGCTGATGCCCTTATAATTGCTACTGAATGGTTCCATTTCAGAAATCCTGATTTTTCAAGAATGAAATCACTTTTAAAGCATCCTGTAATTTTTGACGGAAGAAATCAGTATGAGCCTAAGAAAATGAAAGAAGAAGGATTTACTTATTTTTGCATAGGTAGATGAGAGCTTTCTCAAAATCTTCATGGGTTGTAATTTTAAAATTTGAAGCATTACCCTCGGTGAGGGTAATGTCTGTTCCCGCATCAACCGCTAGGGATACGTCATCGGTATATTCTTTTTCAGGTTTTGCATTTTGGTGAGCCTTCATTATCAGATCATATCTGAATGTTTGCGGAGTCTGAGCCATAAAGCACGTTTCACGCGGAGGAATATTCTTCAGACGGTTATTTTCAAATATGGCTATTGTATCTGTTGCGCGAATATATGCCGCAGTTGCTCCGTTTAGACTTGCATTCCTTACAGAATTTTCAATTATGAAGTCATCTACAAAAGGACGAGCCGCATCATGAATCATTACGATTGAATCGGAAGGACAGTTTAGATGTTTAAGACCGTTATATGATGAATCTTTCCGTTGGGGACCTCCTTCGGTTATTCCGATAAGTTTTTTGACTTTAGATTTATCTATAATGGATTTAGTAAGCGTAAAGTGGTCAGGATGAGTTACAATTACAATACCGTCTACAATTCTGTTTCTGTCAAAAGTTTCAAGAGAATATGCAAGTATTGCTTTGCCGTTGATTTCGTTAAATTGTTTCGGTAAAGTTGTGCCTGCGCGTTTACCGCTTCCTCCTGCAAGAATTACTGCGTAACAGTTTCTTTTTTCAAACATAATACAGCCTCTTGATGCAGAATTCTAAAAAATCTGTATTATGTCAAATAATCTTTTTGAAGTTGTGTTTATCAGTTAAATGATATTTGTTGTAAAATTATTGATTGAAAGGTCATATTAAATTAAAAAGAAACTGTTGGTTATCCGTCTTGGTAAAAATAATTTTTAAGTTTAAAAAGGTGGAAAATTTAAAACGGAAAGAAGTTAATAAAATTATTAAGTATTTCATAATTGTAAAATACTACCTCATAATATGATGTAATTTAAATTTAAGTAGCGACTTAATGAGATTGTATTTATCATTAATCCGGAGGTTATTATGAAATTACACTATATTCAGCATGTTCCCTTTGAGACTCCTGCAAGTATTCTAAAATGGACATCATCCCGCTCTGTTGATGTTTCATTTACAAAAATGTTCGAGTCAGAATTGTTTCCTGATTTATCAGAATTTGATTTTCTGGTAATTATGGGAGGGCCGATGAGCGTAAATGAAGAATTGAAGTTTTCATGGATGAAAAATGAAAAAAAATATATTGAAAAGTGCATATCACAAAATAAAAAAATGCTGGGCATTTGCCTCGGAGCTCAGCTTATTGCCGATGTACTTGGCGCTGAAGTTTCCGCAAATAAATATAAGGAAATCGGCTGGTATGATGTTGAGAAAATCAATGATGTTGGAGTCGCAAAAGAATTTCCTTCAAAGTTTAAAGCTTTTCATTGGCATGGAGAGCGGTTCAATATCCCGGACGGCGCGGCAAAAATCTTTCAAAGCGAGGCTTGTGATAATCAGGGATTTGTTTACGGAAAGTCCGTCGGATTGCAATTTCACATCGAGTCAGATGATGATTCAATTACATCAATGATTGAAAATTGTGCGGATGATATCGACAAATCAAGATATGTTCAAAGTATCGATGATGTTATTGCAGGTAAGATCAACATACCGTTAAATTTTCAAATAATGAATACTTTTCTTGATAATTTATTAATACTTGATTAAACAAAAAATTCTTGATATAATACTAAGTAATTTCATAATTCTGTGTTACTGATAATATTTTAGAGCTTACGGTGATTACAGATGAAAAAATGTTTTGCTATTTTGTTTTTATTGGTTTCCGGTGTCTGCTTTGCTTCAGATTATAAGGCGGCGCTTGGAGCTAGGCTTGAGGCGGGTAGGGATGGAAATCACGGTTTGTCTTATAAGTATTTTTTTGCTAAACCGAATGCGGTTGAACTGATGGCCCTTTCTGATCTTGATCATGGTATTGAATTTCATGCTTTTTATGTGTTACAGAATAATCTTCCAGGTGTTTCTTCAGAGTTTCAGTGGTATGCGGGAGTCGGGGGGCATTTGGGGATTTGGGAAAAAGATACTCCGGTTGCAGGTCCTGACGGTTTAATAGGGCTTGAATACAGGTTTAGGCAAATTCCTTTAGCATTGTCTCTTGACTGGCATCCGCTTTTTAACATTGCAACCAAAAAAGACGATAGGTTTTATCCTCTAAAATTCGGCCTTTCTGCGAGGTATTGTTTTTGAGAATAGCTGGAGTTAATTTATTTCTAAAATTATTCTTGATGATGTTTCTGTTTACTCAGTTTCTCTCTGCTAACGGGATTTCTGCCGGCGGAATGATGTCTGTCTATAATGATGGACCTTTTAATGCAGTCAAGAATCCGGCTCTTTTGACAAGATCGAAAACATCCCTAGGTGCTATTTTGTACGGATCGCCTTATACTAAAGGAGAATCTACTAAATTTGCAATAAACGGCATAGATAGTGGAAGCAGCAATACGGATTCGCGTAAAACTTTTTCTTCGAATTTATCTTTTGTGAAATCATCAAAAAAAATGTCTTTCGGATTATCGTTTGCTCTTCAGGATGATGATAATTATAATTCTCGTAAATCAAGCGGGACATACTCAGGAAGTGACAGATATTCTAACAATGAAAAAAGTAATGCTATAGGATCTTACCTCAGCGCCGGGTATAAAATGACTTCTGATTATTCTATTGGGTTAAGAATGTATTGTGCTTACAAAAATGAAAAAAAAGATGAAAAAGAATTTCAAATCCCGGATAATGTAACAAAATCAAATATAAAATCGCTTAATATTAGTCCCGCTTTAGGATTTCATGCAAATAGCAGAAGAAATAAATATGAGATAGGCATAATTTTATCAGGCGGTACTTTTACTAAAAAAAAATATGATTTTAGTTATTATGAATCAGATAGTGTAAACGGTAAAAATTCAAGCTCGTCAGGATTCGAAATCACTAAATCTCCATCTATAACCCTTGGAGTTCTAAAACGTTACAAGAAATCTTCATTAATCGCAGAAACTGCAATTTATATCCCAACCAAACATGATGATAAAACATATTCTATTGATATATCTACCGGAGATATTAAGATAGAAGATATAAAGCGTTCAAACTCATTTAGGTTTGAGCAAAAACTTGGATATGAATATTCGTTTTCTTCTTCATTGGCATTTTCATGCGGTCTCGGATATTTACAAATACGTCAGAAAGAAGATTTTTCAACATTATCAGAATCTATCAGGAATAATATCGATGTCAGGGCTTTTATTTTTTCTTTAGGTTTTGATAAAAAAATCTCAGGAGATACTAAAATCCTTTTAGCATGTTCAAATTATGTAATTTTTAACAAGCTTGAATCAAAGTCGGGTGCATTTTCTATCAAAATAGATTCTTATGATTTTACTCCGAACATTATGTTCGCAGTAGTTCATAAATTTTAATGATATTATCACTTCTTTCTATTTCTCTTATTCATTTATTAGCCGTAATGAGTCCCGGGCCTGATGTTGCGCTGACTGTAAGAAACAGTGTCTTATACGGCAGAAGAAGCGGTTTGTTTACTTCATTGGGTATCGTTTGCGGAAATTTGTTTCTGGTTGCAGGAGCTGTATTCGGAATTTCCGCACTGATAAACGGCATTCCGTCACTGCGAAGCGTTATAATGCTTGTTGGCGGAATATATCTCATTTATATGGGTTATTCTTCAATCAGAACAATATCGGATACAACGGTTGATAATTTTTCGGGTAATTCTGAAAGAAAATCTTTTTTTTCCGGTTTCATTACAAATGTGACAAATGTTAAGGCCGGACTTTATTACGTATCAATATTTTCTAAATTTATAACAGATGATATTTCGATCTCGTTAAAACTGATTTATTGTGCGACAGTCTTGTTTGTTACTTTGTTCTGGTTTTCTCTGGCCGCAATTATTTTTGCTTCAACTCCGATCAGAAGCAGATATATGAATAAACGCCGTTTACTTGAACTGCTTATGGGAATTGTCCTGATACTTCTTGGAATCTTTATTGTTTTCGAGGCGGTGAAGTTTTTCTTTTTTTAGATAATTTCAAATTCATGTATTTTGTAAATTCTTCTTCTGTTTTAAAAATGCTTTTGTAATATTCTCCTTCTCCTTCATATTCGCATGATTGATTTTTCTCAGGATAATTTCTGCAGATGTCGGGTCTTGATGAATAGATTCCGCACATCGTACCTTTTAGTTTAGAGCATTTTGTAGCAAATTTCAGAAACCATGATCCGGAATGGTCGATAAACACTTCAACTCCTTCATGTAAAAGATACCAGCGGATATGATCTTTGGATGCCTTTGAAGTCGGCTTGTCAATTTCGAGCGCAATATGATGACAGCATACAGCTT
>JAEWVM010000233.1 GCA_023396615.1 Spirochaetota bacterium | reverse complement strand
TATCTGTTCAAGCTGTTCTTTTGTCAATTCCATTGCTACGCTCATTTTTCACCTTAACTTTTTCCTGATCATTGGCTATGTCAATAATATATATGTTGTATTTCGCAATTTTTTCATGAAATTATTGAAAATACTGAAAATGAAATAATAAATATCAAAAAAGTATTCTGTTTGCTGCCGCATGAGAGTTGCAGTTTTTCAAATTATCGATACAGCAAAACATGTCTTGACTTACAAGTCAGGTCGACATTTCCTCTCGGAAATGTTTATATAACAAAATAAAAACACGGCATTAAAATACATTAGAAAGGGAGATTGATGTGCTTAAAAAAAGATTTAAGATTGTAATGTTATTGTCTCTATTGGTAGCTTTTTCATTTGCTGAACTTTCTGCTTTTGGTATCGGCGGTTTTGTTGCGGGTTCCTGTGCAGCAGGTTCAACCGATAAAGACGAAGAAGGCGATGAAATACTCGGTCCTGATAACGATCTCAATAAGCATGAACATTCAAATTATAAGAAACTGCGTTTTGGTTTGCTTTTAGATACTGACCCTAATCCCGATAGTCAAAGTTTCAGGTTAATTGCCGGTTTCGGATTAGGCGAAGTGGAAAAAAGACAAAAGCGTACAGAATATTTTCCTGACGGTTCTACTGAAGTTACTTATTCGAATAAAACTTACAATGTTTTGGAATATTTTAATGTTACCGGATGCGGATATGTTTCGATTTTTAAATCCGGCGGTTTCAATTTCTGCGTCGGCCCCCAGTTTACGGCATCATATTCAACTGAAAAAAAAGTCAGTTACAGCGATTTTTGTTTTGGTTTGGGAATTTCAGCAAGTACGAGATATTTTATTACTGAAAGTGTTTACTGCACGGCCGACTTGGGTCTAAACGGTTTATATTCGGTTAACGGAGATATCGATCTTCTTTACGGAGAAGTTACTGTTTTATTCGGACTTGCGGTGAAGATATAATTTCCCCGCACAGACCGGTCAGACTCACGTCAAATAAAAGATTTGACACAGAGGTGTTTCAGTTGGATTTTTCCATAGAGGTGACGGATGGAATGCAGCTGCGGCGGTGCGGTAACAGAAGGCAAAAGCAGTTACCGTGTCAGCGAAGATAATTTCTGCTTTATTCTTGATAATATACCGGCTTATAAATGCACTAGGTGCGGAAAGGTTCTTTTCAGCGACGAAACTGTCGAAAAGATACAGAAGCTTGTCGGCAGAATCAAACGCGATTCCGCGGAAATTGTAACTGGGCGTCCGTCCGTTAATCTATATAATTATTGACCGAGGTTTTATGAGAGTCAGATTTGCTCCCAGCCCAACGGGTTTTCTTCACATAGGAAACGCGAGAACGGCGATTATCAACTACATCATAGCGAAAAAACATAACGCCGAATACCTTCTGCGTGTTGAAGATACTGACATGGAACGCAGTTCGAAAGAGTCCGAAGAATCAATCATCGCCGATCTCAAATGGCTCGGTATTGAGTGGACAGAAGGACCCGATATCGATAAAGGGCACGGTCCGTACCGTCAGAGCGAGCGTTTTGACATTTATCAGAAATATACAGACAAGCTTCTTTCAGAAAAGAAAGCATATCATTGCTATTGTTCGCAGGAAGAACTTGATGCCGAGAGAGCCGATTCGGAAGCGAAGGGCATTCCTTTCACCTATAAGCGTACATGTCTCAATCTTTCAGAAGAAAAGAAAAAGCAGTATGAAGCAGAAGGCCGAAAGCCGACCGTACGTTTTAAAGTCAATGACGGTGAAAAAATTGAAATAGACGACGGCATAAAAGGCAGTGTCGTTTTTGAATCCGATAATATCGGCGGAGATTTTATAATCGTCAGAAGCGACGGAGTCCCAATCTATAATTACATTGTAGTCATAGACGATCTTCTCATGGAAATAAGCCATGTTATCAGAGGAGAGGATCATCTTCCGAACACTCCGAAACAGATTATGATCGCGCGCGCTCTTGACATGCAGACGCCCAAATACGCGCATCTTCCGCTCGTTCTAGGTCCCGACAAGAAGAAACTTTCGAAGCGTCACGGAATCACTTCAGTAGATCTTTACAAGCATGAAGGCTACCTTCCTGAAGCTCTTTTAAACTATATCGCAGTTCTCGGATGGTCAAGCGAGACCGGAGAAGAAATTCTTCCTCTTGAAGAAATCATCCGTCAGATCGATATAGACAGACTTGGAAAATCGAGTGCCGTTTTTGATTTCGTTAAACTCAAATGGATGAATGCCGCTTATATAAGAAATTATGATCTCAAAAAAATTACTTCGCTCTTCAAACCGTTTATTGAAAAAGCGGGATACGATCTTTCTAAATTCGATGAAGATTATATCGAAACAATCATTGCGTCCGTGAGAGGAAACTGTGAACTTCTTTCCGACATCGCGAAACTTTTTCCTATATTCGCGGAAGATGTTCCTACTGCCGATGAAGAAGCCTCTGCTATGATTGCTTCTGCTGAAGGCAAAACTGCTCTAACTGCAGCGAAAGAGCTTATCGATTCGGATGAAATAAATTCTGATAATTTCACAGAAATTACCAATATGATAAAAGCAAAGACTGGTCTGAAAGGGAAGAATCTTTTTATGCCGGTAAGGGCTTTGCTTACTTCGGTTCTTCACGGACCGGATCTTGCCGAGATGCTTAAACTGATAGGTTTTGAAAAAATTAAAATGAGGATCAATTCCGCTTATGAAAAGAATTGCGTTTAGTTTTGTTTTTTTATTTTCCTT
Source organism: Spirochaetota bacterium (assembly GCA_023396615.1). Taxonomy (GTDB): domain Bacteria; phylum Spirochaetota; class UBA4802; order UBA4802; family JAFGJZ01; genus JAKJGA01. Next base: position 21,103 of record JAEWVM010000233.1, on the reverse strand, counting down.
GGCTCTGACAGCAGCGGATGAACCGGAAGGCTTTTTTCCGAAGGGCACTTATAAGTATTCCGTTTCCATGGAAAAGGAAAATGCATTTGAATCACTCGGCACTGCCGTTTTCACGATGAAAGAAGAAGACGGAATGTTTGTTTCAGATTCCGTCATAAAGTTCAGCATTAACGGCGTTGAAATGAATATGAATCAGACGATTACCGAGAAGAAGGATTTTTCTCCTGTAAAATCAGTTTCAGAAACGATTGTGCAGAAAGGGGATTTTTCAACTAAGTCGCTGATCGAAATATCTTTTAACGGCAAAGAGATACGTATGATTGACGACGGAGAGGAAAGGCTTATTACTCCGTCAAAGAAGTTTTATTTCGGTTCGGATATTCTGACTCATCAGATGATAAAAAGCAAATTCCAAAAAGGCGCCAAACATACGGCTGTCGTTCTTGATCCTTCGCTTGATTCCGAAGGTTTTGCGAGCATGACTATCGAGTCGCTTGGTAAGGAAAAAGTCAGCTACAAAGGAACGGATATTCTTCTTAATAAGCTCGTTATGAAGTTTAAGGATTTTAATGAAACGGTCATATACTGTGACGATGTCGGAATAAATTACATAATCAAATACGAGATAATGAACATTAAGGTCAAAATGGTTCTTGATAAATGAGAAAAATTCTTCTTCTGCTGTTTCCGCTTGCTATCTGTTCGGCTTCCTTTTCTGAAAAGTTTTCGGTAATCAAACCCGAAGGCGAATGTGATATGGCTGATGCAACAGAGTTCGAACTCTCAAGCGACAATGAATTTTTTGCGGTTGATGAAACTTCAAATCAGAAGATAACGGGAATGAAATTTGAAGGTAAGACCAAGACATATTATATCAAAACAGGTATAAACCGTTCATTCGCTAAGCTTCCTGATAATTCCATGACCGAGAATACGCCGCTTCTGACAATCAGCGATCCAGAGATTGCAGCAATAGCGAAGAATTGTCTTAACACCGACGATCCCGTACGTGCGGCAAAAGAAGCTGTTTTTAAGATAATAGTGAAGAAGACGTCCGGCTTTCCGATACTCAAGGCAAAAGATATACTCAAGCTGAAGGCCGGAGACTGTACCGAACACGCCGTGCTTACCGGTGCGGTTCTGAGAGCGATGAAAATTCCTGCTGTGGGAGTTGCCGGAATTGTTTATGCGAAAGAGTTCGGCAAACAGAAAGATGTGTTTGTTTTTCATATGTGGTGCGAAGCTTACTTCGGAGGAAAATGGATCATAGTCGATTCGGCACTTCCTTTTAACGATAGTCCCAATCAATATATTGCGCTTTCTTATCACAATTTAAAGAAGCACATGCCGCCGCCGATTGATTTTGCGTCGAGAATGGAAAAACTCAAAAACTTCAGAATAAAAGCTATTAGATGAAAAAACCTAAATTGTTTCTTGCTCCGTGTGCGGATCTTACAACTCCGGCACTCAGGAGAGAAATACGCAGATTATCGAAAGATGTCATTCTCTTTTCAGAAATGATAAGCGCCTCTTCGCTTTTACGGGGCGGATTGCGCAACGATTATCTTGTCAAAAAACATGATTTTGATGATCCGATTTCTTTTCAGCTTATAGGAAATGATCCGGCCATTATGGCTAGAGCTGCGGAAAAACTCGAGGCAAATTTACCGTATTCCGTTGATATCAATATGGGATGTTCGGCTCCCGAAATACGGGCGAGAGGCTGGGGTTCTGCTCTAATGGCGGATCAGACGCTTGCCGCAAAGATTGTGAGAGAATGCAGAAAAAAAGTTAAAACACTTTCAGTCAAGTGCCGTGCAGGTTTCGAAAGAAGCGATTATGATAATCTGTTTTCCTTCGTAAAAATGCTGAAAGACGAAGGTGCAGATTTCGTTTCAGTTCATCCCAGAGCATCGGATATGGCTTTTAAAAGAAGCGCTGACTGGTCACTCACCGAAAGGCTCGTTTCAGAAAACATAATTTCCATAATCGGAAACGGCGATATTAACACTGCAAATGAAGCTCTTGCGCGCTTCGGCTTTTCGCCTGATGGAATAATGATAGGCAGAGCTGCAATAAAGATGCCGTGGATTTTTGCTGAAATTGAAGCTGCTGCGCATTCCGCTGAATATACTGTAAATATTGAAGAGACGGCTCTCAATGTTTTATCGGGCATAGAAGAGCTTCTTCCCGTTGAAATAAGAGAAAGCCGGATATTGAAATATTGCGTCTATTTCTGTAAAAACTTAAAATTCGGTCATGCACTCTTTACCGAAATTAGAAGAAATCCCTTTTCGGCATCTGAAATGATTAGAGCATATTTTGAAAGAAATCCGGTCGAAAAAATTATAAAAAGAAGCTGATGCCGGCTTTAACCGGCATCAGTATTTTAAACTGGAACGGCGGCTTTTTCTTTTTTGTTCGTATCGAGGAAGCGGATATCTTTTGCGATCAGTTTTATTCTCGAACGTGATTTTCCGTCTTCGCCTTCCCATCTGTCCTGGCGCATCGCTCCGCTGACAAGAAGCCTTATCCCTTTGTGGATGTTGTTTGAGCAAAAATCAGCAAGGTTCCCCCATGACTCGATGTCGATGAATGAAACCTTCGGATCGCCGCCCGCTTCGGAATGATGGCGTACGGTTAGCGCGAAATTGCAGACATTTTTGCCTGTTTTTGTGTGTTTCAGCACGGGATCATTTGTTGTAAAACCTTCCACTGTTGCCGAATTTGAGATGCTCATGTAATTACTCCTATAATTAGTATTATAGTTTATTACGAATTTATGAGTAATTTTTTCGTGAAAAATACCGATTTATCTGATAAGTGATATTTTTTTTCGGGGGATAAATGAAAAAAACCGGATTATATGCGGCATTACTCGCATTGTTTGTAGTTTCGTGCGTCACTGGCGGCATGAATGTTTATACTTTTCCTAACGGAGATAAATATACAGGTCAGATGCTTAGAGGAAAACGCAACGGTACTGGAACAGTTGTTCATGCTACCGGCGCGATTTACGAAGGCAGATGGTTTGATGATAAAAGACATGGCTACGGTGTGATGACGTTTCCCGACGGTTCGAAATATGAAGGGAAATGGAAGGCTGATCTCCGTTCGGGCTCGGGAAAAATGAAATATGCAAACGGCGACTTATATGAAGGCTCATGGTCTAATGATAAGCGTAACGGAAGAGGTGAGTACCGCTCATCCGACGGAGCCGTTTACAAAGGTCTATGGAAGGATGATGAATTCAGCGGAAAAGGCATTTTGACACTGTCCAACGGCGATAAATATGAGGGATTTTTCGTTAAGAATAAATTTGAAGGGTTTGGAAAATATCAGTTTAAATCAGGCGGTTATTATACCGGTCCATGGAAAAACGGATATTACAACGGAAAGGGAACCGAATATTATTCCGACGGTTCAACTTATACGGGAGACTTTGTTGACGGAAAGAGAAGCGGAAACGGTGAAATGAAACTCAAATCCGGTGAAAAATACACCGGTCAATGGAAGGATGGTTTTAGAAACGGAACCGGCTCCGAATATGATTCTGCCGGAAAACTTGTCAGAAAAGGCCGTTTTGTTAATGATTCGTATGTTTTGACTGAATAATAAAAATTTGTTGAAAAATTTTGTGGAACAAGTTCTGTTTCATCGAGGGGAAAATATGAAAAAAATCGTTGTTTTATTTGTTTCTGTGTTTTGCTTCAATCTTTTCGGTTTAAATGTTGATGTAAATGAGCTTAAAAAAGGAAAGAAAATTGATTTTATAAATTATACCGGAGCCGGAAGAAATGATCCCACATCGGCTGTCCGCGGCATAGGTTCTTCGCTTGCGGATAGAATGAATTCTGCTGATGAAGCTCGTTTTATGATGAAATATTCCGTTAAACGAGTAGTTTCTGATAAAGAGCCTGAAAAACTTTCGGCGGAGATTTTTTCGATTCATAAAGATGCCCAGGTCGATCATGTTAACAATATAAGGAAAATACTTTCAGCATATTTTGAAAAACGCTTCGGATACAATAAGAACGAGGCATACGCTCTCGCTGTTTTTTCGACATATTACAATGCTGTTTACAGGGGAAATGTAGATTATCTAAAAACTGTATATAAGACCGAGGTAATGAAAAACGTCAATACTACAAATGCCGGTCTTGCCGTCAGGTATGATGAATGGCCCGGAAAAACCAAAATTCTGATTCCTCTAAGCGAAGGGGCTTCAGGAACTATTGATCCGGATGAAATATCAGGTAAAGACGTTATAAAAGAAGTCCGTAAAGATGACGGAAATATTGAACCGCGCAAAACGGTAGTTGATATTAAAGAAAAGCAGATAGAAAAAGAGAAGCAGGAAATTGAGAAAGAAAAAAAGCGTATTGAAGATGAAAAAAAGATTAATGATGACAAGAAGAAAAAAATAGAAGATGATAAAAAGAAGATTCAGGAAGAGAAAAAGAAGATAGTCCAGAAAGATAAAGAAATAGAAGAAAAGAAAAAAGAAAATGCCAAGATAACTGATCCTGAAAAGAAAAAGCAGGAAGATAAGAAAGTAGAAGAAGAAAAAAAGAAAGTTGATCAGGCAAAAGAAGAAGTAAAGAAAAAGGAAGAAACTGTTAAACAGGAAGAAAAGAAAAACGAACAGCAGGTTACTGATAATAAGAAGAAAGAAGAAGAAGTGAAGAAAAAGGAAGATGAAGTAACCAAGAAAGAAGAAACAGTTAAAGAAGAAAAGAAAGAGATCGCAAATGATGAATTGAAAAAAGATGTAAAAAAAGGCGATCCTAAAGCAGTCGATAAACTTAATGAGAAAGAGAAGGATCTTGCTAAAAAGGAAGAAGAACTTAAGAAGAAGGAAGAAGCTCTAAAGAAGAATCAGGCAGACAGAAACGTTATCGGAGATAAGATCTACTATCTTAAAATACGCGAATTCTTAAGAAATGGAAATTATAACAACGATCTGTGCATGATTGATGCGGCAAACCGCAAGATACTTTTTAATTCAAATATTCCTAATATCAGCGGAAGTAAGTATGACCTTTTTGCTGAAGGCATTGTTGTCATTACAAGGGTTGATAATGAATATACCGAACACCGTCTGACGCTTGTTGACAAGGAAAAATTAACATCGCTGAAAACAGGCACGGATAATATTTTTCATAGAAGTTTTGTTGAAATACGTGACGGATTTATTTTCGCAATAGTTAAGGATAAGGATCAGTATTTTCTCGGCCGCTTTGACAAGGATTTGAAACTGACTGCCAAATCCGAAAAACGTATTTCTCAGGATACATTTTTGACTTTTTACGGTGATTACGTTTATATAAACAGTGAAGACAAGAAGATACTTGTTCTTAACAAGGCCGATCTTAAATTTGTTGATGTGATTGATCCGTCAAAAATTTCGAGCAAGTAGATTAAAGGATATTATAATGAAAGCAGCATGTTTTACCGTCGCGGCAATGGATTATTTTTCTCAGAAGAATGAATACTTTGCGGGCGGTAACTCGCTGAATCAATCCATACGTTTCAAGGATCTCGGCAATGATACCGCGTTTATAGGCGCGGTGGGAACGGATGATGCCGGAGACAGAATTTATTCCCTTCTTCTTCGAAAGAACGTCGATGTTTCGCATCTCTACCGGATACAGGGAGTCACGGCTTCAAATGAAATTGTAAATGACTCCCGTGGTGAACGTTTCGGCGTTGAAGGCGCTTGGATTAACGGAGTTTACGGAGATTTTATGCTTCGCGAATCGGATTGGGAATTTATTTCAGACTTTGAGGTCTGGTCGACTCATGCAAATAATCCGAATTATGCCGAAGCTTTGAGCAGAAAAGCAGAAAAGAATTTTCTGGCAGTTGATTTTCTTCATTTTGATACATATGATCTTCTTGAAGACGGATTGAATTCTATCGACATCGCTTATTTCGGGGGCACGGAAAAGCAGTGTCCTGATCTGTTGAAATTTTCGGAAAAGTTTTCCGGCATTATTGTTCTAACTCTCGGCGGTGACGGAAGCATTGCCTTCAGCAAAGGTAAAACGTTTAAGCAGAATGCACTTGAAACTGAAATGGTAATCGACACTACTGGATGCGGCGATGCGTTTCAGGCATCTTTTACGAATGAATACTTTCACTCGAAAAATATTGAAAAATCATTATTCGCGGGAGCAATTGCCGGAAGAAATGCCGCTGAAAGTTTCGGCGGCGTTCCCTGGATATGATTTGAATTGACCGGGATAATCCGCCTCGCTTAATGTCCTTATGGATAAAATAACTCAAAATATAAAAGCCTATAACAAGAATGCCTCAAGGTTCGCTTCAAGATTTGCGGATTTCGGTCCCTATCTGAACGCAATGGATGATTTTTTGAAATTACTGAAAGACGATTGTTCTTGTCTTGATCTTGCATGCGGTCCCGGAAATTTCAGCGCACGGGTTGCTTCCCGTTTCAGCGGTGCAAAAATTACCGGAGTCGATATTTCTTCATCGATGATTGATTTAGCGAAAGCTGCCGTTCCAGAGGGTGATTTTAAATGCATGAATATTCTTGAAGCGCAGTTCGGAGATGCTCAATTTGATGCAGTTCTCATGTCTTTCTGTATAGTTCACTTGAACCGGGATGAGGCAGTATCAGTTATTAAAAATTCTGCCTGTTTTTTGAAAGACGGAGGTCTTCTGTATATTTCTTTTATGGAAGGGAAAACGGACGGCTTTGAAAAAACAAGTTTTTCGGATGAAGAAATATATTTTCATTATCATAGCGAAAAAGATATAATTCAGGTTATGGAAGAAAACAGTTTATGTGCAGTTAAAAGATTCAGTCAGAATTACACGGAATCCGACGGAAGCATTACAAAAGATGTGTTTATTTTTGCGGAGAAAAAATAATGAAGGTTACTGTATTATCGGATAATATGCCAGATCCCGAAGGATTATTCACAACAGAGCATGGACTTTCATTATGGATTGAATTTAATGGAAAGAAGATACTTTATGATGCTGGGCAGAGCGATATATATATGCAAAACGCCAAAAAGCTTTCGATTGATATTTCGGAAGCTGATTTTGCAGTTGTTTCACATGGTCATTATGATCACACCGGCGGACTCGGTTCTTTTTTGTCAAATAACGCTCGAGCTGAAGTTTTTCTGCATAAAAAAGCATGGGAGAATCACCTTTCTCTGAATACAGGTCTAATGCGGCAGATAGGAATGAATAATGAACTCAGGAAGAAATATTCCGGCAGATTTGTTGAGATAGAGCATGATGTAATGGGATTTCCATTTTCATTTATTGTGAATGACGGAGATAGGGTCGGATTTCAGCCTTCAGGGAATAAAAATCTTTTCGCTGAAACCGAATCCGGAATACTTGAAGACGATTTCTCACATGAAATGATTTTTGTCGTAGATAAAGGGAATTCTTTGGCAGTTTTCTGCGGATGTTCTCATCAAGGCGCAGGAAATGCCGTTAAAAACGTTAATCAGAAATTCCCCGGCAGAAGAATTTCTGCGTTTTTCGGCGGCTTTCATATTTCCAGACCGCGTGAAAATGAGTTATCTGAGAATATGGAAACGCTTCAGTTTTTTTCTGATGAACTCCTTTCGTTGGGCGTTGATAAATACTATACCGGTCATTGTACGGGATCTAAGGGATTTGATGAAATGAGTTTGCTTATGGGGAACCGCCTCGAAAATTTCTATGCGGGTAAAACGGTTATATTATAATGTTGTTATCCTTTTATTCTGAAAATTGATTAGTATACCCTGAATTATGATTTTTTAAAAAAAATTAGAATAATTTGTTAATTTGGTCTGATTTTTTACACTATATATATGAGCTGCTGCGGCAGTGAATAAATATGTGTATGGAGTCGGTAATGAACAGGAGATCGGTTGTCAGGAGTGTAATTGTATTCGTTTTTATCTCTATTTCTGTTGTATTTTTAACTTTTTTTCTCATGAAGAAATTTACTTGCACGTCTGAGGCGGCCGAGTCGTCCGCGGATAGCAGTCTGCTGCAGGAAAAGCAGTCTCCTGTAATTGCAGAGGGGACTGATAAAGTCAAAACACGTAAAGCTTATAAGAAATCACTGAAAACCGTTAAAAAAGATAAATCCAAAAAGATGTCAGGATTTAAAAGCAATGATGAAATTAAAGAGGAATACGGCAAAATTGAGACGGTTTATCTATTCAGCGGCGAAGTGTATACGGGTGCAGTGATTCAGAATGATGCGGAAAAATATACGATTGTAACCGTCAGCGGTGTGATAAATATCCCGATGTCAGATGTTAAAATAAGGAACATTATAAGGTAGAAACTCATTAATCGCATCAATTAATCTCAATTAATTTTCATTTATTAATAGTGATTAATTGATGTTAAAAAAAATTTAGAGAAAATACATTTTGTTGATGACATAATGAGACATAATATATAAAGTTTGTTAACTTTCAACGGGGGAAAATATGTTCAAACTGGAAGAAGACAAACCATTGACTACATTAATTAAGGTAGTTGGGGTGGGCGGAGCCGGAACTAATGCGGTAAACCGTATGATTTCTACTGGAATGGAGGGCGTTGATTTTATTGTAGTAAATACAGATGCTCAACAACTTAATCAGTCTCTTGCCGTAAACAAAATCCAAATAGGCTCAAAGCTTACCAAAGGTCTTGGCGCCGGTGCTGATCCTGAAGTCGGACGGGGCTCTGCTCTTGAAGATAAAGATAAAATCCAGAAGCTGTTGAAAGGCGCAGATATGGTTTTTGTAACTGCCGGAATGGGCGGCGGAACAGGTACGGGAGCCGCACCGATTGTTGCCGAAATCGCGAAAGAAACCGGCGCGCTTGTTGTGGGTGTTGTAACAAAGCCTTTCCGTGTTGAAGGCAAAAAGCGTCTTGAAAGAGCCGATGAAGGTATGCGCAACCTTAAAGAAAAAGTTGATACTGTAATCACAATCCCGAATGATCTTCTTCTTAAAATAATTGATAAAAAGACTCCGATTGAAGAGGCTTTTAAGCTTGCTGATGATATTCTTCGTCAGGGCGTCCAGGGTATTTCCGATATTATAATGGAAACCGGTCTTGTAAATGTTGATTTTGCCGATGTTAAAACTGTTATGAAGGAAACCGGCGATGCTCTTATGGGTGTTGGTATTGCTTCAGGTGAAAATAAAGCAAATGAAGCAACAAGAATGGCTATTCATTCGCCTCTTCTTGAGGAAACAAGCATAGAAGGCGCCAAGGCGGTGCTGATTAATATCGCAGGCGGGCATGATCTTTCTCTGCATGAGGCAACTGAAGTAACTGAAATGGTTTCAAGCCAGGCTGATCCCGAGGCTAATATCATTTTCGGAACAACTATTGATCCGGCTCTTGATGACAAAATACGCGTTACTGTAATAGCTACGGGCTTTGACAGAAAGAAGAATATGCTCAAGTCAAAAGAGTCAATTGTCAGAGAAGAAATTCCACAGCAGCTTAAATCGGGTATTCCTAATTATAATGAAAACTATGACAAAAGAATTCCCCTTCATTCATTCCGCAGTGAATATTTTTCATCACCTTACGGAGAGTCGTCCCAGAGAAAAAATATTTCAGGTGATTCGCTGAATCAGGATCTTAATGTTCCTGCATTTATGAGAAGACTTCAGGATTAAGGATAATAGGAGGTTTGAAAAACCTCCCTTTTGTTTATTTCTGCTCGATTATTTTAAGTGAAGATTTTGCAACTCCGTTTAAGTCGGAATTTTTATCGAACAATAGAATTATTTCTGTCCGCTTATTCTTGTGAATTATAAAATAAAACTCGCTTGCGATCTGTCTTACAAGATCAATTCCTCTTCCTGTCTCGGTTATAATTTTTGAAATATCTTCACCTTTTTCAATGGCGTCATCCAGTTTTTTTCTTTGCGTAAGAACATTGAACATGCTTTCAAGAATTTTCTGTTTAGAAAGCTTCCCGTTATAATCGGTTATGGAAATTCCGAGCTTTGAGTCGCTGTGCCCGAAGCAGACATCGACAAATTTCCCTTCTTCAAGAGAAACGGGAAGACGTTTAAGCTTTTCTTCTGTCAGACCGTGAGCGTGATATACTGCATTGATAAGCATTTCGTTGAGGATAAGGTTCAGCATTGAAATGTCGGATATCTTGAAATCCCATTCATTGATGTAATCAGTCACTGTTCTTATTGCAGGTATAATCTGGTTCGAAGCTGTGATCCGTATTTTTTTTAAAACTTTTATTTTCTGGATATAGTTATCAAGATTAAAGAGGTCTTCCTGAAACATAAGTTTTTTTGCGAGTGATATCAGCTCTTCTCCGTTGACGGGCTTGCTGATTATGTTTCCGATGCCTTCGGTGAACACCTTGTCGAAAAAATCCTCCATGTTCCTGTCTGTCAGCATGATGATGGGGAGAAAAGGATAATTCTTCTGAAGATAATAATAAAATTCAAAAGAGTTATCTCCGGGAAGATCGATTTCTGAAATTATAAGTGAAATGTCCTCTGCTTCAATTTTTGCAATTGCATCAAATGCAGTTGTGCAGGTTTCGGTTTTATATCCTTCCGCAAGAAGAACCGATTGAACCGAGTGGCGGTAATCAGTCGGATCAACGATCAGTATTTTACTCATGTTTTAATTTACCTTGTGTCGTTTCAGATTACAGTATTACCCATTATTTTCAAGCAGAAAACTTAATTAATATCAGTACTCATTTTCATTGTTTTGTTGCAGTTCTCTATTGCTTTATTAAGGTTTGCTGTATCTTTTTTCAGTTTATAGAAACTTATGAGCAGCAAGCAGTATTCCTCTTCGTTTTTGTTTAATTCAATGGCTTTTTTTACGGCATTGATTCCAAGATCAAGTTCAAGGTTTCTTTTTGAGTGTATTCCTCCCGAGAGAAAGAGGTTGGCAATGTGAAAATACGCCTTATCATTACATGGATTGAGGTATGTCAGTCGGCGCAAATATTTTAATGATGTCCGGTTGTCCTTTTTTGATCTGAGAATTGAATCCAGTTCAAAGTATAGTCTTTCATCGGCCGGGTTGGCGGATATTCCGCGTTTTAGAATTTCAATTGAGTCCTCGGTTTTGTTCTTAGCACGTAAAATTCTTGCTTCATTCAACGAAGACTCGCTTTCTCCGATATTAATTATTTTTGCTTTATCGAAATAGTCTGCCGCCTCGTTCATTCTTTTAGATAAATAGAGCAGTCTTGCCATGCCGAGCAGAGCCCTCGTGTTGTCTTTACGTATTTCAAGGGATTTTAAGTAAAGTTTTTCCGCGCTTGAATTATTTCCGTAGTAATCTTCGATATCCGCAACGGCATTAAGTATTTCGTATTGATCCGGATTGATGTTAAGGGAATCAATGAAAAGTTTTTTTGCGCCCCGCCTGTTTTCTTTTGCAAGATTTATAAATGCCAGGTAATTTAACGACATATATGCTGACGGATTAATCCGAAGAGCCATTTGAAGTGATTCTTCCGAGAAAGAATACATTTTTTCATTGTATTGAATTATTCCGCGTCTTTCATAATAAAGAAAATCTTCTTCTGCGAAAAAAGATCCGCAAAAAACTGACACAAGAATTAAAAATGTTATAAATTTTGTTGACAGAAAACACCTCTAATTTATAAAAGTAATCGTTCATGTATTGGAGCGGTCAGGTAGCTCAGTCGGTAGAGCAGAGGACTGAAAATCCTCGTGTCGGCGGTTCGATTCCGTCTCTGACCAATAGCTCCAAAATACATGCAGCCTTTCCTTTTTCTTCTTAAAATCATTCATTATTTAATTGCTTTTTTTATTCAATGCAATAATAATTTTTTACTTTCTTTAACTTTTGCGTAATAAAATTGATGGACACTTGAGCGACATATTTTATATCTGTTATGAATGGGGTTAGAGACAATGTCGACTACTACTACTGTAAAAAAGACTATGAAAAAAAACAGAATAAAGAAGAAAACAAATCTTCTAAAACTTTATTCTGTAATGAATAAGCTCACTCACGACGCTGTTGATAAAGAAGTCGTTAAGCGCTTTAAAATATTAATAGATTCTTCTGACGAGGATTTTACTAAATCAGAAGTTGACGGCATTATTAAGCATTATCAGAATATTGATTTATCTCATTATCATGAAGGGCTTCAGGCTTATATCCGTCATTATGTATTTATGGCAAAGAGAAAAGTTAAGTAATGTCTTTCAAATATGTTGTAATAATATGCGATGGAATGAGTGATTTTCCGATGGAAGAATTCGGGGGAAAAACTGTTCTCGAGTATGCGGCAACTCCCAATATGGACAAGCTTGCAGCAATGGGTTCGTGCGGACTCGCGAAAACTGTTCCCGACGGCATGACTCCCGGAAGTGATATAGCGAATCTTTCCATATTCGGATATAATCCGCGAAAATTTTTTACAGGGAGAGCGCCTCTTGAGGCTATCAATCTGGGTCTTGAGCTTGGTGAAAAAGATTCTGCTTTCAGATGCAATATCCTTACACTTGAAAACGGATTAATGAAAGATTTTTGCGCTGATCATATTGATACAGCTCTTTCATCTGTTATTATTGATGAATTTAACCGCCAAAACGATAATTCTGATTTTGAATTTTATACAGGTGTTTCTTACCGCAATATTTTCATTTGGAGAAATTATCCTTACAAGGATATTACATCAGCTACACCTCCTCATGATATTCAGGGAAAAGAAACGGCTTCTTTTCTTCCGTCCGGAAGCGGTTCGGATGAGATCCTTTCTTTGATGAAAAAATCCGAATCGGTTATTGCTTCTTCTTCTGTTAAAGAAGCGATGAAGAAATATAAGGGTGATCCCGTTTCTTTCTGGATCTGGGGCGGCGGAAGAAAACCGGCATTAACAAAATATTCGGACAGATTTTCTCTCAAGGGTGTGACTATTTCTGCAGTCGATCTTATCAATGGAATTGGAAGGGCAGTCGGTCTTGATCCGGTTAAAGTTGAAGGCGCAACAGGATATATTGATACTAATTATAAAGGAAAAGCTGATGCGGCTCTTGAAGCTCTCAGAAGCGGAAGCGATATAGCTTTTATTCATCTGGAATCACCTGACGAATCCGGTCACGAAGGAAACTCAGAGCATAAACTTAAATCAATTCAGGACATAGATTCATTGATAGTCGGACCTGTTTATAAAGCTTTATCTTCTGAGTTTGATGATTATTCTATAGTAATAATGCCGGATCATTCAACCCCTCTTAAAGTCAGGACTCATACTCCTGAGCCGGTGCCTTTTCTTATTTATTCATCTAAAGGAATTTCGGGATCAGAAAAATTTAAAACAGTTGATTCTTTTTCTGAAAAGAATTCCGCATCAACAGGTTTATATTTCGATGATGCTTCCGTTATCGTTGAAGCCATGATTCGTAATACCCTATAAACATCAAAATGATTCTTGCATTATTAATTTAAGCGTGTATAATTCATCTACAGGCTCGTAGCCTATTTTTCTGTTTGAAATACAGGATAATATATGAATTTATTAAATCAATCCCTTACTTTCACGGCTGTGAATACTTTTGCGGTATTTTGTCTCTATCTTTATGTTTATTTTTCAGACAGACAGGATTATCTTAAATTCTGGGCAATATCATGGTTCTTATATCTTGTAAATCTCATATTTGCTGCGTTAAATTTATGGGGCTTCGGATTAAGTATTTTAGGATCACTAGAATCTGTTTTTCTTATTTTAAGCGCTTATTTTCTTGCAGAAGGAGTTCTTTCTTTTCTTAAGTGCAGTCTGCCAAGAGCTGCAAGACTTATGGTTTTTATAATAATTCTTTGGATGATTGTTTCGACATTTTTATTTGCCAACCATTCTTCATCTGTTCCTTCCCCTGGTTTTATTTTTCTTTCGGCAGTATATGCCGGAATCGGTATAATGTATATCTCATACATGGATGAGTCATCGCCGGCCCGGTATATAGTTGGCGTATCATTTTTAATTCTGGCTGTAATCAAATCAGATTTTATGATTTTCGGCGATTCGATTAATTTGCTTTCTGTAAAATACGGAACAACCGGTCTTTTGAATTTGTTTATAGCGTTGGGAATGATGATCATTTATTATCAAAAGATGCGCGAGAAGGTAGAAAAGAGCGAAGATAAATACAGAAAAATATTTGAATCAGGCAACGCAGTAAAATTTCTGCTCGATTATGAAAGCGGCGAAATCATCGAAAACAACAAATCGGCAATGGAGTTTTACGGCTCTTTGCTTTTCAGAAAGGATTCGCGTTACATTTCTGATATTGAATCAGATGATCTCGAAATAATTGCAAAACGTCTTAAGTCAATAATCCAGGGTGAGTGCAGTTATTATACTGCAAGACATAGAAAGTATGACGGATCTTTATGTGCAGTTGAAATTTATCCCATACCTTTTGAAAATGAGGGAAAAACGCAGATATATTTTATTGTGCATGATGCGAGTATTTCCGAAAAATCAGAACGTCTTTTACGGCTGAATGAAGACAGATTAAATTCTCTGTATAATCTCAGCATGAAACATTTTAACGGTTATGATGAAATTATCTCTGCTTCAATGAATGAAATACTTTCTTTGACCGGCAGTGAGATAGGAATGATCTTTTTTGACGAAAAGGAATTCGAAGGGCATGATAAAATCTGTACCAGAAACGGAGTATGCTTTCAGCTTGATGCGGGTCAGTTTAATAATCTGCGTATATCTACGGAAAAGATTTTCGGCGATCCCACATTCGGAATCAGTATCAATAACAGGGCGAAAACCGAACTTGAGATTCCGGAGCGGAAAATTAAGATAGACCGGGCAATGACCGTTTCATTGATATCAGGTGATCAGATCTTCGGTAAGGCGATAGTTTGCAATAAAAAGCATGAATATGATTCGACGGATTCAAGACAGTTTCATCTTTTTATTTCTGGTATGCTTGATATAATAATAAAAAAACGCATGGAAGAAAATATCCGGCAAACGCTCAATGAAAAAGAAACATATCTTAAAGAAATTCATCATCGGGTAAAAAATAATTTTCAGATAATAATCAGTCTTCTTAATCATAAAATGCGTCTTTGTCCTGACGCATTTACAAAAGAGGTTTTATCTTCGAGCATCAATAGAATTTTTACAATGGCTCTTGTTCATGAAAAACTTTACAGAGAGGATTCTCTCGCTGAAATAAAATATGACGAATATATAAAATCTCTGGTATTTGAAATATCCAGATCCGGAGTTGCAGATTCATCAATGATAGAATTTTCGGTTGATGCTGATCCTATTGTTGCATCGATAGATAAGGCTGTGCCTTTATCGCTTCTAATAAATGAAATTCTTCAAAACTCCGTCAAGCATGCGTTTGAACCTGATTCGAAAGGTAAAATAGATATTTCAATGAAAAGAAACGGCAAAGAAGTTACCGTAATGATACGAGATAATGGAAAAGGTATTCCGGGTGATGTAGTTTTTGATTCGACATCGACACTAGGCATGAAGCTGATAAAGAGTCTGACCGAACAGATACGCGGAAAACTCGATGTTATACGTGATAACGGTTTCGGCTATATTATCAGGTTTGAGTTATAATTATTTCATAGTTTCTTTATATAGTTCGTATTCATCTGGAAAAACTTCGATTGCTCTCGGAAGCAGTCCGTTTACATATGCAAGAAAAATGCCGTAGTTTGTAACTGGTATGTTGTTCTCTTCAAGACGTTTGAGATGAGAAAGCATCTGTCTTCTTGTCTGCATGCACCCTCCGCATATTATTGCAGCCGAAATTCCTGTGTAATCATCAGAATCCTTAAGCCCGTGAGCAAATATGAATTCAGTATCAGACTGTATCATCTGTCTGAAAAGCCGGGGAATTTTTACAGTGCCGATATCGTCCGGCTGTTTATGATGCGAACATGATTCGACAATCATTACTTTTGATTTGGGCTGAATTTTTGCGATTGCGCCGATTCCTTTCAGGTATTGAGAAAGATCTCCTTTTTTTCTTGCGAAAAGAATTGAAAAAGAAGTCAGTTTCTGATTTGCATCAATGTCTGCTGCTGTTTTGTTGAAAGTCTGGCTATCGGTTATGACGAGATCGGGTTTGTTGACAAGGTTCTCATACATCTGTCTGAGTTCGCGGTCTTTTGCGATGCTGATTGTACAGTCCCGGTCAAGCGCATCGCGTATCGTTTCGATCTGCGGAAGAATGAGCCTGCCTTTGGGAGCTGCGAGATCCAGCGGAACAGCAAGAAGTATGTGATCATTTTCGCGGACAATCCCTTCGAGCGGTGTGATTTCTTTTTCAGCTTTATGAGCAGCTGCAATCAGTTTCTTTCTTATTTCAGCCGCAGTATGACTTTCTTTGTTGTCGGTTTTAATATGACTTTTTCCGGCGAGCCATTTCAATTTTGCTTCATCATGAAGCAAATCTGCGAATGTCGCGCAAATTATTACTTGTTTGCTTTGTCTTTCGGCGTTTAATAGAATTTCATCTTCAGTTGTTGTTGGGGCTTTGTTAAGCGGAGTCGCTAGTATAATTATATCGCCGGTTTCGATTTCGTGAAGTGTTTTCTTTATGCGGAGAGATCCTAATTCGGTTTTATCGTCAAGGCCTGCGGTATCGACAACTGTTACAGGACCAGCTTCTGCGAGTTCTATACGTTTTGTTACGGCGTCTGTAGTTGTTCCTTCTACCGGCGCGACTATTGATATTTCACGTTCAAAAATATTGTTAATCAATGATGACTTTCCGGCATTCACAATTCCGGTGATGACTATTTTAACAAGTTCCGATGAAGGTGTGTTCATTTATGATTTCCTTGCAGTTGTAAAATTATTCGGGTTCAGTGCTTCATTTATTATTGCTTCATCAATGCCTTCGTTTTTTAGAAAATTGATGAGAGAATCTTTATTTACTATTTTTGCTTCTTTTGCTTTATGATAAAGTTCTTTTATTCTGTCATATCCCGTGTACGGAAGAAAAAGGTTCAGCATTATTCCTGATGAGTAGAGGTTTTCTTCGGTTCTTTCTCTGTTAATCTCAAGTTTCGGAAGAAGTTTTTCTGAAAGTGCAGTTAGAGCTTTAGATGATTTTTCAAAAGCATTTGAAAGCGATGCATAAATGAAAGGCAGATATGAATTCAGCTGAAAAACCGAAAGTTCCGAATAGCGCGAAACCTTATCGCATTCCAGCTCGATGCTGACAGCAAGACCGGACGCGAATTCGCAGATCACGGGATTTGTTTTCGCAGCCATTATAGTCGAACCGAACTGCAGTTCGGGATGAATCATCTCGCCGCATAATGATGAAGTATAAAGAGATATATCCGTACAAATTCTATAAATATTCTGTGCGGTAATTTTAATAACAGAAGCGCACTCTGCGAATTTGTCGTGATTTGATATATCATCTGAAAAATTCTGGCTTCTTGAAAGATTGAGTCCTGTATATTCTCGAAGATATTTTTCGGCTTCAAAGATATAATCACGGGTTGCAGGAAAACTTGTTCCGATTGCAGTTCCGCCAAGCGTAACGGTGCGCAAGCGTTCCTTCAGTTTATGTATTCTCCATCTGTCGCGTTCTATCGGGCCTGTCCAAGCGGCAGTGATTTGAGAAAGAAAGACAGGAAGCGCGTTTTGAAGTTCTGTTCTTCCGGTTAATAATAGATCATGATATTTGTTTTCAAAATCCTTCAGTGCGTGCTGAAACGCGATGACACAGTTTTCTATTTCGGCAAGTTTTTCGAGCACTGCGATTGTAACGGCAGTGGGGAAGGTGTCGTTTGTTGATTGGAATCTATTGATATCGTCGATGTAGTGAAATGTTTTTTCAGTGCCGTATTTTTTGAGAAGAATTTCCGATGCGCGGGAAGCGATGACTTCGTTGATGTTCATGTTGATGCTTGTTCCGGCGCCGCCCTGTTCGAGCGGAAGAATAAATGAATCATCTAACATACCCGATTCAATTTCCTGTATTGCTTCAGTCAGCGAAGAAAATTCATCAGCCGAAAATCTTTTTTCGCATTTCTGAACGGCCGATAGCGCGGCACGTTTGACCTTTGCGTACGACTTGATCAAAACCGGATCAGTTAAACCGATTCCGAAATTAGCCGCCGCTTTTTCCGTTTCATGCGAGTAGTACTTCATCAATGATTATCCGTTTTAGTCAATGCGCTTGCAATTGACATGTCGATTGTTTTTCCGGCGTATTCTGCGCGTCCCGAAAGACATCCCAGACATTTTATGAAATCTTCATCAAGGCATATTTTATCGGGATACAGAAGATAATCTTTTTTATATTTTTCGGGAGTAATGTTCGGCATCACGACATTTGCTCCCGCTGCAAACATCATTTCGCGGCCCATAGGTTCGATGGTTGCCGCTGCTGTTGTTGCCGGAATATGCGCGTATGGAAGAAGAATGCGCGTCAATGCCACCGCTTTAACTGCAGTCTCGATTCCTTTTTTATCCGCATGAGCTAAAGGCGTTTCGGGATGAGGGATGAAAGGTCCTATGCCAACCATATCAAGCGCGAGCTCGCGGCAGAGTTCACAATTCTTTATTACTGTTTCATCTGTTTCGCCGGGAAGATTGACCATGAATCCCGAACCGGTTTCATAACCGAGATCCTTTATCGTGCGGATCGCATTGAGTCTCGTTTCAAGTTTTTGCCCGGACTTGAGATTTGCGTAGATGGTTTCGTCAGAGGTTTCAAAGCGAATTAAGTATCTATCGGCACCGGCATCTTTGAGTCTCTTATAGCTTTCGCGGGGTCGAATTCCGACCGAAAGAGTAATCGCCGCTTCACCGTTAGTCTGATTTTTTATTGTGCTTATTATACGGCATAGAACATCATCATTAAAAAAAGAATCTTCTCCGCCCTGAAGAACAAATGTTCTAATCCCGCGTTTGTATGCGTTTACCGCAGATTCAATAATCTCTTCGGGCAGCATCCGGTAGCGGTGAACATTCGGGTTTTCACGGCGTATTCCGCAATAATCGCAGTTCATTGAACAGTGATTGGAAAATTCAATCAGTCCGCGAACGTACACTTTGTTTCCGTGAATTTCGCGGCATATTTGATCCGCTTCTTTTATAAGATTTTCTTTATCTTCCAGAAAAAGTTTTCTGTAGTTTATATTACAGTTCATCAAAGATAAATATCCCTCTCGCCGTTTGAAATCTGCGCAATAACCGATTCAGATTTTTCTTTTACTTTGGCATCTTCTATTTCGGAGATGAGTTTAGTTAAAAGTTTTTCTCCTTTTGCTTTAGTCTCGTCTGAAGCAAAATCTTCAAGATATTCCTTGAATGTAAAAAGGCCGTTCGGCATACAGAATTTGTGAATGAGGCCCGGTTTGGCGAGATCCATGAAATCTTTTCCGACGCGCCCTTTTCTGTAACAGCCTGTGCAGAAAGAAGGAATGTAACCGTCGTCGATCAAAGAAGAAATGACTTCATCAAGCGATCGGTGATCTCCGAGTGAGAACTGAGCTTCTGAACTATTATCTGAATATCCGCCCGGATTTGTCCGGCTTCCGGCGCTTATCTGGCTGATTCCATAATTAAATAGATCCTTTCGTATCGTTTCGTTTTCGCGCGTGCTCAAAATAATTCCGGTGTAAGGAAGCGAGAGCCGTATTACAGCTACTATCTTTTTGAAATTTTCATCACTAACAGGATGAGGTACTTGATACGAAAGCGGAGCATTCGTTGCCGGCTCTATTCTCGGAACGCTTACTGTATGAGGCCCGACGCCGAATGTTTCATCGAGATGATTGGCGTGAGTGAGAAGAGCCAAGGTCTCGAAGCGGTAATCCGCGAGACCGAAAAGCGCGCCGATTCCGACGTCGTTGAGCCCGCCCTGAAGCGCGCGGTCCATGACATAAAGGCGCCAGTTGAAATCTTTCTTTTTACCTGAAGGATGAACTTCCTTGTAAATGACTTCATCATAAGTTTCCTGAAAGCAGATATATGTTCCGATTTGTTCTTTCGCGAATTTTTCGAATTCAGCGACTTCCATCGGTGCGATTTCTACATTAACGCGGCGGATGGAATGTTTATCATATTTCGCTGAATAAATCGCGCGCATTGCATCGATGTAATAATCAGGCCGTGTTTCGCCGGCTTCACCTCCGATAAGAAGAACGCGCTTGTGTCCTTCCTTCAAAAGAAGTTCGGTTTCTTTAATAATTTCATTTTCGGAAAGCACTACTCGCTTGATATCTTTATTGTCTTTTCTGAACGCGCAGTAAAGACAGTTGTTGGAACATTTGTTGCCGACATAAAGCGGCGCGAAGAGAACGAGTCTTCTGCCGTAGATGAGATCCTTGACTTTGCCGGCTGCGCTCATGATCTTATCCATGTTTTTGCTGTCTGTTACATTGATAAGTTTGCCGGCTTCTTCGACGGAAATTCCTTTGAGCTTGAGAGCCTTGTTTAAAATAGAGTCGATTTCTGAATCTGTATATTTTACGTCAGAAAGAGCGTAGAGTTTTTCCCTGTCGATAAAATTCTTTTCAGTTGATTGTGTCATCTTCATCCTCTTTGTATTTTGTTAAAACGGATTTCACTTCTATTCCGGGGAGTCTTCCTATTTTGCCTGTCAGCGAACCGATCTGATCGGTATCGCCCTCGACGATGAGTGAAATAATGTGAAGAGATTTTTCCCTGCGCGGAATACCCATACGTCCGATTATTATATCGGCGTGTTCGGACAGAACGGAATTGAGGCGTGAAATGTTGATGTTGTCAGTCACGACTATCGCGACTGAACCGATTCTCTTCTCCATCAGAAATCCTCCGGATTGGAAATGTTTTGAATCTTCGGAAACGACGTATCATTTCCTCGGATAAAACAATTAAAGCGCAGGGGGCCTTAATTGTCAATATTTTATAATCTTATCAGCCGAGTCTTATCATCTCATCGATGCATTTTCTCGCGTCGCGTATTGTAGTTTCATCGAGAGTAATTTCTTCACCGCCGACGCCGGTTAAACTGTTTAAAACGTCCATAAGACTTGTGATCTTCATGTTAACACAGATAAGCTTCTTTGAAAGAATATGGAATTTCTTTTC
>JAEWVM010000048.1 GCA_023396615.1 Spirochaetota bacterium | reverse complement strand
CATTCCATGCATAGCCTTTTGGAATGATAATAGTTCCGTCATTTTTGATTTCAAGCCAATCTGCATTGAAAGAATGACCAGTGAAGGAGGTTTTTCTTTTATAATCATTTTCAAGCTTGAAAATCCATACAGAAAATTTTTCTCTCGGTCTGAAGTTTTTTAAATTTTCGATAGAACGTTTCATCAGTTTTGTCCTTGCTTTTTTGATATATAGACAGTTAATCAATATTAAAATAAAAAATAAAACATTTTTTTATTTTAATTAAGCGGCATAGGTAACAAATTATTCAAATAAGTTACAAAAGCGGTATTAGTTAAAAGTTTAATTCAAAAAAGAGGTAATATGAAAAGGATATTCTCACTAACGGCGGCATTATTTTTTGCGGTCATTTTTTCCGGTTGTATGGGAAATAAAAATCTTAAGACCATTAAGCAGAAAAAGCAGTTTGCTGTGATAACTGTTTTTGCTGATTCAAAAGTGAAGGAGTATGTTGATTCTTCAAAAACAGGAAAGAAAGGAAAAGACGAAAATGATGAAATCGACGCCGCTGAGTCATTTAAACTTCTTGGAAAACTAACAGGAAGCAAGAAAATAGAAGAAACAGCGGAATCTATTGAAAAAAAATTCAGCCACATGACAAAGCCTGTTCTTGACCAGGGATTGTCTTCTCTTGAAAAAAATATCAATTCTGTTTCACAAATCAAAGTTCTTCCTTTTCCTGCAGTGATAAAAAACAAAGCATATCAGGCTTCTTTTAAAAAAGAAGGAAAAGACGGAAACTGGTTTGAAGTTATGAATTTGGCGTATCCGGAAGGTTTCGGGAACATAGAATATAATAATTCTAAAATTACCGAAAAGCTTTGTTCTGATCTCGGTGTAGAAGGGTTTATCATCATAGAAGTTAAATTTATGACACAGAAAACACAAGGCATAATTATAGGGGGAGAGCCGCAACAGGCAAGAGTTTCTCTTAAATGCGGAATTTATGACAAGAAAGCAAAAGTGCTATGGGAAAATACGGAAGTTGTGATATCGTCAAAGGATGTTTCGACTACAAGCGGAATTTATAACAGAGACGATATGAACAAGCTTCTTCTTGACTGTTATAACAAGGCCGGAAAAAATATATTTAAAAATCTCTCCAAAGATCTCTCTTCTGCCAAGTAAGTTAACCGGCTGTCAATATACGTATTGACAGCCGGAAATAATTTTCCATATTCATCCCTAAGATGAAAATATTAAGAAAAAAAATTATACTTCCTTTTGTTATTCTGGGAGTCCTGCTTTTTACTTTATGCATTATTTTTAATTCAATAATGCTGCATACTGCCGAACCTTTAATGAAGAGTGAAATTTCTGAAATCAAAAAGGCTCAGGCTGTGCTTCTTCCGGGTGCGGGAGTTTATAAGGGCAACCGTGTATCTTATGTTCTGTATGACAGAATAAATGCCGCCGTTGAACTGTATAAATCAGGTAAGGCTTCCAAAATTCTGGTAAGCGGTGATCACGGAACTAAAGAATATGATGAAGTGAACACTATTAAAATACGCCTGATGCAAAGCGGAATTCCGGAGAGAGATATTTTTACCGACCATGCTGGGTTTTCAACCTATGACAGCGTTTTGCGCGCGAAGAAAATATTCCTTGTAGAATCAATGATAATCGTAACTCAGGAATATCACCTGACACGGGCTCTTTATCTTTCAACACGCTGTTCGATAAAAGTACAGGGATATTCTTCTGATAAAAGAAAATACAAAATGATAACTTATTATATGATGAGGGAAAGACTTGCCCGATTCAAGGATTTCATAAAAATTAATATTATTAAAGCCGATCCTAAATTTCTCGGAGAAGAAATTCCGATAACAGGGGACGGCAGGGATACAAGAGGCTGAATGAAAAAATACGAAATAGTCGGAATCGAAAACGCGCTTATCGATATTCTGGTAAAATCGAGCGATGAAGAGATTGAAAAACTCGGACTGAAAAAAGGAGTGATGCAGTTAGTTGAATCTGATGAACAGAAAAAGCTTCTTGCGTCACTTGAAAATTCAAATGCCGAATATGAGCTTGGCGGAAGTACGGCAAACGCTCTTCGCGGTGCGGCTGTTCTGGGAGCGAAGACATTATACTCTTCCGCTCTTGGAAACGACAAGTGGAAGGATGTTTTTAGAAAACGCCTTGCTGAACTTAATATTGCCGACCGCACGGTTATCAAGGAAGGGCAGACAGGAAGCTGTGTAGTACTGGTGACTCCTGATGCGGAACGTACGATGAATACTTTTCTCGGAGCATGCAGGCTTTATTCGCGCGAAGATCTGCCTGTTTCAGATATTGAATCATGTTCGGTATTTTTTTCAACCGGATACGTCTGGGATATGCCCAATCAGATTGAAGCTATTGAAGAAGCCGTGCGACTTGCGAAAGCTTCAGGCGCTCTTTTTGCTCTTGATATAGCAGATCCCTTTGTCGTTTCGCGAAACGGCGAGCGCTTCAAGGAAATGGCTGCTTCGGGTTTGATTGATATCCTCTTTGCGAACGCGGACGAAGCGAAAATGCTCACAGGAAAAGAAGGCGAGCATGCAGCTGCTGAACTTCATAAAAATATTCCTCTCGTAGCTGTCAAAGTCGGATCAAAAGGTTCGTTTGTTGCTCATAAAGGAAAGATTGAACAAGCTGGAATTTTTCCAACCGAACCTGTTGATTCTACCGGAGCGGGAGACATGTATGCCGGCGGTTTTCTTTTCGGTCTTGCAAAAGGATGTGATCCGCTGACATGCGCTAAGATTGGTTCTTTTCTTGCGGCAGACAATATTTCGCGAATCGGTGTACGGCTTTCTTCTGATATCAGGGAAAAGATCGTAAAAGCCATTCCGGAAATTGCAGGTCTTGTGGGATAAAAAATCAAAAGGAGTTTT
>JAEWVM010000189.1 GCA_023396615.1 Spirochaetota bacterium | reverse complement strand
CAATTGATTTGCTGTAACAGGTATATGTTTGAGGTTTTATGGAATATGTTACAGATTTTTTCTATGATAAGAATTTATTTTTAAGTTTTAATGATCTTGCGGTTAAAACATTTTCTTTAGATTTTTCTTCTTGGAAAAACACAGGATGTAGTGACGGCAGTTATGTTCCGCATTCCATTGTGAATGACGGAAAAATCGTTGCAAACGTTTCGGTTACAAAAGTGGATGTGATGATAAGTCATAAACCCGCAAAGGCAATTCAAATAGGAACTGTTATGACCGATCCTTCATTCAGAGGTCAGGGGCTTTCGCGAAAACTGATTGAAGTTGTTCTCAAAGAATATTCTAGTGCAGATTTATTTTATCTTTTTGCGAATGACTCTGTTCTTGATTTTTATCCGAAATTCGGTTTTCATTCGTCGGATGAATTTATTTACTGTAAGGATAATCTTTCGGAGTTTAAGAGTATAAGCGGGGCAAGAAAGCTGAACGGAAGACAATCCGAAGATATTGCTGTTCTTAAAGATATTTTGTCAAAACGTGTTTTTCTCTCTCAATTATTCGGTATCAAGGGCGCTGTTTCAATTCCGCTATGGCATTTTCTTAATACATATACTGATGCGTTTCATTATATCCCGGACGTAGATTGCGTTGCAGTTTATTCCGTTCAAAACGGTGAACTTTGCCTTTATGATGTTATTTCCACATCGCCGTTGAAAGCGGATGATGTTTTTCCGTACATTATTTCAAATGATGTCAAAAAGATTATCTATCACTTTATGCCGGATGAGTTTGATCCGTGTGCGGTTAGAAGTGATAGATTTTATTACGACAGGATATTTTATTTTGGAAGAGATATAAAACTGCCGGATAATATTAAATATCCGGCAGTCTATACGGCTTAGGAATTATTTTCGTATACCGTAATTTTCAACGATAAAATCAATATCCTTGTCTCCGCGTCCGGAAAGATTTACGAGAATTGACTGACGCGGATTTTCTTTTGCAAGTTTCATGGCATATGCTACGGCATGCGAACTTTCGAGTGCAGGGATTATTCCTTCCTTGCGGCTGAGGTCAAAGAATGCATCAACGCATTCTGCATCCGTAACAGAAGTGTAATTAACTTTCTTCAAATCATGAAGCATTGAGTGTTCAGGTCCAACACCCGGATAATCCAACCCGCTTGCAATTGAATAAACCGGAAGCGGTTCGCCTTTTTCATCCTGAAGGAGATAGCATTTGAATCCGTGAATGACTCCGGGTTTTCCGTAAGTTATAGTCGCGGCATGGTCGCCGATTTTTGTTGATCTGCCAGCAGGCTCAACGCCGAAAAGCTTGCAGTCGGCATCATCAAGAAACGCAGTGAATATTCCCATCGCGTTGCTTCCGCCTCCGACGCAGGCAACTACATTGTCGGGAAGCTCTCCTGTCATTTCGAGAAACTGTTCGCGGGCTTCAATTCCGACTACTCTCTGAAAGTCGCGTACCATCATCGGAAAAGGATGCGGACCTACTACCGAGCCTATGCAGTAGATTGAATTAACAGGATCTTTGAGATATGCTTCAAAAGCCGAATCAACGGCTTCTTTAAGTGTTTTTAATCCGTGTGTTACAGGAACGACACTTGCTCCGAGAATTTTCATTCTGACGACATTCGGATGTTCCTTCGCTATATCGACTTCACCCATATGAATTTCGCACTCGAGTCCGAAGTATGCGGCAGCAGTTGCAAGAGCTACTCCGTGTTGGCCGGCGCCGGTTTCTGCGATGAGTTTTTTCTTTCCCATGTATTTTGCCAGAAGAGCTTCTCCCATGCAATGATTGAGCTTGTGAGCTCCGGTATGATTGAGATCTTCGCGTTTGAGATAAATCCTTCCGCCGAGCTCGTTTGAAAGACGTTTAGCGAAATAAACGGGAGTAGGGCGTCCCTGAAAATGTTTGCGGATGCTTCTAAGTTCTTCTATGAATTGATGCGACTTGCTGATCGCGTAATATGCGTCTGTGATGCGATCCATTTCCTTTTGAAGTTCCGGCGGAATGAAGCTGCCTCCGTATTCGCCGAAATATCCTTTTTCATTCGGAGTGTTTTTGAAATAATCTCCCATGTTTTTCTCCTTTCCGCGCAATTTAAACGCGCAGTTATACTTCAGCCGCATATGTCTCAGCGGTAATGCTTTATCTTTGAACTTGCTTAAATAAAATCAAGCGATTTTAACTGAGTTAACCTGGTTAAACGGCATTTTCATTGTGTTATCATAAAATATAATTGCTGTCGGCTGTTTAATAAGAGTTGAAACAGTACGATGAAAAAAAAACTGAGTTCTGTAATGCAAAACTCAAAATATATTTATTGACACTCTAATTCTTAGGAAAAATATCCATTCATTATGGAAAATATATTTGCAGACAGAATAAATGATGTTCCCAAGTCTTTTATACGCGAGATTCTTAAGGTAACAGTTCAGCCTGATGTTATTTCTTTCGCGGGAGGTCTTCCAAACAGAGATTTTTTTCCGGTTAAGGAAATTAAGGAATCATGCTGCCGCGTTCTGGATGAATCCGGTAAGGACGCCCTTCAGTATAGTACGACTGAAGGATATGAACCATTGCGCGAATTTATTTCAAAGCGTTACGCAGACAAGGGCATTCACATTTCACCGGACGAAATTATCATAACAAACGGTTCACAGCAGGGTCTTGATCTGATGGCGAAATCGGTTTTGAATGAAGGTGAAAACGTCATTATTGAGCGTCCGGGATATCTCGGCGCGATTCAGTCATTGTCGATATACAAGGCGAATTTTAAAACTGTTGATCTCGAAAATGACGGTCCATGCATAGCAGATGTAAAAAAGGCAATAGAATCAAATCCGAAGCTGTTTTATGCAGTTCCTAATTTTCAGAATCCGTCGGGTATAACATGGTCGGACGAAAAACGCCGTGAAATCGCGCAGGCACTTTCATCAACTAAAACGGTTCTTATTGAGGATGACCCGTATGGCGAGCTTCGCTTTATCGGCAAGCATCAGGAATCCATGAAGAAGTATCTTGAAAAGAATACAGTTCTTCTTGGATCATTTTCGAAGATATTCACTCCATCCTTCCGTCTCGGCTGGATTGCTGCTCCTAAAAGCATCTATGAGAAAATATTGGTTGCGAAACAGGCTGCAGATCTTCATACAAATTATTTCTCACAGAGAGTTCTTTTTGATTATCTGAGTAATAACGATATAGATAAGCATATTGCTACGATTCTTGCTGTTTACAGAAAACAACGAGAGGCTATGGTTAACGCGATAAAGAAATATTTTCCGGAAGAAGTTGAATTTACCGAACCTGAAGGAGGAATGTTCCTCTGGGTTAAATTGCCTCGTCATATCAATTCGCTTGAACTTTTTGACATTGCGATAAAAGATAAGGTTGCATTTGTTCCGGGTGATCCTTTTTATCCTTCAAATCCCGATAAGTTCACTATGAGGCTGAATTTCAGCTGTGTTGATGAAGCTACTATTACTGATGGAATTGAACGTCTTGCCGGCGCGATTAAATCGGTGATGTAAATGAACGAATCGCGTAAACTCTATAAACTTGCCGAAACAGCGGCTGTTCTTCGGGCCGAGAACGGTTGCCCCTGGGATAGGGAACAGACGCATGAGACCCTTAAAAAATATCTCATTGAAGAAACATATGAAGTTATTGATGCGATTGATTCTAAGGATGATGAGAAGATAAAAGAAGAACTCGGCGATCTTCTTTATCAGGTATACGCCCACAGTGAGATTGCGCGTGAACAGAAACGGTTTGATATTGACGATGTGGCTGACGGCATTAATACAAAGCTGATTCGGCGTCATCCCCACGTCTTCTCGGTTAAGGACGAAATTACTTCTGATGAAGTTTTAACCCGATGGGAAAACATAAAAAAGACTGAAAAGAAAAAAGGAGAGTCTGCAATTGACGGAGTTCCTAAATCTCTGCCGGCTCTTTTAAAAGCATACCGCACTCAGGAAAAAACATCCCGAATCGGCTTCGATTGGGATAATATTGAAGGTGTCGAAGAGAAGCTTGATGAAGAAATAGCTGAATTCAAAGAAGCGGTTAAATCAGCCGACAAAGCGAAAATCAAAGATGAATTCGGAGACATTCTTTTTACTCTTGTGAATATTTCGCGTTTTCTTGACATTGATCCCGAAGAAGCTCTGCTTCATTCAACTGAAAAATTTTCATCAAGATTCAGGCTTGTAGAAAAAGAAGCCGCAAAGCTCGAAAAAAAAATTTCTGACATGACGCTTGATGAAATGAATTCTCTCTGGGATAAGGCGAAGCTTTGAGGTTAAGAGTTTCCGATCAGTTTGACGAAAACTTTTCTTTTTCTCGGACCGTCAAATTCACAGAAATAAATTCCCTGCCATGTGCCGAGAATCAGTCTGCCGTTTTCAACTATAACGGTTTCGGAAACTCCGACAAGAGATGATTTGATATGCGCCGGCGAATTTCCTTCGGAATGATCGTAGCGGACGTTTTCTATACCGACTGATGAAAGTCCGCGGATCATATCGCTTTTTACATCGGGATCGGCGTTTTCGTTTATGGTTACGGCTCCTGTTGTATGCGGTGTGAATATTACACAGATTCCGTCATGAAAATTTTCTTCATCAATGCATTTCGCTACAGCTCTTGTTATGTCGATTAGTTCTTCATTTTTGTTTGTTGAAACTGAAATTTCCTTCATTGATTGATATCCTTTTGGTGAAACATCGATTTAATCCGGCTGAAACGACTGCCTATTCGAGAAAATATGTCGGTAACCGCGAGATATTTAATTGTATCTCTTCCGTGTTTGATGTGTGATACCGTAACGCTTCTGACGAAATTCCAGAGAAATTCTTCATCTGCATATTTTGAAAAATAATCAAGATCAACCTGATACGCTCCTTTATATTTGCGGGCGCCTCCGTTTGGAGTTATGGTATGGATGAAATGATTGAGGTCGAGCATAATGAGTTTTGTTCTGAGCGACGCATCGATAAATTTCGAACCGTCCTTTCTTTTTATAATCGCAAAGACCACTGAAGTTGAGAAATCATTGTTGTTCAGAAGATAATCTGCGGTTATTGCGATGGCGTCGCGGTTTTCTTCATCGATGTATCCGACACCGGCTATTATCCAGTTTTTGTATACGATATTTGAGCGTATCGCTTTTTGGATTATTGTCATTGTTTCGCCGGAATACGGCAGGGCAACCAGGCTTTCTATTAGTTTGATGTCGGAAAACGCGCTGATATATTCGAGCGCTTCCGAGTCGATTGAAGTCGCGTGAGAAAGCATGTCTGTGTCGGTTAATATGCCGTAATAAAGCGATGTTGCTACTCTGCGCATGTATTCGCGGTCGATGTTGAGATTCATCTCGCGGTAGATAAGGGCTATCAGAGATGAAAGCGAATTGATGCTTTCTTCGGTAAATGAAAATTCGGCGTCAACGGAATCTTCGGATTTCGCATGATGGTCGAGATGAACAGCGCATATGAGCTGACCGACTTCGCGGACATAATTTGACGGATGATCAAGAACTGCGTAGGCGTCATATTTATCAATGTCAGGAAGGCTTTGTCTGAACTGGACGGGAATGGAAAGAGAAGAAACTATCATTTTATTCTGATTGAGAGAAAGTTCCATGAGGGCGATTATTTCGCTTTTTACTCCAAGAGAAGAGCAAATTGCCTGAAAAGCGAAAGAAGATCCAATCGCATCCGGGTCAGGTGAGCCTTTAATGAAGATTAGAATGCTTTTGTGTTTTTTTATTGCCTTAATGAGACCGTTTGTGAGATTTGCTATATTCATTTTGTTCTGCTGTTAACAGAACACATGATGCGTAAATTGTCAATTCTATTAACTTCGGGGAAAATATATGAAGAGACTTCTGGTTCTTCCATTTTATGAGAAAGAAAACATAATTTCGCAAAAGCTCGACGAAATTGAACTTATGAATATGGATGCCGACATCCTTTTTGTTGATGACGGTTCATCTGATTCTACAGCTTCAAAAATAAAGACCGGCGGAAGAATATATCTGATTTCTCATGAGGTTTCTCTCGGTTACGGCGGATGTTTCCAGAGTGCTCTCAGTTTTGCCGAAAACAATTATGATGAAATAATATTTTCTGATTTAGCTCATCCGAAGTTCTGTGCCGCGTCCGAAAAAATACTTTCATTGTTAAATGAAACTCAATTCGTAAGTTTAAGCAGAATAAAAAAGAACGAAGAAGACGGCGAGTATGCTGTATTCAATCTCTCTAATTCTGTAACTGCAAAACTTAACAGTTCGGCAGAAATTAATATCGCAGATCCTTTTTCACCTTTTAAGGGTTTTAAATATGAAATTTTAAAAAATATGATTCTTGAAGAATTTGATGAATCTTTGCTTCTTCAGCTTTGGATTCAATCGGTACATTTTAAAATAGGCTTCAGGGAAGAATATTTTGATGAAATTGCGTGCGAATCCCTGACTGACGCTGAACAGCTTGAGAACGATTTGGAGCATTATATCGCGTTTATAGAAGGTGAAATTCTTTTATACCCTCCTGAATAAGTGGTTGACAGCTCAGTTTCCGTTCTTACTTTTCGCATTAGATATGGAAAAAACGTCAAAACCCGCAATTGTACAAAGTGACAACACGATACTTCTTGAAGTAAATAATGCTGATTATGAACAGGCCAGAGATGCGATATCGCCTTTCGCTGAGCTTGAAAAATCACCGGAGCACATTCATACGTACAGAATAACTGCTCTTTCTCTTTGGAATGCCGCCAGTATCGGCCATACCAGAAACGAAATAATCGATACACTCAGAAAATATTCTCGTTATGATGTTCCGCAGACTGTTGTGGCTTCTGTCACTGAACAGATGACGCGTTACGGCCTTCTTTATCTTGAAAAAGAAGGTGATAAGCTGATATTGAAATCAAAAGATTCCATGATTCTTGAAGAAATATCTCATAATAAGCGTATTGACCAGTTTGTTGATTCATATGCCGGAAAAAACGCAATTTATGTAAAACCGGAACTCCGCGGTCACTTGAAGCAGGCATTGATTAAAATCGGTTTTCCTGTTGAGGATTTGGCAGGATATGAAAACGGGGATCCGCTTGAAATAGGAAAGAGAGACATAGCTCTTTCTGGAAAAGATTTCGGTATGAGGGATTATCAGGAAAGCGCGGTTAATGCGTTTTATTGTTCAGGAACACAGCAGGGCGGAAGCGGTGTAATAGTTCTTCCGTGCGGATCGGGAAAGACTATTGTCGGAATCGGCGCGATAACGCGCATGCAGACAGAAACTCTGATTCTCGTGACTAATACTGTTGCACTTCGTCAGTGGAGAGATGAAATTATCGACAAGACTACGATTTCACCTGATCAGATAGGTGAATTTTCGGGCGATAAAAAAGAGATAAAACCTATCACGATAGCGACTTATAATATTCTTACATACAGAAAGAAAAAAGAAACGGGATTTACCC
>JAEWVM010000131.1 GCA_023396615.1 Spirochaetota bacterium | reverse complement strand
TGCAGCCGGAGCCAAAACCGAGATAGACAAAAAGACTGCTTGGGAATTTCTTGATAATGTCGCCGTAAACGGCAAAAATCCCATGATTGAAATGTTCATCATATCCGACAGCAAAGGCAGAATCTATACAAGTGCCGGAAGCGAAGCAGACATATCAGACAGGGAATATTTCAGGAACGTAATGAAAACCGGAAAAACCTTAATTTCCGAACCGCTGAAAAGCAGAATAACACACAAGAATGTTATAGTATGCGCTGTTCCTTTCAGAATCAACGGAAAAGTAACCGGAATTCTTGCTGCTACAATCACACTTGATTATCTAAAAACAGAACTGATCGACAACAATTTCAGAGGCATGGACTTTATGCTTCTGTCAAAAGACGGAAAAATATTTATTTACCGTGATGACAATCTCATCAATAAGACGATAGGAAAAGACATCGTAGATAATGCTGAATTCAAAAATGTAAAAGCCATAATTGATTCGGAAGAGAAAAAATCTTTTCAGATAAGTTTTCAGTCAAAAAGAAGCACCGCCATGAAGATAACTCTCAGTGAAAGCGGAATGATTCTGCTTTTAATCGCTAACAATCAGCAAATGCTTGAAGGTTCTGACAAATCACTAATCGTGTTTATGCTTTTTATAATTCTGATTTCGATAGTTATTTATACTATACTCTGGCAAATAACCAACCGTATTTCGAAACCCATTCACAACACAATTGATCTTTTTCACGAAATCGCATCAGGCAACCTTACTGTACAAAGTAATGATATCGTAAAAGATGAGTTCGGTGAACTTATCAGAAATTTCAACATATTTCTTTCGAAAATTAAGGAAGTAATGAACCGCGCACTCAATTCATCATATCAGCTTTCTGCATCTGCCGAAGAACTTTCTGCTACAAGCAGCCAGCTTGCAGACGGAGCTCAACAGCAGGCGGCTTCAGTTGAACAGAGCACATCTGCACTTGAAGAAATCTCGGCTTCCATAAACAGTATCGCAATCAACGCAAGGGAGCAGTCAAAATTCGCAGATCAGACATATTCATCGATGGAGAATCTGAGAGTCAAGGTTAACGAGGTCGCGAATAATTCAGAAGAGGCAATGGCAACTGCGCATAAGGCGACAAATGAAGCCGAATCAGGAAACCAGCTGATGACTGACACCATCGAAAGAATGAATAATATCGATAGAAGCACCGCGGAAATCGCGGATGTTGTTGATCTTATAAGAGGCATTTCCGAACAGGTAAATCTACTTTCACTAAATGCGGCTATTGAGGCTGCACGTGCGGGAGAACACGGCAGAGGATTCGCGATAGTCGCGGAAGAAATAACCAAGCTTGCAGTGCAGACGGCAGAAAGCACTAACGCAATCAGCCTTCTTGTTGAAACAGGCCGTAAGGAAGTTGAACTCGGAAGAAGCCAGGTACTTGCTACATCAGATGCACTAAAAAATATTCTCGAATACATAAACATTACAGAGGAAACAGTCCGCAGAATTACACTTTCAGTAAAGGACCAGAATACGGCGAGCATAGGTGTTTTAAATGACACGCAGAGAGTCAAAGAAATGGCGGACAGCATATCAAAAGCAACATCAGAACAATCCATAACCAATTCGGAAATGGTAAAAAATATGGACAAGATAAATGAACAAACTCAAACCGCGGCATCTGCTGCGGAAGAGATAGCATCATCAGCTGAAGAAATATCGGCACAATCCACATTGATGCGTGAGCAGATGGAATTCTTTAAGGTATCAGAATAGACTTTTTGAAATATTCAGAAACCAACACTCTGCAGCAAAGTTATAGATATGACGACTAAATTCAAAAGTATTATTCTAATAATTATATTTTTCACATTTATATATTATTCCAAAAGCTATAGTCAATATGATTCACATTTGTTTCTGTTTGCAGCAGAACCATTTTGCCCGGATATGCGCTTTTCAACAACAGGAACAGACGGAAGTCCATATCTTATTTTGAGTTGGCCGCTTCATTTCGTTTTTCATGACAGCTACTCTACTTTTGAAACTATTTTCATTGAACCTCAATGGTCACATAGGCAAAACAATAAATCATTTCTGACTGGAATGAGGCTTTGGCACGAATTTGACTACGGAACATTTATAATTGAAGGCGGCGGATTCATTTCAAAAAACAGCGAAAGAGGCGGTTTCGCCGGCATCGGCACCGGAATTGGTGAACATAACGCTCTTGTCATCCGCGGATATAAATCAAATAAAGAAAAGAAGTTCGATGTCTCACTTGATATATTCTTTATTATTCGATAAATTTCAAAGGGCGCTCCCTCTGCTTGCTTTTTTATCTTTTTTTTGATTTGATTCCGGCAGTGGGGAGAATTAATTAGATACTTTCTAAAACCTCTAACTTTTCCAGTTTATCTTAATTTTCTTTTGAGAAGAGGCGCATTCAGTCAAATACAGGTTAATCAGATTCTGATAAGTTATGCCGGTTTCCTTCGCAAGATTCTTGAAATATTTAATCGTTTCATCATTTATTTTAATAGTGACCTGTTTCTTCAAATATTTCGCATAAGGATTTTTAATACTTTTCATTTTTGAGAAATCATATTCTTTTTTCATATTTCATCTCCCTTGTAAAACTTAATCTCTTTCTTTGTCGCTTTTCTTGTCCGTCAGTCTTCCGGGCGTTGCGCTCGTCCTGTTTTCAGAAAGGTTACTCAACACGGATTATCTCAAGTCTCCATTCATTCAAAGATTTCATACTTGCGCCGCGCTCTCCGCTTGTATCTTTTGCTC
>JAEWVM010000094.1 GCA_023396615.1 Spirochaetota bacterium | reverse complement strand
GGCCGCAGACGTGCTCATGCCGATGCTCTCTTGTCTCCTGCTTGAAGGATATCGGAATGTATTTAGCCGAGATAGTCTTTTTTTTTCATTGGTTAGATTCCCGTTTCTTTTTCTTTCAGTCATGGGGGGCTTTCGTGTATGGTTGTTGTATGATTTTATGATATTTTCATACAGATTTATTTAGATAGTTCATACTCGGCAACTGCCTCTGGTAGACGACATTGGCAAGAGGGATTTAGTAATGGTAGTTTTAGATGGGATCCTGCGCATGGAAAAGAAGGAGCAAATCGAGAACTAAGAGAAACATGGTATATAATAATAAGACCGAAAAAGGAGAAGAAGTGATGAAGCGAATAGTAATCTCTGTTTGTTTAGGTTTGTTAGTATTTGTGACGTGCGGTTATTCTAAATCAAAATCAAAACAAGCAGATTATATTTGGGGAGAATGGGAAATACAAGGAGCAGAAGATTATCTTTATGTTTATAGTAGTAAAAATAATTTTGCATGTGTTGGAAGAGATGCTCTAAATTTTTTTAATGTGTCTAGCACGAAAGGTGAATATCCAGATTTTATTTTTATTATAACATTTAGAGGCGATGAAAAATTTGTTTCTGGTGGTGAATTGATTATGCATTTTATTACAAAAGATAGTGTTTGGTTTGAAAGTCGGTTTAATAAAGAGCTTGAAGAAGGTTTTAGTCGTCGCGTAAAGAATGGTGCTGATATATGGATAAAAACCGGTAAAGAAAATGTTTATCATAGGTTGCCAGAAAGAAATGATGATGAAATGACCCCTCCTTGAGTGGATTGGTTCGTGAATTTCCAACCGGCTTACGGTTAAGAGGTCTTATGTCGTCATTGAAATCAATTAGGCATATTGATTCGGTTATCGGAAGCTGGAGAGTGATCACGGTGGAAGTGTAGCATAGTGGTCGTTGCGGTAGAGAATAAATTCTCAGACGGGATAATTACCGAAAATAACAGATATAAAACAGGAATAAATGAGGGCTGCGCAAAAAAAGGCAGCCCTTTTAAAATTTATGAAAAGTGCGGTTTTGAGGTGAAAATGGGCAAAAGGTGACGGATAGGGTCAAGCGGAAATGTTTTCCTCTGGATTATGCATGAAAATGTGGCTTCCTTTCTGGTGATCGACGATAAATCCGATACGTCTAAGAGCCTTGACAAGTTGGTTTCCTGAAAATGTTTTGCTCAAATACAAACCTCAATTTCTTTAAATGTCGCATTGGGAATAGTTTTGATCTGATTAAGTTTTTCGAGACCTTCGATGTAACAGAGTATCGCTTCTTTTGCGTTTTCGAGAGCTTCCGCTTCAGTGTCTCCCTGAGTAAAGCAGCCGTCAAGAGCAGGAACTGTTACATTGAAGCCGCCTTCTTCCGCTGGTTCAAGAATTATGTTCAGTTTCATGTAATCACTTTTATTTGTTTATTATTATAAATAATGAAACGCATGGAAAAGGCAAGAGATTAATTGATAGTAATATTACAGATAAAGAAGCTGGACATGAAGAAGCAGTAATTTAACCGGCACCGAAAAGCGCCGGTTGTAGTTTTAAAAGATCATTGAAAACACGGGAATAAGTGAGACAGAAAAAACTGAATGAATAGAAAAAGAATTTAAACGTCCGCTGAAAGCGGACACCACTCGAGCGTCCGCAGCATCCGGCAAAGCCGGTGCGAGGAATACGCGAGACTAGCACCGCGCAGCGGCGCCCTTTTCCGAACGTACACGGAAGTACGCAAGTCCGAGCGCCCACGGATGGATCAGCGCTCGGATAACGTCCATTTCTTTTGGGCGATGCAAAAGAAATGGACAAAATTGGGTAAAGGGTGTGAAACACCCTTTGATATTATTGCATGATCCATGCAAAAAAGTAATTACAAAGGCGCCAGCCTTTGTAAACAAGTCCGGTGACGGGCATTCACATCGAAAACAACCGGTATGCGTTCAGCGTGCACCACTTGTCGGGTTTACCTTTTTTTATGCCGAGCAGAGAATGGATTGTTCCGTGCGTATCGGCTTCGAGTTGAAACTTGCCGGATGAGTTCTGTTTAGAAACTATTTTGTTGAAGTAAGGAATTATTCCGTCGTTGAGCTGGTTTTCTTCAGCAAGAAGTTTAAGTATAGAAAGTAAATCCGTCTGTGACAAAACCGGATATATTATTTTTGAGAAATCATCATTGCAATAAATTCCTTTGCGTTCACTCTTTAAAGTGAAGACCGCGTTTTTCAGGAATTTGATTCCCTTTTTTATTTCAAGATGATATTTGTTATAGATGTTTTTGTAAGGTATCAGTGCTCCCAGTACGCATGCAGTGGCGATTATGCTTGATGGAGTTTTAGCATCGTCTTCACGTAAAAGCCCCCCGCCGGTTTTTCCGGTAAAATAAAGTTTGATGCTGTCTTTGAATCCCGCAACAGGAGAGTAGAGCCATCCTCCATCATGGCGCTGAATTGACAAGAGCCACTCAGCGCATGTGTGGATTTCATCTCCGCTATAGCCGCTTTTGATAAGTGATCTTAATAT
>JAEWVM010000249.1 GCA_023396615.1 Spirochaetota bacterium | reverse complement strand
GGGTAAGACTGTTTTAGCGAAAGCTCTCGCTGAAAAAACCAGATCTGTTTATATGAGAATCGATACCATAGAGCAGGCAATCCGCGATTTGTGCGCTTTCAATGTGCAGGGTGAGGGATATCGTCTTTCATACAGAATAGCCGAAGATAATCTGCGTCTGGGAAATTCTGTTGTTGCGGATTCGTGCAATCCCTGGAATCTTACTCGCGAAGAATGGCAGATGACGGCGGTGAGATCTAATGCGGATTATGTTAATATTGAGGTAATCTGTTCTGATGAGATTGAACACCGCAGAAGAATCGAAAGCCGGAAATCCGATATTCCGGGTCTGATTCTGCCGGATTGGGAAAGTGTCTCCAGCCGTAAGTATGATGTATGGGAAACTCCGCGGATATCAATAGATACGGCCGGAAAATCACTTGAAGAATCGATTTTCATTCTTTTTCGCAGTCTTTCGCTCTGAATGACGGTTTAATTCAAAGAATGTGCCAAAAATTCAATTGACAATACTAGGCATGTTTTTAACTTTAAGCGTTTTTCCCACAATGGAAAAGAATTACTAAAGCAGACTATATTACTTATATAAGAGGTATTTCAAATGAAAAGAACTTATCAGCCTAGTAAAAAGAAGCGCATCAGAACTCATGGTTTCAGAGCAAGACAGGCAACAAAAGACGGAATTAATGTTCTTAGAAGACGCCGTGCAAAAGGACGCCACAAACTTACTGTTTCTGACACTAAATACGCGAAATAATGATTAAAAAGCGGAATTCTCTTAAAGGAAAGAAGAGCTTTTCGCTCGTATTTAAAGAAGGAAGAAGGATAAGAGGTGCCGATATCGCAATTTTTTCAGGAAATACAGCAAAATGGGAGAAGGAAGGGCTTATTGCTGCTCCTTCTTGTCCTCTTGTCGGTTTTTCCGTCAGCAAAAGATGCGGTAAGGCGCATGATAGAAACAGGATTAAAAGAAGGCTTAGAGCCGTTGTGAGAGAATTTCTGCCGTGCATGAGGGGAAACCCCGTGTTAATAATCAAAGCGTCAGACGGAATTTCGAAGTCGGATTTTTCCGGCATCAGAACCGAATTTGAGTATCTCGCGCGGAAAAACGGGATTATTGATTAATGAGACCGGTGTTGGGAAATTTTTTCGCTTTTATCGCATGGATTCTGATCCTTGCCGTAAAGGTTTATAAATATGTCATATCGCCTTTGCTTCCGCCGGCATGCAGGTATTATCCTTCATGCTCGGAGTATACTGTAACAGCTCTGAAGAGATACGGCTTGTTGAAGGGTTCTTTTCTTTCTATGAAAAGAATTTTACGCTGCAATCCGTTTTTTCCGGGCGGATATGATCCCGTGCCTGAAAAATAAGCCTTCCTTTTCCTGGTAACCTAATAAAAGGAACCGGTAATGGGAAATAAAAATTTAATTATAGCGATTGTAATCTCTCTGGTTATTTGGATTGCATGGGGACAGTTTTTCGGAAAGAAAACTGTCCCTCCGACATCTCAGGCTGTCGTAGAGACCGAAGCAAAAAAAGAAACTGCGGCTAAGACTGAAGAAAAAACTGATAAAAATGCGAAATCTGAAGAATCAAAGATTCAGAAAACCGCCTCGAAGACTCCCGCGGTTGAAACTAAAAATACAATAAAAGTTAAAAACTATAATGCAGTTCTTTCCAGCAAGGGAGCACGCATAGAAAGCATTAAGTACGGCGAAAAACAGATAGAACTTGTCGCAGGACGTGAAAAACTCGACGTGAAAGGATATCTTGATTTTCCGGTATATTTTTCAGACAAGGAACTTCTTTCGGGCTCTTCTCTTGATGATGAAATCTGGGAAGTGAAAAAAGCGGAAGGCAATGAAGTTGTTTATGCTCTTTCTGCCGTAATCAATGGTAAAAATATTGTTATCGAAAAAAGTTTTCTATTTAACAACGAAACTCATTCGTTTGATGTTTCCTTCCGCATCACAAATACGTCTGCAGATGAATTCGAATTTCCTTCCGGTAACATATATATAACTTCACCGGATTTTCTCGGTCCACAGATAGAAAACTACGAAGGCTACTATAATGCACCGAGCACAATCTATGCTCTTTCGGAAGATCCTGAAGATCTCGAAAAAGGAAAAAAGGGCGGCGGATGGTTTTCTGATGAAACTGATACAAAAGAAGGAAAGAATCCTGTCTGGGCAGGTGTTTCAAGCCGTTTCATTTCGCTTGTAATGATTCCTCAGAATTTTAAAGCAGATTCGGTTAAATACGATTCGAGAAAAACTCCGGGTCACAGAACTGCTCTTGTTTCTTCAAACGTTAAACTTAAAAGCGGCGATACTGCCGAGCGCAAAATCAAAGTAGCTCTTGCAGAAAAGAATAAGGATATACTTCTTGCAGTTGATAAAAGCATAGCTCCGGCAGTCGATATAAATAAGTGGATTGAACCGATCAGATGGGTCGTTCTCAAGATTCTATTCGGTATAAACGGCGTGTTCGGAAACCTCGGTATTTCGATTATTCTGCTTTCTATACTGACTAAGCTCATTTTTCTTCCGCTTACTATTAAATCTACAAATTCAATGAAGAAGATGTCCGAGCTTTCTCCGAAAATGGCTGAGCTTAAAATTAAGTACAAGGACAAACCGCAAGAGCTTCAGAAAGAGATGATGTCGCTTTATAAAACCGCGGGAGTTAATCCTCTCGGGGGCTGTCTGCCGCTTATTATACAGATGCCTTTTTTCTTCGCACTTTACAGCGCGCTAAGCAATTCGATCGATATGTGGCGCGCGCCTTTCTTCTTCTGGATGCATGATCTTTCGATGCCTGATACAGTCGGTCATGTCATGGGGCTCAATCTCAACATTCTTCCATTGATAATGCTTGTTACTTCATTCATTCAGCAGAAGATGACTTCAGTTGATACGGGAAATCCTCAGCAGAAAATGATGCTGATGCTGATGCCTGTTATGTTCCTTTTCTTCTTCTGGAGCATGCCGTCAGGACTTGTTATTTACTGGATCGTGCAGAATGCACTTCAGATTGCGCACCAGCTTTATATCACCAGAAAACCGGCTAAAACTGTCAAGGCAGGAGGAAGCAAATGAAGGTCATCGAAGTTGAAGGAAAAACCGTAGAGGATGCTAAACGCCGGGCTGCAGAAGAGCTCGGCTTGAATGCGGATTCTGTTGATGATAACCTTGTCGAAATAATCGATGAGGGTAAAAGCGGAATTTTCGGATTCGGTGTTTCTCGTCCGGCAAAGATCAGAGTAACTTACAATGCGGATGTTAAGGATGTCGGTGCTAATGTCAAGACCGTGCTGAATGAGATCCTTACACGCATGGGCGTAAAATATATCATCAATGAATTTCATGAAGGCGAATCAAAAGTCTATGTTGAATTTGAAAGTGACGACTCGGGACTCATAATCGG
Source organism: Spirochaetota bacterium (assembly GCA_023396615.1). Classification (GTDB taxonomy): domain Bacteria; phylum Spirochaetota; class UBA4802; order UBA4802; family JAFGJZ01; genus JAKJGA01. Next base: position 3,136 of record JAEWVM010000249.1, on the reverse strand, counting down.
AAAGAAAGGACGGAATCTTGAAGCGATTCAGTTTATTGTGAATGTCATCGTAAGCCAGCAGACTTCCACAGAGAAGAAAATTATTCTCGATATCGAAGGCTACCGTGCAAAACGTGAACGTGCAATAAAAAAAGTTTCTTTCGAGGCCGCAAAAAAAGTTATGAGGACGGGCAAGCCGGTTGTGCTTGAACCGATGAATCCATTTGAGCGCAGACTTGTTCATCTTTCTTTGCAGAATCATGATAAAGTAGAAACAAAAAGCGAAGGAATGGGAATTTACCGAAAGGTAAAAATACTTCCGAAAAATGTCAGTGAATGATATAATCTGCGCGCCGGCGACTCCATTTGTCAATTCGGCTCTGGCAGTCATCCGCGTTAGCGGAGACGGCGCGCTTATTCTCTTCAAAAATTCTTTTTCTTCATACGTAAAAGTTTCGCACGCCAAAGCTGTGTACGGAAAGCTTTCTTCGAATGGACGTATTCTTGACGAACTAATCCTTTCATATTTTGAATCACCGGCAAGTTTTACCGGAGAGGATACGGTTGAACTCAGCTGTCACGGAAATCCTCTTATCGTAAAAAATATAATTTCATTTCTTCTCGAAAGCGGAGCGAGAATGGCCGAGCCAGGTGAATTTTCACGCAGGGCATTCATAAACGGAAAAATGGATTTAACGGAAGCCGAATCGGTCAATGCTCTTATCTGCGCGCGCAGTGACTGGGAAATAAACACGGCGCTTTCGCAGATGCACGGCTCGCTGAAAAATGTCATCAACAGCATGCGCGAAAAATTGATTCTTCTGAAGGGAGATATTGAGAGCGCAATAGATTTTTCAACAGAAGAGATTGAATTTGTCAGCAGAGCGGAAGCTTTAAAGCAGGCGGAAGAAATCCGTGATGAGGTTAAGGATGTTCTTCGCCGCTGTTCATCAGGGGCAAAACTCAGCGGCGGGATAGATGTACCCATTGTAGGCAAACCGAATTCTGGAAAATCAAGTCTTCTAAATCTCATTCTTAATTCCGAAAGAGCTATCGTTTCCAATATTCCCGGAACAACTAGGGACATGATTAAGGAAACGGTTCAATTCGGAGGTGTTCATGTTAATATATATGATACGGCCGGTATTCGCGATGCTGATTGTGAAATTGAAAAAATCGGAATAGAAAAGAGCCGTGAGATACTCTCCCGGTCTGAGATATCTGTCGTAATGCTTGATGCGTTATCAGGCATTGATTCGTTTGATGAAGAAATATTAAAAATTACCGAAAATAAAAAATCCGTTATACTTTTAAATAAGACTGATTGTGCTGACAGTAAAGAAGTCTTATCCATTAAGAAAAAAATTGGTCGTGATATAATCGATTTTTCCGCATTAACCGGACATAATTTCTCGGAATTTCACTCAAAGCTTTCCGAAGCTGTGAGATCTAATTTCTCGGGATGCTCAAATTCTTTCATTGCTGATATGCGCGTCCTTAAAATTCTTGAACATTCTTCGGATGCAGCCGATAATTTAGTAAATTCCATAGATTGCGGAAATCCTGAGGAGATAATAGCTGCAGATGCAGCTGAACTTATAAACTCTCTTTCAGAGATTACCGGATTAATCTCTCCTGACGATATTCTAAATTCGATATTCGGAAGATTCTGTATAGGAAAATAAAATGCGCATAAAAATTATTTCGCTTTGTATTTTGATTTCGTCGGTTCTCTCAGCTGCTGTTCCGGCAGATGAAAAAGAATTTTTTGATTATAAAAAGAAATCTTTATATAAAGAAGCGCTTCTGTCTCTTTCACGGGCTGAATTTTCAGGCAGTGTCCGTAAAGCAGCTAAAATGTTTTTTCTTTATGAGCTTTCGGAAAATCCTGAACTATCCGCAGATTCTCTTGCCATTCTTGATTCAATGAAAAAGGGTAAAAAATTATCTCCATATTTCGCTAAACTTGATGAAGCAATCCGTCTGAAAATATATTCTGATTCATATAATTTCAAGAAATGTTCAGAGATAAAAGAAAAAGGATATCCGGTCTTTTTTGAAATTTCGGCTCCGATAAAAAATTTCAGCAAAGGCGATATGGAAAAAGCTGATACTTCACCTTTCTTTATAAAAGAAAAAGGCATCGTCAAATCCGACAGTCAAGGTTCTGTTTCTCCGGAAAATTACCTGAACAGTGACGGGGCTTTTGTTTTGCGTACATACGCCGAATGCTCATCTGAAACAGAAGCTTCTTTTTTTATCGGCAGATCGGGATTTATGCAGATATTGATCAACGGGGTTGAAGTATATAAGGGTGAAGATTCGCGCAATTATTTTCAGGTTCAGGATATAATTTCAGCCGAACTTTCTTCAGGTGTTCATCTGACAGAAATACGTCTTCTTCCGTCGCAGACTTCTTCAATGCGTTTTTCATTATCAGCAGATAATGAAAATTTAAAATTTTTAGAATCACCGAAAAAATTAAACGGCAAATTATTCAGTTCAAAACAAATTCTTCCCGATTATATAAGTTCTTCGGATAAATCCGACAGCTTTTTCAGGGGATATGTTAAGTATTCATCAGGGTTTGTTTCATTTTCAAAAAATGCATGTTCATCGGAATTTTCATCGGTAGATATCTCTGATTACTATTTCTCCCAGGCGGCATATTACCGAGCATTATCCGAGGAAAACGCATCCAAGAAAGATTACTTTCTGCGCTCAGCGCATAACGCGGATAAAACAAATTACGAAGCGCTTGTTCAGCTGGGATTCCTTAAGCTGAAGAATAAGATGTTTTATCAATGCGGTGAAATAATTAATTCTCTTGAACAGAAAAATGCTTATTCTCCCTCAACACGTCTTTTGAAAGGGGCATACTTTTCCGAAAGAGGCTGGTATGATCTTGCGGAAAAAGAAGCAGGTGCTTTGAAAAATTCGGGCTGGAAATATTCATCGGATATATTATACTATAAATCATATTTTTCAAGCGGGATGACGGATAAGGCATACTTTCATCTTAAGAATGCGATCCTTTCGAAAAGAAATGCATCACTCGCTAATACTTTTCTCGATACATCATATTATACATCAAAATACGGAGCCGATCTTAAATTCGTTCAAACCTCTTTTCCCGAAAATCCGGGTTATGCATTGC
>JAEWVM010000198.1 GCA_023396615.1 Spirochaetota bacterium | reverse complement strand
GGAAATTTTTTCGATCTTTGCCGCGGACCTCATGTCGCTAAAACCGGCGATATCAAAGCTTTCAAGCTTCTTCGCGTTGCAGGTGCGTACTGGCGCGGTGACGAGAAGAATAAAATGCTTCAGCGTATTTACGGAATTTCTTTTCCGGACAAGAAGGAACTTGATGATTATATCCGTCTTCAGGAAGAGGCAAAGGAACGCGACCACCGCAGAATCGGAAAGGATCAGCATCTCTTTGAAGTTAGCAATGAAGTAGGTCAGGGTCTGATTCTTTGGGCACCTAAGGGCGCTCGCATAAGAGTCCTCATTGAAGATTTCTGGAGAAAAGAACATTACAAAAATGGTTACGAAATAATTTATACTCCTCATATCGGAAGAAGTCTTCTATGGGAAACCAGCGGACACTTGTCTTTCTATAAAGAAGGAATGTATTCGCCGATGGATATTGACGGCGAAGATTATTACGTAAAGCCGATGAATTGTCCGTTCCATGTTATGGTTTATAAAAGCGAACAGCGCAGTTACCGCGACTTTCCGGTGAAGTTTGCCGAGTTCGGAACTGTTTACAGATACGAACGCTCAGGAACTCTTCATGGTCTTCTCCGTGTTAGAGGATTCACTCAGGATGACGCGCATATTTTCTGCCGTCTCGATCAGATAACCGATGAGATACTTGCTGCGTTTAATTTTTCGATGTTCATGCTTAAGAAATTCGGATTCGAAAATTTTAAGATAAAGATTTCAACAAGACCCGAAAAGGAATATGTCGGTTCGGTTGAACTTTGGGATAAGGCGGAAGCTGCTCTCAAAGAAGCTCTTCAGAGAAGCGGAATGTCTTACGAGATTAACGAAGGCGACGGTGCTTTCTACGGCCCGAAGATCGACATCGCTGTCAAGGACGCTATCGGACGCGACTGGCAGTTGTCGACTGTTCAGCTTGATTTCAATCTGCCTGAAAGATTTGATATTTCATACTCGGGTTCTGACGGAAAGGATCACCGTCCTATAATGATTCACCGTGCACTTCTCGGATCGCTTGAAAGATTTTTCGGAATATTGATAGAGCATTATAAAGGCGCTTTTCCTGTATGGCTTGCTCCGGTTCAGTGTATTATTATAAACGTTTCAGAAAATGAAGCTGAAGGCGTTAAGGCGCTTCAGGCAAGAATGAAGCAGGAAGAACTTCGTGTTGATATTGATTTGTCAAATGAGACAATGGGATATAAGATAAGAAACGCAGTGACAAGCCGTGTTCCTTATGTGGCAGTTTTAGGTAAGAAGGAAATTGAAGCAGGCTCCGTGTCAGTCAGAAGACGCGGTTCAGATAAGCCTGAAGTTATGAGCTGTGATGATTTTATCGCTTTGATAAAATCCGAAAATAACTGATAGAGTTGTTTTTTCCTGTATTATGTCGTTTTCAGCGATTAATTCGGTCATTAAACTGAATTATTGTTGCTAAAAATATGCGCCGTGTGGCATTCTGGTCAAAATCTTTCTATCTCTATGGAGGGGAATATCTTAAATCGCAGGCAAGGCGGCAGAGACCGCAAGGATGCCAGAGAGCATCGCTTGAATGAGGAAATCGACGGCCCAAGCGTCAGATTAGTCGGGGAGAACGAACCACGTGTTGTTTCTCTCGCGGAAGCGCTTCAGATGGCAAAAGACGAAGGAGTTGATCTGATTGAGATATCCAAACAGGATATGTCGATTGTTAAGATATCAGATTACAGCAAATTCCGTTTTGAGCAGATCAAAAAGGCAAAAGAAGCCAAGAAGAAGCAGAAAATCGTTCATATAAAAGAAGTGAAATTACGTCCTTCTATTGATGAGCATGATTATTCTCATAAAGTTAAGCATGCGAGAGAGTTCCTTGAAAAAGGAGATAAAGTTAAGGTTACTATGATGTTCCGCGGAAGAGAAATCGTTTATTCCGAACTCGGACTCAGGGTAATGGAAAAGATGCAGGGTGAACTTGCAGACTGTGCGGTTGTAGAAAGAAGACCGCTGGTTGAAGGAAAAAGTATGACAATGTTCCTTGCTCCTGGCGTATCCCAATCCGCCAAGGTCAAGAAGACAGATATAGACAGAGAGGAAAATAATGCCTAAAATTAAATCGAATAGCGGAGCAAAGAAAAGATTCTCCATCACGAAGAAAGGTAAAGTGAAAAGAGCCAGCGCTTTTGCAAGACACCAGCTTCAGTGCAAATCTCCGGGCAGAAAAAGAAAGCTCAGAGGAACGTTTGCGGAAAGAACTCCTGAATTCGATAGAATCAGCAGAATGCTTCCTTACGCGTAAGACGAATATTTAAAGAGGTTAGAGTATGCCAAGAGCAACCACTGGTTTAGTTCACCATAAAAGACAAAGAAAGATAATGAGAGCCGTAAAAGGCTATATAGGCGGAAGAAGAAGACTTTATAGAACTGCGAAAGACGCTCATAGAATGGCGCTTCAGCATTCTTATAAAGACCGCAAAAGAAAAAAACGCGAGTTTAGAATTCTCTGGATCGCGCGTATCAATGCAGCTGCAAGAATCTGCGGTGTTTCATACAGCAAGCTTATCGGTCTTCTTGATAAAGCAAACATCAAGATCAACAGAAAGATGCTTTCTGAAATCGCTATCAAGGATTTCAACGCTTTCAAAGAGATCGTTGCAAAAGCAAAATAAGATTCTAATTTCATTAGAGATTATAAAAAAGCGTTCCGATTCGGAACGCTTTTTTTTCAAAAGCCCCGCCTTTGGAATTCATTTCTCTTTTCCCTCAAGAGTTGAGTGTACCTTTTATAAGGCTTCTTGCGATGCCTTATTTTGCGACTTCGTGTCGCATATTGAAGGCATCGCTTTACAGGGATCGTTCCTGCCGCCTTATGAATTCGTTTTTCGCATGGATCATACAAGAATTTTAAAGGGCATTACATGCCTTTTATCCGGTTTTCACATGGTGTCATGTGATACACAAAAGGTGCTCCGCACCTTTTAAATCCGTTTGTCCATTTCTTTTGCTATGCCCAAAAGAAATGGACGAAAGAAAAGGGCACCGCTGCGCGGGGCTTGTCGGGCGAATTCCTCGCACCGGCTTCGCCGGATGCTGCGGTCGCCCGAGTTGTATCAGCCTGCGGCTGATGTTTAGATGTTTTTGATGTCACTCGTTTTTTTACTGAAGCATGAAGTTAATGATAGAAAATCCTCTCCTTTTAGGAGAGGGCGAGTCGAAGGCTGGGTGAGGGCACATTAACTTTCATTCAATTCTGAAAAATCCCTATTCCTTCCCCGCTTTGAAGTTATACACGGGTTTGATCATTTCAATTACTTCTACGGTTTCTTTTATATTATCAAGAATCAGTTTCATGTCTTTGTACGCTCCGGGGGCTTCATCTAAAGTCTCCTTTGATGCAGTCGATGTGTATATTCCGGCATTTATCATCTGCTGGCGGAAATCATCCGCGGATAATTGTTTCTTTGCCTGCACGCGGCTCAATATTCTTCCAGCACCATGAGGAGCCGAGCAGTTATATTTTTCCGAACCCTTTCCTTCGCATATTGCGATTCCGTCTCTCATGTTGAAAGGTATAATTACCTTTTGTCCCTTGTGAGCGGGAGTCGCTCCTTTTCTGATTATGTTATCCGTTCCGATGAAGTTGTGAACGGATTCTATCATTTCCTCGGGATCTTTTCCGATAAATGAAATGATCCGGCGCATCATTTCTTCTCTGTTTGAAGCGGCAAATCTCTGTGCGGTAAAAAGATCACGCAGATAATCCCGGCATTCAGGGCTGTCTTCCGGCATAAATTCGAGATCTTTGTATTGAATATCGGCTGAATTTTTACTGAGGATTTCTTTCGCTTTCTTTTGGTAATGTACGGCTATTTTCAGACCGAAATTTCGGCTTCCTGAATGGATAGTTATCCATAAATATCGGTTAGAATCATATCCGGCTTCGATGAAATGATTTCCTCCGCCGAGGGAACCCACTGCGTTTAATGCCTTGTCGGTGTCGGTTTTAATTCTAAGACATACGTCTCTGATTTCATGTTTCTGACTTTTCGAAACGCAGTTATGATTTTTGTTTATAGCGAAACCGGAAGGAATTTCCGTTCTGATAAATGAGTCAAGCTTTGCGGGATCGATTGAATCAAGGCTGAATTTTGCAGATAACATTCCGCAGCCGATATCTACACCTATAACATTAGGAATAATGAAGCCGTTTGTTTTCATTGTGAAACCGATGACCGCGCCTTTTCCGGCGTGAACATCAGGCATTACCGCGATATAGGTATTGGCAAAAGCCGGATGATT
>JAEWVM010000157.1 GCA_023396615.1 Spirochaetota bacterium | reverse complement strand
TCTGAGCTTTGTCCCCTTTTTCTGCCGCAGATACAAGATCAGGGTTTTTTTCCGCATTAATTTTTTTCTGTGAAGATTCGCATCCCGCAAAAACAAGAGTTAATATTGCGGAAAGAAGAACTAACTTTTTCATCTTTTTCTCCTTATTATTTGTAATAATAGCATTAGACCCGGCTTTAGGGATGATGTCAACATCCTTTTAAAGCTTTAAGCAGCAGAATTGACGAGTATTTAGAGCATAATGTGCATCAAAGTAATAATTAAGAAGCTTGGTGTGAATAAACTTTTAATGGAAGTTAATTATCCGAAAAGAGAATGTGTGGAATTCTGTATATACTTAACATAGTCATTATCGAGATAAATTGTCGGGGTTGAGTCAAATTATACTTTCAAAATTTTATCAAAAATAGTATTTTGTTAGTAATGAAAAATAATAACAAAATTGGTCTTGCATTAGGCAGCGGCGGAGCAAAAGGAATTGCTCATATATCGATTATTGAGTTTATAGAAAAAAAAGGTCTTTCAATTGACTTCATTTCAGGATCAAGCGTAGGAGCTCTCATTGGTGCAATTTATTTGTGCGGAAATCTTAAAAAATTCAAAAGTGAAGTTATTTCTTTTACTAAGGCTGATCTTTTTTCGCTTATGTCTCCGGTAATTCCGGTATCGGGACTGATGAATCCCAGAAAAATGATGACATGGCTTGGAAAATTTATACCGCCTGACATTTCAATTGAATCACTGCCTAAACCCTTGAGCATTATTGCTTCAGAATATCATTCGGGCGAACAGGTGATTTTTTCATCCGGAAATCTTTTGAGTGCAATACGGGCAAGTATATCCATTCCCGGAATATTCGAGCCTGTCAGATACGAAAACAGAATTCTTATCGACGGCGGAGTTGTTAATCCTCTTCCGGTTGATGTCGTAAAGAAAATGGGAGCCGATAAAGTCATTGCGGTGAATCTTCATCCGGCATTGAAAACACATCATAATGAAGTGTCGGCTTCTTTTGCGGAGAGAAGTATGGCAGGTAGTACGAAGCCGCGGACTTTGGAAAAAATATCTGAATTGAGCGAGAAAATTAATTATTCATGGCTTAAAAAATTTGCGTCCTACTTTATTGTGAAGTCTGACGAAAAAAAGGATGATATGCCGAATGTTTTTGAAGTAATTTTTCAGACTATTGACATAATGGATTTAAAGAATACGGAGCTATTGTTAAAATATTCCAAACCCGATCTTCTTCTTGAGCCGAATCTTCTCTCTTTCGGATCTTTGGAGTTTTACCGTTCAATAGAAGCCCTTGTCGAGGGAGACCGTGTCTGCCGAGAGAAGGAAAAAGAGATAGAAGAACTGTTAAAATAATTGCAAAAAACAGATGTCTTTGCTAAGCTTGGTATGGATTGGGGGGTATAGCTCAGCTGGGAGAGCGCTTGAATGGCATTCAAGAGGTCAACGGTTCGATCCCGTTTATCTCCAATTATTTTTCTCCGAACTTCCTATCAGCCTGGGTTTACCAATTTTTGCGGGGCTGTTATGAAATGGAGTAACTTTTCAAAATCAAGATATATTCGTATATTAAGGTTTGCTGTTTGCGCGGCATCCTTAATCTTCATTGTTTTTCGGCATGATCTGCTGAACAAATCACTTTTCGAGAAAAGCATCAAACTTAACGCCGTTCATTCGGTATATTTCGCCGATGACGGATTTTTTGTTATCGATAACGGCGTTAACGGTTTCAAGCGGCTAATTAAAATTAATGAATCAGGAAAACGTCTTTATGAGATGAAGGGCGGAAACCGCAATAGTGATTCTATCTATAATTTCTACAAGATGGCCGTAGATAATGCGGGAAATATTTATATAAATAATGTCGTTTATTCTGCGGATGACGGTGAAACTGAAATTTCAGAAATTCAGGTTTACTCTCCGGATTTTAAATATCTTCGGACGATCGTCAGGAATGTTTATGATTCTTACATGAGAAAAAGAATAACCGAAGATTATATTTATTCTGCTGCAATGATTCCTTCGATGGAGATATCGAAGGAGATATCAGGCGAATATCTCTATTATTATCATTTTGACGAACATAACATGCTCTCTCTTTATAAGACAGATCTTTTCGGTTCTGAAAAAATTAAAATATTTACGACGCAAATAGAATATCCCATCAATAATATATGCGGCACAGTTCCCGGAAAAATATATTACTCGAACTCACGCGGTGACGTAATTCGTATTAATGAGAAAATGGAGCCGGAACTTGTTAAAATTGATGAAAGTCTTGGAGTAGTGTTTCCGTATTCTCTTATGTATGATAATGAATATGGATTAATATTCAATGAACTGTATTCTCAGCGATTAATATCCGTTAAAGAAGAAAAGACAAGTATACTTTTTGATTTCAAAGAACTCTATAAAAGCGGTTATGCCGGAAATATTTTAATGACTAATTTTGTTTTTTCAAAAGGGAAAATTCTCACATCGGATAAATACCGCGGAAATCTTCTGGAGATAAGGAAATCTACAAGTGATATCCGGGATATTTATGAAGCGGATTATTTCGTTTATGAAAAAATTCTGAAGGTGTCATATATTATTTCTATAATTCTTTTTGCTGTTCTTTTTATTTATTATATTAAAATACATGTTTATCCCTTATTTTCCGGAAAAATGCCGACTATACTAAAAAGGGCGTTTCTGTTTGCGTTGTTTTTTTTCGTCTATAATTTTGTTTCATTTATATTTTTTCACCACTATATGCAAAAGCAGATAGATTATGAAAGAGATCAGAAATTTCTTTATTTGGCGAAAACTGCATCGCGGATAATTGATGCCGGTTTGGTCGATGATATTAAATCACCGAAAGATATTACTTCTGATTCATTTTTGAAACTTTCTGAGCAGATGAAAAAAATATTGGGAACCGATGAGTCTGATCAGAACATGGGAGTATCCGTTTATATTTATAAAAAACTGAAGAATGTTTACTGTGTAATTGATGCAGATGCTTATGATTTTCTTTATCCGTATTCTATGAATTCCGGGTATTATGAGACCTTAAATGAGGGTGCCGTAAAAGTTACAAAATATGTCGATGAAAACGGAAAGTGGCTTGCAGCTACGGCGCCTCTTCGCGGAAAAAATGGTGAAGTTTCCGCACTTGTTGAAATTTCTCAGCCGATTGAATTTATTGAAGAAAGTGAATTGGAAATTAAAAGCTTTCTTTTCAGGACATCTTTGGTTTTCACGGGTGTTTTCGTAATAATAATTGTTGCATTGTCGTATTCTGTTGGTTATTTCCGTAAAAAAATAAGCAAAACTCATCATGGAAAGCATAGATGAATGATGTTCA
>JAEWVM010000019.1 GCA_023396615.1 Spirochaetota bacterium | reverse complement strand
CATTGTGATTCATAAATATTTGCTTTGATTTAGTGGCTTTTTTTCGGTTTTACCCTTCGGACAATATATATTATGTCTCATTAAATTAAACAAGAATACAATTAGTTAACTACTGCATACTTGTTTAATGATTTATTCAGACTCTCCCAAATATTTTGCTGAAAAAGATCCGTATATGGTTAATTCTTTATCTTTAAATTTTCCCGTTACGGGTTTAAACTTAACAGTGTCAGTCAGGATTATTGTTGTGTTATCTCCGATTTTAAGCGGTTCTTTATTAAGTTTCATTCTAATTCCCAATTGCCGATAATTATCAGCTATTACAGAAGATGCCATTGTGTCAGAATCAGAATGTATTGTGATGGACAATTCATTTTCAGGCGTTTCTCTGAAAATATTCCGTATTTCCTGTTCTGTTACTTTATTATGGTTAAGAAGTATAATTCTGTACGCGTCATTATGCTTGATGCAATATCGGTAAGGAAGATCTATTTTAGTTCCATCCATTTCTATGCTTCCTGATGATTTAGAATTATCTGTGCATGATGTTAATACAATTAACGATGCCATGAAAATTGATAGAATTCTATTCATTTACATTTCTCCTATGTTGATATTGTATTTAAAAACAAATAAATTTCGTCAAGACAATATGCATATTTGTTTATAAAGATACTTAATTTGGCAAAATATCGAAAAATAAATCGTATCCTCACAAAAGATATCTTTTGCTTGTCAAATATTGCCGATATTTTAAACAGTTCATACGTTCAGCTTAATTATTAGAAAAGGTTCAAAATGAAAAAGATTATTGTTATTGCGTTTTCTTTGGTTTCCGTATTGGCTGTTGCAGCAGCAGTTGCCAATAAAAAGATATCATCAGATGCTGATAAAAAAAATGACGGAAAACAGGATGTTAAAGCCGAATCAAAAGCTTATGTTTTCCCTGATTTTTACAGAGGAATTTATTTGACTCAGCCGTCAGGGAAAAATCCTGAAAAACTCGCCCGCTTCATAGAAATGGCAAAAAAATCCAACATCAATACACTCGTAATTGATGTTCAGCCGGCTCCGGGAAATAAATGCGCGACTCCAGCAGAGAATGTAAAAATGATCCTTGATGCTGGTCTTCACCCTATTGCCCGCGTTGTCTGCTTTCAGGACGGACTAACAACATTTCCGGTTTCAAAGGAAAAGCTTGAATCAATTTATGCAGTAAGCGAAAACGCTGCAAAAAACGGATTTAAGGAAATTCAGCTCGATTACATCAGATTTGAGGATTCTTCGAAATTAAAACATCTTACTTTGGAACAGAAATATTCATTCGTAGAAACACTCATTTCAACCACAAAAGAAAGAGTAAAATCTTATAATGTGCGTGTTGCTGCTGATGTTTTTGGAAGAATTCCTCTTAATGTTAATGATATAATCGGGCAACGTATGGAATCCATGGATAAAGTTGCTGATGTAATATGTCCGATGGCGTATCCTTCGCATTATACATGGAGCCAGAAAATGATCAAAGATCCTTATTATACCGTTTATACAACTTCAGTCAGAGCAAAAGAACGAGTTTCTAATGCGCATATTGTTCCGTATATTCAGGCTTTCAAAATGAAAGTTAAAACAAGCGGTCTTTCATTCCAAAAATATCAGGAAGAACAGATAAAAGCGGTTCATGATGCTAAAGTCGGCGGTTATATTTTCTGGAATGCTGCACAGGAATATGCTACTACTTATCAGGCAATGCAGAACTATTATAACATAAAATAAATCAATCAATAAGCAGTTTGTTTATGGCAGACTGCTTATTGAGAAATATTCTGTTATTATAACAATTAATAAGAATTAACTCAAATTCGTTAAACTGCAAATACCATAAACATTCCCCAAGTAATGGTTGCTCCTGTCAGAATACCTGCAAAAACCTCGAGCGGTGTGTGAATCTTTTGTACTATGCGGCTCAAAGATATAACTAAGCCAATGAAAATTATAACGCAAACGGCAACAATACTGTCCAAGCTGTATAATGCTGAGACTATCGCTGAAAAGGATAATGCGGAATGACCTGAAGGCATTCCGCCGCGCAACGGTGTACCTTTTCCGAAATAAGACTTAATCATAATTACGGAAAGTGTTACTATCATCATTGCAGAAAGTGCTATATCACCGTTTTGGTGTTTGATTATTTTGAAACCATTCATATAAAACGATTCAAGATAAGGCAGCAGAATATAGAATGCGGCTATTATTGCAGTGCCCGCTGAAATCAAAACAGCACCGGCAGCCATATCTTTAGTAACTCTTGCCATTTCGTTCTTTCTCGGCGATACCATATCGACAAGGGTTTCAACTGCAGAATTGAATATTTCTGAAATGATAACAAGTGCTGCAATTAAAGATACTATTATGAAATCATTCTTTTGAACGCCCAAAAGAAAACAAACAATGAGTAGAATAATTATTACAAGAAAATGAATTCTGACATGTCTTTGGGTTTTGGCTGCATGCAAAATCCCTTCAACTGCATAATTTAGTGATTTAACAAATTTTAACGGCATAATGAACCTGTTCAGTATTATTTTAAATTTCAGAATTTTAAGTCAAACAAAATTAAGAATCCGCTTATATTTTCCTTGAAAAAAAAGGCACATTAAAAAACAAAAAGGTATGAGTAATTATTTCATATCGCATGAGAAATACGCCGAACTTTGTCATAAACTGCTTTCTATTGCAGAAACAAAGGGAATTCATTATGACGGAATAATCTGCCCTCTTAAAGGCGGTTTTTTTCTATCATATTTTATGAGCCGCAATTTGTCTCTGCCTATTAAATATGTCGAAATATCAAGTTATAGGGGAAAATCGCGAGGAGACTTCATCATAGGAGATGTTCCGGAGCTCCAATTCGGAAGGTATATCCTTTGTGACGATATTTATGATTCCGGTGAGACGGTAAGAAAAATCAAGGAAATATTTAATAACGTAATAATTGATGTATTTGTTCTTGTCTCAAGAAAAAATCTTGATCAAATTACTGCAGGAGAAGTCATAGGATCCGACAATTGGGTAGATTTTTATTGGGAACATATATGAGAATACTTATCTCTATTTTTCTTTTAATTTTTTTATCATGTAAAAGCACTTCATCTTCAAATAATGAACACAGGTATAACCGGATTGTTTCACTTTCGCCTTCCATCACAAGAATGATTATAGATATGGGAAAGTCGGATCTTCTTGTCGGCATCACTCCGTTTTGTCCGGCAGTGAAAAATGCCGAACTGATAGGGAATTCCATAATTCCAAGCATGGAAAAAATCATTTCTTTAAATCCCGACCTTGTGATAATGAGTATTGAAGATGAAACCATGATAAAAAATGAGCAGATTGAATGTGCCGGAATAGAAATATTGTATTTAATAGAAAATGAAAGTTATACGGACATTGAAAATAACTATCGACTGATTGCCGATAAATTGAATTATAATCCTGACCGCAAACTGATTGATTATAGAGAAATTGTGACTTCATTTTCTCCGGAAAAAATGAAAAAAGCAGTTATACTTTTAAATTCTGTTCCGCTTGTTGCAGTGAGTTCAAATTCATTTATGTCTGATGCCGCAGAAGCTGCTGGATTTTCAAATATAATAAAGACTAAAAACCCCTACCCGTTTATTTCACTTGAATATCTTGCTGATTTGAATCCGGATATAATACTGATTTCAGATATCGGCGGTGCCGATGAACTTCATCAAGTTTTAAATCGTATCGGTTTGAAAAATATAACTTTGCAGATTTATAATTCAGAAAATTCTTGTTACTATACCCCAAGTGATTTTATAGCTTCCATCAAAAGCTTTAAGGGAAAATGAAACTTAAATATCTAATTCTGCCTTCTATCGCCCTGCTTTATATGATTTTTCTTTCTTCGGGAGGAGATTTCATCAACTTGTTTTCATTAAACAAGAATACTCCTGATTATTTTATTATAATTAATCTGCGTATTCCGAGATTAATTATCGCATCAATAACCGGAGCTTCGTTAGCTCTAAGCGCTCTTGTATTTCAATCGATATTCAGAAATCCTCTTGCCGAAGCTTATACAACCGGAGTCTCAGGCGGAGCTTCGTTTGCCGCAGCATTTGCAATAATATTTGCAATGCCTTCCACGTCTATTCCGCTTTTTGCTTTTGCAGGAGCTTCTTTTTCAGCCGCAGTTACGATAATTGCGGCAAAACGGTTTGAACTTTCTGATTCAAGACTTATTCTCTTTGGGGTAAGTTTAAATATGTTTTTTTCATCAGCAGTTATGTTATTGTTTTCATTTTCAGAATCCAGAGCCGTACACAAAGCGCTATCATGGATGATGGGAGATATATCGATTGCAAGATTTGAATTAACTCCGTTTATCATTCCTGTTTTTATAATATCATTTTTAGTGATACTTTATAATTCTCAAAAACTTACAATTATTTCCTTCGGAGAATCCTTCAGAATCGGAGCCGGAATAAAAAATTCAGATATTTTAATTCTTTTCCTTGCAGCTTCAGCACTTGTTTCAATTTCCGTTTCAGCCGCTGGAGTAATTCCATTTGTAGGTCTGATTATTCCGCATCTCGTGAGACACTTCGCCGGTGAGAGCACAAAAAAATTAATTTTACTTGTTCCTGTTTGCGGAGCTGTTTTTTTAGCACTATGCGATACTTTTGCAAGGTCAGTTTTTTATCCATTTGAAATTCCAGCCGGAATAATAACCGGATTTGCAGGCGGCGCATTTTTTCTTTTAATAATATTTAAAGGAACTGCCCGAAAAGTTATTTAGTTATATGGAGAAATAATGAACAGAAATACACAGTGGATTGCACTTGAACGCGCTGAAGGGATCGGAAGTGCCTCAATTATTGAAATATATGAAACTCTTACATCATTGTCTCTTAATATAGATGACTTATTTTCCCTCTCAGAAAAGGAAATTAGAGAAGAATTTTCGTTTAAAGAAAGTTTTATTAAAGGTATTCTTTCGGCAATAAAAATATCTGATGATATTGAAGATGATTGTGCTGATATGGAAGAAGTCGGAATTAAACCGCTATTTATATTCAGCAAAGATTATCCGGAAATTTTAAAACAGCGGTTGGGGAATTCTGCTCCTCCGGTGCTGTATTTAATGGGTTCTCCGCTGATTCTTAATGAACCGCTCGCCGCAATTCTCGCTCATTCAGAAACCAGTGAGAAAGGTTCAATGATTATATTTAAAGGCGCAAAAACCCTGGCTTCTCATTCAATAACTACCGTCGGAAATATGAGCAAAGGCGGAGGCTCTATTCTTCACAGATCAACAATCGAAGCAGGCGGTAAAACAATCGGAATACTTCCTTGCGGATTTTTCACTTACACTATGACTGAAAAAATTCAATCTATCTATAATCCTGACAATTTTCTAATTATATCACCTTTTTATCTGAAAGAAGAATTCAACATTTTCAGAGCAATAGAAAGAAACAAATTGATATGCGCTTTATCTAAAGCCGTGTTCATTGTAGAATCTCCCGCAAAAGATGAAGGCGGAATATTCGAAGCTGCAAAATCTTCCCAGAAAATGCATATTCCGTTATTTACTGCGGAATATGCAGAATATTCAGAACCATCGATGGGAAATCCTGCACTAATTAAAGAATACGGCGCCCAGCCTATTAGAGGAAGGAAAGATGAAAACGGTGTAAGTCCCAATCTTGATGCATATATCGCAAAAATTAAATTTACTTAATTTTTCAGCTTATTCATGGATAGATCATGCAACCGTGAAAAAACCGTAACTGCAATAATAGCTCCTATTGTTGCATAAAGCATATCCGACTGAGTATCCCAAACGTATCCTTGTGTTCCGAGAAATGAATCCGCCGATTCTCCCGTAGCAACCGATACCCACCATTCAATAAATTCATAAAATGCACTGACTGCAAGACAAATTGAAACAACTATATATTTCAGCCAGTTTTTCCCATTTACGACTTTTAATCTGACAAGAAGTTCTCTTGTGATAAAAGCAGGAACAAATCCCTGCATAAAATGACCCACTTTATCATAATTATTCCTCTCAAGACCGAAAACTTCTTTTAAATAATTAAATAGAGGAACTTCTGCGTAAGTATATTTAGCTCCGATTAATAGTACAAAACAGTGAAGGAGAACAAATGAATACACAAACAAAGAAAATTTGAATTTTTTATAAGTTAGAGAAAGAATCAGAAAAAACAATATTGCGGGAGCAGCTTCCAGAAACCATGTAAAATAATCATGTGGATTTATAAGCGACCATATAAATACAGCAAAAAATAAAATTATATAAACTGTTAATTTTTTCATAATACCCCGTTTTTATTAATAATCAGTTTTATTTATGCGCCTGATATGATTTCTTCATTTTATATTGCTTACAAAAGAATTCCATATTGTCATTATTCTGTCCTTATAATATTCATCTTTAAAACCTCTGAGATCTAATTTCAGGCCGCCTTTTTTCTTAAAATAAACATCAGCTAAACCTGCTTTTTCTTTTCCCAGATAGATTTCAATCCTTGAATATCCTTGCTTTTCGAGCCGTTTTACCGCAAGTCCTTCATTCATTATATCAGAACAGAAAGTTTCGGCATATGATATTCTTTCGTTTTCTGTATCGTTTTGAACTGGCTTCGACATTGCTCCTGTTTTTGCAAGAGAATCGGCAACTTCATTATATTCATCCCCGGAATGTGCCTTGACTTTTATCCATTTTATGGTAATTCCTGATTCTTTTACAAATGCAGCATAATCTTTTGTAAGTTTTATATTGGTTTTCCATTTTCCCTGTGCCCAAGATGAAACACCTTCATAATCATAGTGAATCATAATATCATTAACAGAATTCTCTTTGCACCAAATTAAAACCTTCTTAGCGGCTTCAATTTCTCCTGCAACCTGCCGATGCGATCCGTCAGAATCAACATATCCCGATTCTTGATGTA
>JAEWVM010000207.1 GCA_023396615.1 Spirochaetota bacterium | reverse complement strand
CAGTTCTGTGGCAGAACGGGATTATAAGGGCTGAAAGTCATTATTCCGCGAAATATGACCGCAGCGGAGTTCCGCTTGATTTTGCCCGAGAGAAGCGTTCGCTTAACGGCGAACGGATGAGCGCGTGCGCGGCGGCAAGTGAAAACGCCCGTGAAAAAATCGCATTTATTGTGAACCGCATCCGTCTTGATTCTGACAGAACGATCGGTGAATTCGTTAAATCTAATTCCGAAGCTCAGGAAAAACTCGCCGAAATTTTAGATGAAAAGATAAAACTGCGCGAACAGCCCAAAGGTTTTTTTTCGGCAAAGACATCTGCTGAGCTTAAAATTTCCGAACTTATAAGGGCTCTTCCTCTTGAATTTCCGAATGAGGATTTTCCGGTTCCAAGCGACAAGGCGCTTCCGACATATTATTCATCTCTGATAATTGACGCGCGCGGAGTCGAAGTTTCTCCGATGATTCTTCCTTCTGTTTATGATGAGGACGGTCTGGAAATTTACGGCAGATATTATATCAATCCGGCATATGCTGTTCGCGAAGGGCTGGTTACTTACTGTTATAGCGAGAAAGAGGCGGAAAGACACAAGAAGGCGGGAGACAGCCCGTATTTCGCGCCTGCCGTCAGGGGATTGAAAGGAAATCCTGTCATTCTTCACCGCGATATAAAAAGAATACTCAGTGATCCCAGAAGCATATTAAACTTGAAAAAATGCCGAGTGATTTTTATCATAGACGGAAGCAGGTGATCATGGAGATTTTGAACAAGATTCTTTCCGCAATTGATAGAATAATAAACGGAATTCCAAGAAGAAACGTTCTGCTCATCCGGCAGATTTTTTTTACATTTGTTTTTATCGGAGCAGTTGCCGGTCTTATTTACGGAATTGTTTCCGGAAAAAATGCCGCCCATAAGTCAGGTATAAAAATAATAAATGAAACTGATGATGTGTTTGAAATAGAACGCCGTCTTGAACGCGGCGATGATCCTGAATTTTCAGGCGTTACCGAGGCTGAATATCTCTCAGAGCGCAAAACATCAGATTACCCCAAATTTGAAAACCGAACAAACGAACGGCTTCTTCCGGAGTCGCGCGAATTTGTAGTGGAAGCCGAAAAAGACGTAAAAATAAAAGAACCGTTTTCGTCATCATCGGATGCCGACCGTCTCGCTGAAATTCCTCATATGGACAGTTCAAAAACCGAATCAGAAGTGACGCGGGTTGAAAGGACTTCTCGTATGGGCGAATCTAAGCCTAAAGTTATTCAGAAGGACAAGACCGCACCGCTTGACGCGCCTAAAGAAAAGCCGAAACCGGCCAAAGAAAGCAGGGTTAGAAGCGATGAAAATAGGCTTGCGCCGATGAAAGACCGTGATATGATTGTCGAATGAGACATATTATTTTTTTACTTCTGGTATTTCCATTCATCATTCTGGCTGACAGCGTCGAAGTTGTTCAGACCCAAACTCAGGATTCGCGCATAAAAACTGAAGAAAAGCGTTCTGAGAATTTGCCCAGAGATGTTTATGAAAAAGACAAAGCTAAGGAAAAAAATCAGAAATTAAAAGAACCGATGTATGTTGCCGAACCTCAGCAGTCGGATATTCCTTTGACCGAACCTGCCGAGCCGGTTCAAAAAGCTGAAACATCACCTAAAAAAGTAAACCAGGCTAAAACTAAAAATGGCGGGGCTGTTTCATCTCAGAAGAAACAGTCGAAGAAGGCCGCTCCAAAAAAAGGTTCCGCTTCGGCGAAAAAGAGCGACGAAAATAAAAATATTCTGATGAATTCTCCGGCAAGCGAAGATAAGGCAATTCTTGAAAGCGGAATTATGCTTTATAATTCATCTAATTTCGCGGCTTCGATTGAAAAGTTCAAACAGCTTAAGGAGAAGTTTCCCCAGAGCATTTATCTTGATATCGCGAACCAGTGGCTAGCCCGCGCTTATATGAAAAGCGGAAACAATAAAGACGCGTTTGCGTCTCTTGAATTGATTCCTCAAACTTCAGGTGAATTTCCGGCGGCATTATTTCTATCAGGTCAGATATTTTTTGCCATGAAGGATTATGTGAACGCATCGGAAAGATTTCACCGCGTTGCTTCTCAGTTTCCTTCGCACGATCTCGCGGATGACGCTTTGATAAATCTATCGAAGACCAATCTTTATCAGGGAAACGGAAATCTTGCTGTTGATAATCTGCTGAATGTAATTAAAAATTATTCCGACCGTGAAATGGTCGATGATGCATATTATAATCTCGCTAAAGTCTATGAGAAAGACAAAATGCTCCGTGATCTTGAAAAGGCAAGGAGTCTTTACCGTAAGTTTATTGAGAAAAGCGATTCCGGAGAACAGTTCTTTTCAAATTCGCCGCTCAAAGACCGCGTAAAACGGGATCTTGCAGACATTGATAAAAGATTTTTCTCTGGCGGAAGATGAATGTTGCCGGATTCTTAACTGAATAGGAATCCGGTATTGGTGAAATTTATTTTTTCTTTCTGACGGTCTTTTTCGCGGTTGTTTTCTTTACTGCTTTTTTAACTGCCGGAGCTGTGAGTTTTGCAGGTTTACCTGAATTTATTTTAGCCATAAATTCTTTGAATAACTGATAAAAATCCTTCAGCTGGTCATGTTTTCTAAGAGGACGGAGATGCTCGTGTTTTCTTCCGTCAAGGAATTCCTTCATATAATAGGTCATCACATAGATTGGACCCGCGATTCTGTGAGTCTGAATGATCAGTATGAAAAAGAATATTATTCCGCTTAAAAATACTGCCGTAATAATTCCCCAGATTATCCATATGTTTTTTTCAACCATGTGAGTAACTGTTTCCATATTTGTCTGATGCTGGCGTGCCATTTCAACATTCATCGCGGTCTGTTCTTCAGAGCCGGAATCTGTTACCGTAGTCAAGACCTGAAAAATCTGGTCTTCGGTTATTATTATATTTCTAATCCGTTTGTTTGTTTCATTTATGTAGACGCCCATGAGAACGATGAAAAGAGTTACGCAAAGAAAGGTAAATCCGATGGCAGTGAAGGTTGTTCTGAGCTGAATTCCTTTGTCTATAATATACTGTTTACGTTTAAACATGATTACCTCTCGCATTATGCTTTTTCAACGGATTATGAAAATACAATTGATTCTGTTTCATTTTGCTGAAAAAGTCAATATTTTTTCACAGTGATAGAAGCCTGCCGGCTATATTCATTTCAGTCAGCATTCTGAAAAAAAGACCGGAAGGAAATCCGACTACCGAAGAATGAGAGCCGGATATACCGTCTATGATTAAACTGCCCATTTCCTGAATGGCATATGATCCGGCCTTGTCCATGCAATTGACATTATTCATGTATGTTTCGATGTCTGAACTGTTCAAATTATTGAATTTTACAAAAGTCGTTTCAATATGGGTGTCTCTTCTATATTCTGAATTTTTAGAATAGTGCAGAGTCAGCGATGATATTACCCTGTGTGTTTTTCCGGAAAGCATTTTAAGGGTTTTCGCGGCGTCGGCATTGTCTTTTGGTTTTCCGAGAATAATATCATCAAGCGCTACAATCGTGTCGGAAGTTATTAGCAGAAATTCATTGTCGTTTATTGATGAAAGGCATGCCAGGCATTTTTCGATTCCTATGCGCATTGAATAGAATTCAGGGCTTTCGCCCTCAAGAACGCTTTCATCTGCGGAGGGTTTTAATATTTCAAAATCTTTTATGAAGAGTGAAAGAATATCTTTTCTGCGCGGGCTTGCTGAACCTAAAAAAACCTTCATTGCTTGATGACTACCTTTTCATTTACCTTGAATGCCTTAAGGACATTTTTGGTTTCACGTATTTTCTTGAGAATTGCATTCAGTTCTTCTATCGATTTTACTTCAATGACGAAGCGCATTTCGGCATTGCCGCTCTTGGTTGCTTCACCTTCCATTTTGACAATATTAACATTCATCTGATATATTTTATCGGTTATGTCTTTGAGAAGATTCGGTCTGTCTTCTGCTTCGACGGCTATTTTGACCGGATGAGAACCGGCTGATTCCGCCCAGACGATTTTTATGAAGCGTTCGCTTGAGTGCGCAAGACGTTTTATGGATGCACAGTTTTTCTTATGAACGGAAATGCCCTTGCCGCGCGTTATAAATCCGATAACTTCATCACCCGGAATCGGCTGACAGCATTGAGCAAGTGATATCAAAACATTTGAATTTCCGTCGACTATAACAGAAGATTTATTTTTGTTCGAAAGCTTTGATATCTTGATGAGTTCGTTCTGAGGAACGGATACTCTTGTCTGTTTCTGCGCTTTTTCTTTTTTTTCTTCCTGTGAATCAGGCAAAGTTTCTTTCTTCTTATGGTTAAGCCAGCTTTTGATTTTGTTTCTTGCGCCGGATGATTTGACGAATTTAAGCCATGACTCTGTCGGGCCTTTGTTCGCGGTTGTTATAATTTCGACAATGTCCCCGTTTTGAATTTCCGTTTTCAGCGGAACCAGTTTGTTGTTTATTCTTGCTCCCGAGCAGTGATTTCCGACTTCGGAATGAATAGAATATGCGAAATCAACAGGAGTCGCGCCGAAAGGAAGTTTGATAATTTTTCCGTTTGGAGTGAATGCGAAAATCTCTTCCTTATAAAGGTCCATTTTGAGTTCTGTCATGAACTCTCTGGTGTTTTTAATTTCATCGCGCCATTTTTTTATGTCCTGAAGCAGTGATACGTATTTGACGTTTTCGTTCGCGGCATTAACTTTTTCTTTATATGCCCAGTGAGCGGCGATTCCTATTTCGGCGGTTCTATCCATTTCAAAAGTCCGTATCTGAATCTCTAGAAAGTGATTATCGGGTCCGGTAACGGTTGTATGAAGAGACTGATAAAGATTTGATTTTGGAACCGCGATGTAATCCTTAAAGCGCGCCGGAATCGGAGACCAGAGTGTATGCACGATTCCGAGAATCGCATAACATGATCTGACTTCGTCAGTAAGAACACGCACGGCGCGTATGTCGTAGATGTCATCGAGGGACTTGTTCTGGGCTTTTAGTTTTTTATAAATTGAATAATAGTGTTTTACTCTTCCAGTGATATTAGCGCTCATGCCTGATTTGTGAATTGCGGATGATAGTTCCGACTGAATGTATTCAATGTAGGCTTCCATTTCTTCGCGGCGTTCTGATATCTTTGTTTTAAGTTCGTTGTATTCTTCGGGATAAATTACTTCAAAGGCAAGGTCTTCCAGTTCGGATCTCATCTGAGAGATACCCAATCGTCCGGCAAGAGGCGCGTAGATATCAAATACTTCCTGGGCTATTCTTTCCTGTTTTGCCCGCGGCATGGCTGAAATTGTGCGCATGTTATGGGTTCTGTCCGCAAGCTTAATGATTATTACACGTGCGTCTTTTATCGTCGCCATCAGCATTTTTCTGAGTGTTTCGGCCTGATCGCGCTGTTTGGTTTTTTCATTTAATGATGAAATTTTTGTAACACCGTCTACGAGATCGGCGATTTCCTGACCGAATTCCGTTTTAATATCTTCAATTGAAAACTTGGTGTCTTCAACAACGTCATGAAGAAGTGCAGCTGCTATCGTTGCGGTGTCCATTTTGAGGTCAGAAAGAATAACAGCTGATTCTACGGGGTGAATTATGTATGGTTCGCCCGAACGCCGTTTCTGATTTTCGTGCGCGCTTTCAGCGAAAGCGAAAGCTTTTGTTATAAGATCTGTATCATTTTCCGGACGGCTGGTTTTAACTTTTGTTATCAGCCTGCTTAATAAGGCGTAACTGTCCATATCGACAGTTTGAGGAAATGTGTTTAAATTTGACAACAAATTATTTCTTGACGGACGTTTTTTCGTTCGCAAAAAAGGAACATGTTCATTGAAGTCGATGAAAAATACGTCAAGGCGAGGGTTGTTGTCCAAGCCGCGGAAATTCTCCGGAAAGGCGGAGTTATCATTTATCCTACAGATACCGTTTATGCCTATGCATGCGATATCAGGTGCAAAAGCGCGATTGAAAAAATATATTCAATAAAAAAAATTGACCGCAAAAAGCCTTTAAGCTTTGTTTTCTCCGATATTTCGATGATGAGTTCATATGTAAAAAACATGCCTGATACCGCTTTCAAAGTGATGCGGAAGGTTCTTCCGGGTCCCTATACTTTTATATTTAACGCCTCAAAACTTCTGCCGGATATAGTATTAACGAAACAGAAGACAATCGGAGTAAGAATTCCCGATTCTCTATATGCTCTTGAAATTGTAAAGGAGTTGGGAGTTCCGTTTTTATCGGCCGGGCTTGATGTTGAAGAAGGCGAATTTGAAACAGATCCGCGCAATCTTCCGAAGCATATCATAAATCAGGTTGACATAATTCTCGACTGTGGCAGTAAGAGAGCAGAGATTTCGACTATGGTTGATTTTTCAGGCGGCGAAGCAGTTGTTCTTCGAGAAGGCAAGGGCAGCGCAGATTTTATTCATGGGGCATATTGAAATGATAAAAGATTTTTTATTCAGACTTTTGGTTATAGTTGTTATTCTAGGTGTGGGAGCTCTTTCTTCCTGGATATTTTTTCATGTTAAAAGAAAAGAGCTTTTCGGCGGTTTTATCGGCGGTATGGTCATCGGAGTTCTCGGAGCTCTTATTGGTGCTTTTATTCTTGACCGTTTTCTTCTTGAGCCGGTAAAACGCGTTCTTCAGTTTCTGGTTTATGATATGGATGTAAATGTAATTGCAGCATTTATCGGCGCTTTTTTTGCCGTATTCATAATGAACAAACTCAATCACGATAAAGACAGAAAGAAATATTAATAAATAATAAAGCCGCCGTTTATATCGTTTGCGGCCGGAGACTTTATGCCGAAGAACGAAAATAATGCACGGCGTGTTTTTGCGCCGCAGAACCGTAATGTTCCGCTGATTGTGATCCTGAATGCGCTGTTGAATAATATTCCGGGACTTCTCGGAACTATTTTTCTTTTTTTGGGTCTAGTAACTTTTGTATTTTTACTTCCTCAAGTTGATTTTTCTATTTTAACAAATTTCGGCAAAGTTTTTCAGAAAACCGAAGGTGTTGTTCTTTCGGTTGAAAAAACATCTATTCATGTTAATAATGATTTAACCTATGCGTATAAATTCAGTTATTCAATAGAAGAAAAAAAATATGAGGCTGTTTCATATTCATCAGAAAAAGATCTGAAAAGCGGCGCAAAGGTTGCAGTTGAGTATTCTGTAACTGATCCTTCCCTTTCGCGGATAGAAGGAATGATGATTAAGCCGGTAGGTTTTTGGGCTTTGATTTTTTTTCTCATACCGGCAGTAGGCATATTTCTTTTGGTTTTTACCTTAAAGAAAAATTATCCGGTTGTACAGGCGCTTAAGAACGGAATAATGACCAGAGCTGTTTTTATTAGGAAAGAAGAGACTAATATAAAGGTGAAAAACAGATCTGTGTATAATTTCTATTATAAGTTTACTGATTTTTACGGAGTAGAACGAATCGTGTCAGGTTCTTCTCATAAAACTGAGAGTTTTGATAATATCACGCAAACAGAAGTCATTTATAATCCCGGTTCTTCTTATGCTGGTTGTATTGTGATTTTTATGCCCAAGGCTGTTGCTAATTACGTCCGCAAAAATGTTTTTCTTTCAAAGGTCTGAGAGAAGGCGGATAATGTTTATAAAAAGAATTGTTTCAACTGTGTATGAAGTTGCAAATCGCTTAATTGAGAAGAAGAAACTGTTATTATTGTACTTTTTGATCGGAATATTCCTTGTTGTTATGTATTTTATTCCTAGCGATCGTTCTCTTTGTATCTTTAGAAATGTTACAGGTTTTCCGTGCCCGGGCTGCGGGCTTACGAGAGCCGGACAACACCTTCTTAATTTTGAGTTTCAAAAATCCTTTGAGTTTCATCCTCTTTTTGTTCCATTAGTTCTTATCTTGGCATTATATTCTCTTCAGCTTTTTGGAATTGATTCCAAAACCAGAGTTATAGCCAGATTGATGGTTGATAAACGTTTTTGGGCGGTAACTCTTTGTCTTTTTCTGGTAGTTTATGTTATTAGAATGATTGTTCTATATCCGGATGTGCCGCCGATGCTTTACGATGAAAATTCTCTGGTTCAAAAAATTAGTGAAATATTTCAAATTAATAATTGACTTTTGCACTATTTGATGCCTCTATT
>JAEWVM010000247.1 GCA_023396615.1 Spirochaetota bacterium | reverse complement strand
AACCCATACCGGTCATAAATGCGAATTCTCTCTGTGGATCGGTTTCGCCGTCATCATAATCAAGAATTACTCCTCCAAGAGTAAATTTGGGATTTAGGTTTAATCTGCCGAAATTAATATTTTTTTCAATGCCCGCAGAAATAGGGATGAATCGCATATAAAGCCCCGAGTACTTGCTCATGCTTTTGGCATATCCGGTTTCGAAATTGATTCTTGTGTCTTTTATCAGCTGAAAATTCATGCTGCTGCCGAGATAAATGCCTATAGTCGGCTTTAATTTTGATCCCTGGGAATTTATAGGATAAAAAATACCGGCTCTTGCATTAATTGAAGGGTTAAGCGGAATGATTTCTGTCTGCGACATCTGTTTGATGTCTTTTTTGTTTATGCTGATTTCACGGGGAGAATCTTCTTTTTCTCTTATGAGGACTTTCTCTGCATCTTCATCGACTTTGTATCCGTCCATTTTTGTACCGTCACGCATCAAAAGATAAATTCTTTCGAGTTTGCGTTCACCGTACATTATTCTGGTTACTTCTGAGCGGTTAACTCTTCTTGTCTGATATTTTGTCTGAACGGTATAAGATTCTGCATCTTCCGAGATTATTTTACCCTGTATTACCTGACCGTCTTTCAAATAAAGAAATTCGGCTTTAAGAGTAATGGAAAACAGAAGAATTACTGCTAAGGCGACTTTTTTCATGTTACTTTCCTGGTGAATAATGATAATTTCGCCGCGGTCTTGCCGCGGCTTAGAATGTTATTTCATCGGTGTACGTCTTAAGATTTCTTCAACCGGAAGCTTTGCGATTCCGTCTCCGGTATCAAGATAAAGGAATTTATCATCGGATCTTTGAACGCTTCCGGCGATCTGAGATCCGTCACGCATATTTATCATAGTAAGAGGCTTCCCTAGAGCCCGCAATTTCTGAAGAGGACTCAGTTTTTCGAAAGCTATTTCTTCTTCAATTTTTTTATCAAGCTCGGCGGTTTTCTCAAGTTTTGACTGCTGTATAAGTTTTAATTCTTCTTCGGTTTTCCCTTCAACGTTTTCCAAAGTCGTCTGAACCGAATCTTTTTCGAGAAGAAGAGTTTCTATTTTGCTGAGAGAATAAACTTCGGGTTTGCCTGATTTATTAAGTTTTATTCCGTTTCCTGCATCGGCAATATTCTCAAGCGATTCGCCTGCAGAGAGGCTCACTTTTCCGTCAAGAACCTTGATTCCTGAGTCTTTTTCTGAAGAAGTGCTGAGAAACTCAGTTCCGCGTACTGCCGCAGTAAAAGTCATGGTTTTAATTTCATAACTCTGATCTTTTGACAATTTTTTCAGTTTTGAATATAATGAACCGCTTTTCAAATCGATGCTGGTTTTACCTGATTCATCGATTGATTCAAATACAAATTCGGTATTTTCATGAACTTTGATGTTTCCGCTTCCGCTTACCTGAAGTACAATCATCGACCCGGTGGAGGTTCTAACGGTTTCGCCGGACTTTACTATAGAATTGACAGCTGCAGTTTCCGATTTGCCGCCTCGTATAATTTCAGCAGAACCTACAACGAAAGCAATTTTTGCTGAATTAGGCTGAACTTCTGACGAAGCTGTTGAAGTTCCGGGTTCTCTATTTACAAGGAAAAATGTGCCGGCTCCCGCCAGTATGAGAAAAAGCGGAAGGGCAATTGCCAGTTTTTTTGAATTTGATATACTCACATTGAGCCCCCATTTTTTTAATACTTGAGAAACTTTTCTGAAAAACATAAAGAAAACCGGTATTGAATTTCCTGTTTTAAGAATGTTTTTAAAAGCCTTCTTCTTGGAAGAAAGGATTCTTTTGCGCAGTTCAGGAGAAAGCTCTTCCGTGAAACGGTATTTCTCCACAAAGCGGAGAAGTGTTTTTGTTTCAGTCATAGCAATTCCTCCAGGCTGTTTATTCCTTTTGAGTTGAAATATTCAACTATCCTTTTTGATGTCTTCGAGAAAGAGTATCTTGCCTGCCTGAATGTTATCCCGAGGTGTTTAGCCGCTTCGGAATAAGTGTAGCAGTTCACGGCTACAAGATCAAATAAAGCCCTGTCAGAATCAGAATCAAAAACATTTCCCGATTCGATTGCTTCTTCTAGAATAAGTCTTGTCTCTCTGAAGCCGTTTACATAAGCAAGCGAAGCATCTTCGAGAATCGAATCTATATCACTCTCGGATTTTCCGCGCTTTCTGTAAAACTCCATCAACACAATGCGCATAGTGCCGTATATCCACGCGCGGATATTTGACACGCTTGCAAATTGGTTGAAAAGCCTCATGAAAACCTCCTGACAGATATCCTCTGCATCGTCGAAGTCCCCGGTCTTTGAATAAACAGAACCGAAAAGCGGCGAATAAAAGGTATCAAATGCTTTGGTGAACTCTTCGCAATGCTTCTCTGAACCGGAATTCCCGTTCATCTCTACCTCGTAGTGTTGATTTATATTAAAAATTAACAAAAAATAACGCTTTTTTTATAAATTTTAATCAAAAATTGTTCAAGCCTAATTTGAACAATTTTGTAAATTTTAACTATAAATTAACAGATGAAGTATTTGTTTACTTTTCTTATAAATTAAGACAGGTTTACTTCGCAAGGTTTTCTTCTTGCGCTCTAAAAACGGACGATTACAAATGATAAAATCTCTTTTGACGGAGGATTCCGTGTATATTGATACTCACGCGCATTTTGACAGCTGTATAATTGATGCTAATTTTTCAGAAGATACCCTGTTTGCTTCCATGAAGGAAAATTCGGTATCTTATGCTGTGCATATAGCGACCGAAATTCCGTCCATGCGCTGGGCAGAAGATTTTTCCGCAAAGCATTCAAACGTATTCTTTGCGGCAGGAGTTCATCCGTCGTCCCAGTTTTATGATTCTGATGCAGAAGAATTTAAAAATGAAATTGAAGTTATAAAAAGATCAGGACTTGAAAGCAAATTTATCGGCATCGGAGAGGTCGGTCTTGACTATTATCATCTGCCGAATACGAGGGAAATTCAGATCAAGTATTTTGAGTGGCAGATTGAGACGGCGCTTGAATATAATAAGCCTCTGATTATTCATACCAGAGATGCGTTTGATGATACCTATGAAATATTAAAAAATTCAGGTGCGGAAAAAGTATTGATTCATTGTTTTTCGGGCGGCGGGGCCGAAGCAGAAAAGATTCTTCAGCTTGGATATTATATTTCGTTTGCGGGCAATGTTACATTCAAGAAAGCCGATAACCTAAGGGAAGCGCTGAAAGTTACTCCGCTTGAGAGACTCCTCTTCGAAACGGACTGTCCGTATCTGTCGCCGGAGCCGGTAAGAGGAAGCCGGAACCAGCCGGCAAACGTAAAATATGTTTATCAATTTGCGTCAGATTTTCTTTCAACGGATGAAGACCTGATAACTTCCGCATGCAGAAAGAATTTCGAAAAGCTTTTCGGCGTAAACTTGACTGATATGGGCGTTAACGAATAAACCAAAGGAATAAAAATGAATCAACTGTATACTTCGGATTTTCTGGTAATCGGCAGCGGCATTGCCGGTTTGACTTTTGCGATAAAAGCGTCATCTCTCGGCACAGTAAACATCGTTACAAAAAAAAAGAATTGTGACTCAAATACAAATTATGCACAGGGCGGAATAGCAGGTGTTGTATCGCCGGATGATTCATTCGGAATGCATCTTGATGACACTTTGAAAGCAGGCGCGGGACTATGCAACAGAAAGGCTGTTGATATTCTCACAAAAAGCGGTCCGGAAAGAATCAATGAACTTATCGAGTGGGGAGTCCGTTTCACCTACAAAGAAGACGGTAATTTACGCAAGCTTGATCTAGGCCGTGAAGGCGGTCACACTAAAAACAGAATTGTTCACGCAATGGATTTTACGGGGCGTGAAGTTGAAAGAGCTCTACTAGCCGAGATTGAGAAAAATTCTAATATCAAAATATTTGAAAATCATACTCTTGTCGATCTTTTGACGGAACACCAACTGGGCGAATCGCCTCAAAATCCTTCTTGTTTCGGCGCCTACATATTACAGAATGAAACCGGCGACGTTCACAGATTTATTTCCGGAAATACTTTTATTTCGACCGGCGGCGCCGGATGTGTTTATCTTCATACAACAAATCCGTCCATTGCCACAGGAGACGGAATTGCGTCTGCTTACCGCGCGGGTGCTCTGGTTGGTGATCTTGAATTTATGCAGTTTCATCCCACGTCATTTTATAAAAAAGATAATGAGGAACGTTCACTTCTTATAAGTGAAGCCGTGCGAGGAGAGGGAGCGCATCTTTTTAATTCAAAAGGCGAACGCTTCATGGAAAACATTCATCCCATGAAAGAACTTGCGCCCCGGGATATAGTCGCGCGCGCTATAGATCATGAACTCAAAAAAAGCGGTGACCCTTGTGTGTTTCTCGATATATCTTTTAAAGACGCTGAATTTCTTAAAACGAGATTTCCTTTTATTTACAGTCAGTGTCTTGAAGAAGGTATCGACATCACCAAGCAGCCTATACCTGTTGTTCCTGCAGCTCATTATCTCTGCGGCGGAATTATTACAGATGTCCAGGGACGTACGTCGATTAAAAATCTTTATTCGGCCGGAGAATCCGCATGTACCGGAGTTCACGGTGCAAACCGTCTGGCAAGTAATTCTCTTCTTGAGGCTATCGTATTTGCAGAAGCCGCATTTTCTGATATAAAGAACCGCGGCGTGAAATCGTCTATTCCTGATTTTCCGGAGTGGAACAAAGAAGGAACTTTTGACCGTGAAGAATGGATTCTGATAGAACATAATGTGGAAGAAATTAAAAGGCTTATGTGGGATTATGTGGGTATTGTCAGATCTAATCTCCGTCTGCAGAGGGCAATGCGCAGAATAAGCTTTTTAAAAGAAGAAATCATCGATTATTACAAAAGAAGCACTATTTCTCTTCCCCTTGTTGAATTGAGAAATCTTGCAACTGTTGCGAAACTTATGATTAACGGCGCGGTAAAAAGAAAAGAAAGCCGCGGACTTCATTACAACACGGATTATCCGGATATATCCGCTGATATGGAAGTCACAATAGTTCAGAAAGCCAAATCGGAAGATGTGGCTTTCAAACGTCTTGAAGATATTATGTTTGAGTGGAATTGATGCTTAAATTTTCCGCATATAATTACAGTGACGAGATTCAGTCGCAGCTCAAGACAAAGCTTTTGGATATTTTGGCAAAGCATGGATGCTCGGATCTTTTGATTCCGGTATTTACGTGTGTAAACGAGCTGTTGATGAATGCAATAAAAGCCAACTATAAGAATATATATTTTGAAAATTATCATGATGATATACTTCCTTATGACCAGGGGCTAAAGCTTTTCCGCTTTGAAATTTCATCCGAAAGAATAGATCATCTTACGGATATTGCGAAAAAAAATCACAAAACGGCAGTTGTATCGGCACGTGTAGAAAAATCAGTTTTGCATATTGATGTTGAGAATCCTTATCCTATGACAAAACTTGAAAAAGAAAATGTTGAATCCAAGCTTGAATTTTCCGAGCATATTCATTCAGTTTCTGATATTTTTAATGTAAGCGAGAGAGATCCTTATAAAGAAGGAGCGGGTCTCGGAATAATTTTTGTTGCGATTATGCTGAAAAGCATGGGTGTTCCTCATGATAAATTTATTATAAAAAATGACGGTTCAAAAACTGTGTCATCATTTTCTGTTCCCCTGAATGAAGAGACTGTTAAATTTTACAACGAATATAAGGAGAGATGATGCCTTATCAGCTCATTCTTGAAGGAAAAGTGCAGGGTGTCGGATGCCGTTATTACTGCGC
>JAEWVM010000177.1 GCA_023396615.1 Spirochaetota bacterium | reverse complement strand
AGGCCAATCCTGGAAAGGTTATCAAGTTTGAAGTAGTCCGTTCAGGAAAAAGCATTACAATAGAAATGACTCCGCGGCTTAAAGAAAGTTTTGTTATTGAAGAGGCGGAGTCAAGTTTAAAGCTTAAGACAATCAGATATGATAATTTTGATACTTTCAAAAAAAGCATGAAAGACGGAAAAGTTTCTATAGAAGGGAATAAAGTCGTAAATATTGAAATGCTTAAAAATGCTTCTATCATAACAGCAGGCCGTGCTGTTGAAGTTATTACACCGGAAGCAACTATCAAAGGAAAAGTCAAATATCTTCAGGAAGGATTTGCCGGTATCTCATATTCCCGCGCGCCCGAGCTTGATCTTGTGAAATTTCCTTTAGGCAAGTCGTTATCCAAAGCATTTGTTGACCCGGTTGATTTTATAGAAAAAAATCTTAAATCATTCGGAATGCTTTTTTCCGGAAAAATAAATGTCCGTGAAAATCTCTCAGGTCCTATAATGATTGCAAAGCTTGCCGGAGATACGGCTCATCATCGCGGTATTTCTTCATTTATCGTTCTTATGGCAAAGATTTCTATTATTCTTATGATAATGAATCTTCTTCCGATTCCGGCTGTTGACGGAAGTTACGTAATATTTTTTGTATGGGAAGGTATTACGAGAAAGCCGTTAAGCGATAAAATCATGGGTTATATCCAATATGCAGGTTTCATTTTCATCATGGCTCTCAGTGCCCTTGTATTATTGAATGACGTGGTTAAACTCTGGTTTTAAATATTATGAGAAGGTCTACTCGTAAAATATTTGTAAGAAATTCTGATCTTGTTATTGGAGGCAATTCTCCGGTTTCGGTTCAGGGGATGACAAACAAGCCTTTGACTGATGTCGAAGGCAATGTTAGTCAGATAAATGAAATGGCGCGGCGCGGAGCATCACTTGTCCGTGTCGCTGTGCGCACAATCGAAGAAGCGGACTGCATACCTCTTGTATTGAAAAAAAGCATAATTCCTCTTTGTGCGGACATTCATTTCGATTACCGTATCGCGTTAAAGGCTATTGAAAACGGCATAAATAAAATCAGGTTAAATCCCGGTAATATCACCGATCCTAAAAAAGTCGAAGAAGTTGTCCGCCTTGCCTCGAAAGAATCTGTTCCGATAAGAATAGGTGTTAATTCCGGATCAATTGATAAAAAGAAATATTCCGCCGTTACACCTGAAGCTCTTGTCGATTCTGCACTGCATCATTTGAAAATTCTCGAAGACTTGAATTTTGATCAGGCGCTTGTTTCGATAAAATCTAGCGATATTTTTCAGACAGTTGAAGCAAACAGAATGTTTGCGAAACTTAATGACTATCCATTGCACCTTGGGCTTACAGAAGCGGGTTATGGACTGCAGTCGGTAATTCAAAGTTCTATTGCGATCGGTTCACTTCTTCTTGACGGTTTGGGAGACACTCTTCGCGTTTCAATGACCGGTGATCCAGTTGAGGAGATTTCAGTTGCGCGTGAAATATTGAAATCAACCGGACATATTAAAAGCGGAATTAAGATCATATCATGTCCTACCTGCGGAAGAACCGATACATCAATTGATCTAGAAGAAATAGCAAGAAGTGTAGACCGCGAACTTTCAACACGTTTCGAAAAAATTCTAAGTGATAAAAACAGAATAATTTCAGTTGCAGTTATGGGATGTGAAGTAAACGGTCCGGGCGAAGCCACTCATGCGGATATGGGAATTGCGGGTGCACGTAACGGTGAATTTATTTTATTCGCAGGCGGAGAGCCTCTTATAATAATAAAATAAAATGAAATAATTGAAGCCTTGTCAGTTGAAGCTGCTAAACTCTTTTCGTGAGCCGTAATCTTTTCTTGATTTAAGTCTCAATCAGTGATATCGTTTCTGTAATGAATGATATCATGACAGAATCATCAAATAACTATTTTTTCAGGATAATTGATAATCATCCGGATGCTGTAGTTCTTGCCGATATAAATTTCGATATTATTTATTCAAACAAACAATTTCCAATTCTTTATAAAAATGACAGAATAGATTTGAGAAATATCCTTATCATTTTATTTTCGAATTCTGATGAACAAAACCGCGTGAGAAAAATCTTATCAGAATTGACTGATAAAGAAAAATGGAATACGGAAATCTGCTGTGTTTTGAATAATGAAAATAAAGGTTATGCTCTTTTAAATGTTTATATTGTTCTCGAAAATGAAAATAAATTCTATGTTTTCAATATTGAGGATATTACAGACCGAAAAACTGCATATAGGAAAATTCAGGAAAGCGAAGAGCATTATAAATCAATAGTAAATAATATTTCCGAATATATTTTCAGTACGGAATTTGATGACTCGGGTAAAGCCGTTTCTTTTTATCATAGCCCTAAATGTGCAGAAATTACAGGCTATATGATAGAAGATTTTAAAGCGAATAATAATCTCTGGAGAGACATGATTTATCCTGATGACAGGGATTTTGTTTTTGAATTTCTTGATAATGTAATGAAGGATAAAACCAATTCAAGCATAGAGCATAGAATTATTGATAAAAACGGAAACACGAGATGGATTTATAATACAGTCAGTCTTTT
Source organism: Spirochaetota bacterium (assembly GCA_023396615.1). GTDB lineage: Bacteria > Spirochaetota > UBA4802 > UBA4802 > JAFGJZ01 > JAKJGA01. The sequence continues at coordinate 631 of JAEWVM010000177.1, read as the reverse complement.
GTGCGATGAATTCGGAAAGATCCGCCGTATGGACGGATTTCTTCTCGATGTAACAGATAAGCATTTGATGACTGAAAATTTCAAAAAGCTCTACAAAGCAGTAGAACAGAGTCCGTCAACGGTTCTGATAGCTAATTCAAAAGGAATAATAGAATATGTTAATCCAAAATTTGAACAACTTACAGGATATACATGTTCGGAGGTATTGGGGAAAAGTCCCGGCATTTTAAAAAGCGGAGAAACAACCCGTGATGAATATAAAAAGCTTTGGGACACAATATCTTCCGGCAAAGAATGGTCAGGGAAATTTCATAATAGAAAAAAGTCGGGGGAGTTATACTGGGAGCATGCATCGATATCACCGGTAAAAAACGAAACCGGTCAAATTACCCATTATATCGCCGTTAAAGAGGATATTACCCAGCTGGTTGAGTCAGAAGAAGCATTAAAAAAAGCTGAAGAAGATTTGCGTAAAAAAAATATGATTATGGAGGAGGATCTGCTTTACGCAAAAAAAATACAGCAGTCGCTTCTCCCAAGTGAATTGCCTCAATCTGATTTTCTCAAAGTGTCATTTAAATTTAAACCGCTTCTTGCTGTAGGCGGAGATTATCTTTCTTTTTTTCCGGAA
>JAEWVM010000169.1 GCA_023396615.1 Spirochaetota bacterium | reverse complement strand
GTTATAACTTCAACAGCACGGCCTGCTGTAATGATAGAAGCATTTCTTAGCATTTCTATATTTAAGACTTTATTACCTTCTATAGAAACTTTTCCGTCTTTCATGCTTTTTTTGAAAGTATCAAAATTATCGTATCTGATAGTCTTAAGCTTTAAACTTGACTCAGCCTCTTCAATAACAAAACTTTCTTTAAGCCGTGGAGTCATTTCTATTGTAATGCTTTTTCCTGAACGTACTACTTCAAACTTGATAACCTTTCCAGGATTGGCCTTGATAACAGCTTTTAGCGAATCTTCATCTTTTATAGCCTTACCGTCAGCGGATTTGATCTCATCCATTTTCTTAAAACCTGCACTTGATGCCGGTTCTTTGTCAGTAACATCATTTACGAGAACTCTTTCACCCCACGGCATAACACCTATAGAATAAAAACTTTGTGATGCGGATTTTTCCGGAGTAACTTTAATCTCTTTTTTCTCACCGTTTCTATCAACAGTAAGAGCGACTTCTTTTCCGTCTCCGAGAGATATGTTCATCATTATATCATTAAAAGATGTAATTTCCTTTCCGTCAATTGCAACGATTCTGTCTCCGTCTGCAAGACCTGCCTTAACTGCAGGAACCGAAATGCCTGCATCTTTAAAAAACTGCGGAATAATGATACGGTTTGTTTCCGTCAGATAACCGCTCATATTCATAACGAAGAAAAGAATTATTCCGAATATTAAATTAAACAAAGGCCCCATTATAACCGCAACAAGTCTTCTCCATGGAGAAGCCGAAAAGAATTCATCCTTTTCGCCTTTTCTTTCTTTTGCAGCATCTTCACCTTCAAAAGCGCAGTATCCGCCGAAAGGAATCACTGCAATCTGATATACAGTATCCCCGATTTTTTTCTTAATAATCGCTCTTCCGAAACCAATTGAAAAAACTTTAGCCCGGATTCCGACAAGCCTTCCGCCGAGAAGATGACCGAGTTCATGTACAAACACGCAGCATCCTAAAAGAATCAGAGCAGGAACAACATAGCCCAGAATATTACCTAAATTTTGAAACATCAGCATAAACCTCTTATATATTTTTCCGCGTTTACGCGGGAAAGCCTATCAGTTTCGATAAGCTCTTCTATTTCGGGAGACTTAATAAAATCAGCCTCATCAGAAATTTTTTTTACTATCATAGAAATATCCGTAAAGCGGATTTTTTTCTTTAAAAATGCATCTACCGCGATCTCATTTGCGGCATTGAGCGCACATGGAATATTTCCGCCTCTTTTTCCTGCTTCATAGCAAAACTTCAATGCCGGAAAACGCGATTCATCATACTCTCGGAAAGAAAGACTTTTGAGTTTTGAAAAATCGAGAAATTTAAACGGATTATTTAACTTCGCAGGATGAGAAAAAGCATTCATTATCGGAAGCGCCATATCCGCAATTCCCATATGTGCAAAAACTGAACCGTCATTGGTTTCTATCATGGAATGAATTACACTTTCCGGATGAACTACGACATCAATTTTATCATAAGGCAGATTAAACAGATGATGCGCTTCAATTACCTCAAAGCCCTTGTTCATCAAAGTTGCGGAATCAATGGTTATTTTTGAACCCATCTTCCACGTCGGATGACGAAGCGCTTCTTCAGGTGTTATTGAAAAAAGCTCCTCTGCTGTTTTATCGCGGAGACTTCCGCCTGAAGCAGTTATAATGACGCGCTTGAGATCATCTTTATTAACTTCAGAAAGAAGGGAAAAAATAGCGCTGTGCTCGCTGTCTACGGGAATGATTTCTGTTTTATGATTTGCTGCTTCGTTCATTACAATATCACCGGCAGCGACAAGGGTCTCCTTGTTAGCAAGCGCGATTCGTTTAGTTTTCGGAATAGCTTTTAATGTCGGTATAACTCCCGAGTATCCTACTACAGAAGTTAGAAGAATATCCGCTCCTTCGGATGCGATATCCGACAAAGCCGAATCTCCGGAAAAGAAAATAGTACGCGGATATTTTTTTTTAATAGAATCAAATATTTCAGGTTCAGTTGAACCCAGTGCCGCAAATTCAGGTGAATATTTCTGAATCTGTTCTTCAAGTGTTTTGATATTCGAAGAACAGCTTAAAGCTTTTACTTTAAATTTATCAGGAAAAGAATCAATAACACGTAAAGCGGAAGAACCGATTGACCCTGTTGAACCGAGTATGCTGACGCTTTTCAATTAAACTCCCTTTATCTTGAGATAAAAATAAAATAAAGGAAGAGAAATTATCAATGCATCAAAAACATCCCACATACCGCCGTGACCCGGGATAATACGTCCGGAGTCTTTAACTCCTCCGTCGCGCTTGACAGCAGACTCAATTAAATCTCCTATGTTTCCGGCAACAGCAAGAAATAATCCGACAAATCCCGCTTCAATTATAGTGAATAGTTTTTTATCCCAGAATGTAATATATACTTCATTTAATACGATCATAGCGATGATACTAACTAGAATTCCTGAAAAATATCCTTCTATTGATTTATTCGGAGAAGCCGGGATATTAGCCTTATGACGCCCTAATAAAACTCCGCCGAAATAAGCAGCTGAATCATTAAGCATTACAACAGCATGAAGAGCGAATATATAAAATACACCGTCAGGCAGAGCCTTCATGAGAATCATGTACGAAAAAGACATCGCAATAAATACGATACCGAATACAGTCGTAGAAATGGAACCTATCGCCCCTTCAAGCGGACGGGAAAAAATCTGAACTATCGCCGTTAAAAGAACGGTTAGAAATGCGACCGCTAAAATAAATCTGGCGTCAAAAGTACTGAACAGTTTTCCGAACGCATAAACATTTGCAAATGAATGGAGATAGAAAAAAACAGATATTGCAACTGCAGAAATAGTCCCGATGACAATAAATGGTTTGGTTTTATCTTTCAAAGATGCAATCTGATAAAATTCATATAATGCCGAAAGTGATATAACGAGTGTTATCAGCAAAAGAGGTATGTTAAAAAAATACTCGCTGAAAATGCAGAATAAATATACCGGAAGAAGAATGAGCGCGCTCAGAATTCTTGTAAAAGTTTCGTTAATAAGTGTCATATTCCACCGAACCTTCTGTTTCTTTTTTGATATTCCAAAATAGCCTTATAAAGATGCTTAGGACGGAAATCCGGCCAAAGAGTTTTTGTGAAAACGAGTTCTGCGTAAGCCGCCTGCCATAACAGAAAATTGCTGATGCGCATTTCACCGGAAGTTCTTATCATAAGATCAACCTGAGGCAGATTGGGAGCATAGAGATTGTCAGTAATCATTTTCTCTGTAAGTACGTTTTTCCCCGTTTTGAATAATGCACGGTTTGCTGCATCAACAATCTCCCTGCGGGAACCGTAGTTTAGACAGAAATTGAGAATTATATTTTTATTTTTCGCAGTTGTCTTTTCGGCATTTTTAATTTTTTCAACCATTGATTTGGGGAGCCTGTCATAAACTCCCGAATGAACAATTCTTATTCCTTTCTGGTTCATCAAAGGCATCTTTACATCAAAATAATATTCAAACAATTTCCAGAGTGAAGATATTTCGGATGAAGGACGGGACCAGTTTTCGGTTGAAAAAGCGTAAAGAGAAATACATTTTATCTTTAAAGAAAATGCGGCATCCATGAGAGCCTCAATAACATCAGCGCCGGCTTTATGCCCGGCGCTCCTGTCGAGTCCGCGTTTTTTAGCCCAGCGCCCGTTGCCGTCCATTATGACAGCGACATGCGCCGGAATATTTTTCATATCTAATGCGGATAGATCTTTATTCATTAAATGCTCATAATTTCTTTTTCTTTGTTTTCAGCAAGCTTCTGAAGCTTTTCGATATACTTATCGGTGAGCTTCTGGATTGAATCCTGTTCTGCTTTGGAATCGTCTTCTGAAATTTCCTTGTTCTTTTCTTTTGCTTTGACGGCATCATTTCCGTCACGACGGATATTTCTAATTGCGACTTTTGAATCTTCACATTTCGATTTAACGGTTTTTACAAGTTCTTTTCTTCTTTCTTCAGTAAGTTCAGGAATCTGAAGCCTGATAAGATTTCCGTCATTTGCCGGATTAATCGAAAGATCAGCTTTAAGAATGCCTTTTTCAATAGATTGAAGATTTGACTTATCCCACGGCTGAATTACTATAAGTCTTGGCTCTGGACACGAAACTGTAGCAACCTGATTGATCGGCATCTGCTGTCCGTAAACTTCAACATAAACATTGTCAAGAATCGCCGGATTGGCTCTTCCTGTTCTGATCGTTATGTATTCCTTCTCAAGAGCCTTTAAGCTCTTTTCCATTCTGCTCTCAAGATCCTTGATAATAGTGCCGACCATAAAGCCTCCGCTTATTGAATGATTGTTCCCACGTTTTCGCCTTTCAGCGCCCTCATTATGGAATTATCTTCGAAAAGATTAAATACCATAATCGGAAGATTATTTTCCATACATAAAGAAATAGCCGTAAGATCCATGACCTTCAGCTGTTTATGCAGAACATCCATAAATGAAATCTGATCAAATTTTACGGCATCAGAATGCTTTTCCGGATCTTTATCGTAAACACCGCTAACTTTAGTAGCCTTGATTACAAGATCCGCCTTAATTTCCGCCGCGCGCAGACATGCCGCAGTATCAGTGGTAAAAAAAGGATTTCCGGTACCTGCCGCCATCAGAACAACTTTCTTTTCGGCTAAGCTGCGTTTTGCGCTCCTTATAGTATAAGGTTCCGCAATGCTGTTCATTTCAATTGAAGTCATTACGCAGGAATCAACTCCCGAGTTGGAAAGAGCTGAATGCATGGCAAGAGCATTTATAACCGTAGCCAGCATTCCCATGTGGTCACCGGTTGTACGCTCAACACCGAGCGCTTCTCCGGTTCCGCCTCTGAAAATATTTCCGCCGCCGATTACAAGTGCAATTTCAAAACCAGCCTGTGAAACAATTTTAATTTCATCAGCCAGTTTTTTGACTATAGAGGAATCTATGCCGGTCTTTGCAGAACCGGCAAGAGCTTCCCCGCTTATTTTTATCATTATGCGTTTATAACGATTACTTGATGGCATATTATGCGCCTATCTGAATTCTCGCAAAACGCTTAACTGTAATCTTTTCACCGATTTTTGCTGAATATTCTTTAACAAGATCAGTTACAGATTTCGCGTTGTCTTTTATGAAAACCTGATCGACTAGGCAAACTTCGCTGAAATATTTTTTTACTTTTCCTTCAACGATTTTCTCAAGAACGTTTGCAGGTTTTCCTGAATCTTTCATCTGCTCGAGATAAATTTCTTTTTCTTTTGCAACAACTTCAGCAGGAACTTCTGAAGAATCAAGATAAAGAGGCATTGCAGCAGCTACCTGCATGGCAAGTTCTTTTCCGAGAGCAGAAAGCTCAGGCTTCTGTCCGTTTGCAGACTCGCATGCAAGTTCTACAAGAACGCCGAGTTTATTGTTGCTGTGAATGTATGAAGAAACAGCTCCGAATGAGTTTGCAGGCACAGCGAACTGAGCGATTTTTCCGACAGTCATGTTTTCGCCGGTTGTAGAAATCGCATTTTTAATTTTTTCTTCAGCAGAAGAAGGAAGTTTGTCTGCGCTCTGGCAGTCCGCTCCGGCAGCTTCTGCGATATCCATCATTTCAAAAGCAAGTTTCTTGAAATCATCATTTTTTGCAACAAAGTCGGTTTCGCAGTTAAGTTCAAGCATAATTCCATATCTGTCATTATCTTTTGCTTTTGTAACAACAAGACCTTCTTTCGCGCTTCTTCCGGCTCTTTTTCCGGCAGCAGCAAGACCTTTCTTTCTAAGATTCTCAGTTGCAAGCTCCATGTCGCCGTTGCTTTCTTCGAGCGCTTTTTTGCACTCAAGCATTCCGGCCTGGGTCTTGTCTCTGAGATCTTTTATCATCTGTGATGTAATATCAGCCATTTATTCCTCTCTTACCACTTCTTAACTTCTTCATCGTCAGCGTATTCATCGTAATTTTTCTTTGGAAGACCGGTTGCTTCATCCATAGAAAGATCTTCTTCCTGAAACGCTTCATCATCGCTGACAACGCCTGAACGAGCTTCTTCTATTGCATCAGCCATTACTTCAAGGAATAGTGCGATTGCTCTAATTGCGTCATCATTACCCGGGATAGGATAATCAACTTCGTTAGGATCGCAGTTTGTGTCAACAACGGCAAAAATAGGAATATTAAGGATATGAGCTTCGTTTACAGCAATAGCTTCTTTTTTAGGGTCGATAACAAATATCGCGTCAGGAAGTGATGTCATGTCGGCGATACCGGAAAGAACTTTTTCTTTCTTCTCAAGTTCTTTTGAAAGATCCTGAATTTCTTTCTTTGTTACTGCATCCCACTCGTCTTTTTCTTTCATTTTCTGAAGATCTTTAAGACGTCTTACAGACTGGGAAACGGTTTTGAAGTTTGTCAAAAGACCGCCGAGCCATCTTTCGCTTACATAATACATTCCGCATTTTTCAGCATATTCTTTAACGGCTCCCTGAGCCTGCTTTTTTGTTCCGACAAAAAGAACTTTTCCGCCTTTAGCCGCAACATCTCTCATTGCATTGTGAGCAATTTTAAGTCTCTGCATTGTTTTCTGCAAATCGATAATATGAATACCGTTTCTTGCAGTAAAGATAAACTGACCCATGTTCGGGTTCCATCTTCTTGTCTGATGTCCGAAATGAACACCTGATTCAAGAAGTGATTTCATAGATGGTAATGCCAATGGATTTCCCCCATTATAGTAATATTTCCGATTGAACGGATAGATATTACGCCGCAGATTTCCCTGAAGTATCATTAGATATGCTTCAACCGGAACGAATCCGATTTAAACGCCTTTCGGCGGGATAGTTGCGGGCGCAACCGGCTTATTAAAGCCTTATTAAATTTTGATGAAGAAGAATATTCCCAGACACATCCCCGCTACAGTAAGCGGATTGATGTTAAATGAAACACTCATCACAACCAAATCTACTGCAGCATTTGGAACAAGATTAGTTTTAAGAATCGCCAATGCAGGAACAAGCGAAGCAAAGAGACTGCCGAGAGCAGTTCCAAGTATTCCGCCTATCAGAACAAAGGCTATAAAAAAACCTAAATTTCCTTTTCCAAATACCACGGTTAAATATTCAACGAGCGCTTTTTTTGTCAACACTAATAAATGGAACCGCTATAAGATTTCCCTGATAGCCGATATAGTAATCCCGATTGAATTAACTCGTAAATTCTCTTTCTATCAGTTATAAGGCAAATCAATAACAATATCCCATAATCGTTTTATCTGATATGATTATACAGGTTATAATTGCAGAATATCAGGCATATAAGTAAATTCTTATTAATAAGAAATTTTTTTAATATGCTTAACACGAAATTAGCCTTGACCGTCAAGTCCCATTACTCAAAATGCAATTATAAATATGTGAAAGGGGTTTATAATGAAAAAAATCGCTTTTTTTGCGATTATCTCGTTTCTATGCCTGCCTTTTTATTCATGCAGAACAGGCGACAACACAGTAAAAAAGACAGCATCAAACACCAGCGCTGATTCCGACATTGCCAAAAACGAAAATCAAAAAGAAGACAATAATTCCGATTTATCTGCCGATAAATCAACTCCCAAAATGAATCCTGACGGCACTTTATCATATCCCGACGGATCTTCTTACAGCGGTGATATTAAAAACGGAAAACCAAACGGAAACGGAACTTTAAAGTATGCTGACGGAAGTATATATTCAGGCGAATTTAAAAACGGAGTTCCGGAAGGAAACGGTAAACTCACTGCTTCAGACGGAACAATAACTGAAGGCAATTTCAAAGATGGAAAACTCGAAGGATTTGGAACTGCTTCATATAAAGACGGAAGCAAATATGAAGGTCAGTTCAAAAACGGTATAGCCGAAGGAAACGGAAAACTGACAACTTCCGACGGAACAGTTCTTACCGGTGATTTCAAAAATGGAAAACTCGAAGGATTCGGAAGTGCTTCATATAAGGATGGAAGCAAATATAATGGTCAGTTTAAAAACGGTATAGCCGAAGGAAACGGAACAATAGTATATTCTGACGGCAAAAGATACATGGGATCCTTCTCAAACGGTAAACCGAACGGAAACGGAACTATACTCTACCCTGACGGCAGAACATACAGCGGATCTGTGGTAAACGGAAAAGAAGACGGCTTCGGCACTATGGCTTTTGCCGACGGAATAAAATTTGAAGGAGAATTCGTCGAAGGTTATCCTGACGGTGACTTTACTATAACCCTTGCAGACGGAAGAAAATATAATCAGAAGTTCATAAATCATACTCCGACTATCAAAAGAGCAAAAGAGATTGCAGACACAAAAGCCGCAGATAAAAAATTCAAAGGCGAGTCAATTCTTGCAAACCGAAAATCATCTGCCGCGGAAAACGGCTCTAAAACAGCATCTCAAAATCAAAATATCGATAATTCAAAAGACTATAAAAGCCTATCAAAACAATTTGATTCGCTTAGTTTCAATAATGCAAAGAAACTTGCCGATGGAACTCTCATTCTTGAAAAAAGAGGCGCTAACGGCGAAGAAGACGAAGCTTCAATCAAGTATAAAGACGGTTCAATTTATACCGGACAAATCAAAAACGGAAAACCTGACGGAAAAGGATCTCTCAAAACAGCTGACGGAAATATAATAACCGGTATTTTTAAAAACGGAGTAATCAGCAGAGGAGAAATCTACAATAAAGACGGAAGTGTCTATAAAGGCGCTATATCAAAAAATGCACCTAACGGAAAAGGAGAACTGCTTCTTGCAGACGAAACCATAATCCGGGCTTTTTTTAAAAATGGAAAACCAATATCCCCTATTGAAGTTATATATACCAACGGCGATAAATACGTCGGTTCTTTGTCTAAGTCCGGAAAGCCTGAAGGAAAAGGCGTATATACTTATGCTAGCGGCACAATCATCAGGGGTAATTTTAAAAACGGAAAACCTTTGCCGAATTCCGAGATAATACTTCCATCAGGATCAAAATACTCGGGAAAACTTAATGAAAAAGGTCTGCCTTCAGGCCGCGGTGTTCTTACTACCAAGAACGGTACAAAATTTGAAGGGAACTTTACGGACGGTAATCTTAACGGCAATTTTACTGTTAAAGATAAAAATGGAAAAATTTCAAAAAAATCTTTCAAGATGAAAGACACGGAAACTCTTGAAAAAGAAATTGCTTCCGCTGATTCAGACAATATCAATGAAGAATCATCTAATAACAAAAAAACAACCGGCTTGAACAAGAGCGGCACATCGGACAAGACAAAAAAAACAGCCAATAAAACTAACAACTCTGCAGATGACATGGGAATTGTATCTTTGTCAGGGGGAGTAAAATCGACTTCAGCCAATACTATCTTTTTCTCAAACGGCAGTAAATATGAAGGCGAATTAAAAAACGGACTTCCTCATGGAAAAGGGATTCTGACTCTTGCCGATGGTACAAAAATTGAAGCAAATTTTGTTAACGGCAAAATACAAGGTATTGCATTGATTAAGTATCCTGACGGAAGAACCTACTCCGGTGAAGTTTCCGGAGTTGAACCTTTCGGAAAAGGAACAATGACATATCCCGACGGTTCAAAATACATCGGTACTTTCGAAGGGGGAAATCCCAACGGAAAGGATCCTCTGGTATATCCTGACGGTAAAAAATATTTCGGTCAGTTTAAAAACGGTTATCCTTCAGGTCAGGGAGTAATTTCTCTTCCTGACGGCACAAAAATCGAGGTTGTTTTCACAGAAAGCGGAACACCGAGATTCGGAACCATTAAATATAAAGACGGCAGAATTTATAAAGGCGAACTTCTCAACTGGAACCCGCACGGCAGCGGTGAAATGACATGGCCTGACGCAAAGAAATATGAAGGTAAATTTACCAATGGAAACGCTGAAGCTCAGGGCAAAATGACTTGGGCAGACAAAAGACTCTACATTGGAATGATTGATATAAAAAGCTGGCTTCCGCACGGTAAAGGCGAAATGCGCTTTCCTGACGGAAGAATATATTCCGGAAATTTTGTTAACGGCGTTATGTCCGGTGAAGGAAAACTTACATACCGTGATTCTACTGAATATACAGGAAATTTCGAGAATGATTATCCCGAAGGTCAGGGAGAACAAACCTGGCCTGACGGACAGAAGTACAAAGGAGAATTCAAACAGGGAGTTCCACAGGGAAAAGGCGAAATCAAATGGCGCGACCGCAGAACTTACTCCGGAGACTTCTTTAACGGGCGCCCTCACGGAAAAGGTGTATTCACATGGTATGACGGAAAACGCTATGAAGGTGATTTCAAAAACGGACAGCCTGAAGGCACGGGAACTTTTTACTGGCCGAGCGGTGACAAATATATAGGTGATTTTAAAAACGGCATCCGGGAAGGAAAAGGAACATATTACTGGAAAAACGGATATAAGTATATCGGTGAGTACAAAGGGAATAAAGCCAACGGACAGGGTGTACTTTACGACAGAACCGGCTATGAAGTTTTCAAGGGTCTATTTGAAAACGACCAATTTTCAGATAAAATGAAAAAATAACTATATTTACCGCCGATTTTGTGATCGGCGGTAAATCTTCACCACTCGCCTTTTACATGACCCTTTCAAGGTTTCTCCCGAAAAAACTCCGTCCAACTGGTTTTTATTCTTGACTAAAACAAAAATGAAAAGTTTATTTCATAAGGTTAAAAATTAAGTGGCAGAAGTTGCTTGTTTTTTTCAGTGCTTATTTTCATTTGGATTAATATTTTAGCCGAAACAGGTTGCAGCTTAATGCACGATTGTATTCATAAAATTGTTTTTATTACTAATGACGCCTTGCCGTCTATAAAAATTCCCCAATCTTCAGACTTCGATCTCCAGACCGGGGACTCAACTGAAATTGTAGCCAAGTTCATGCCTTCAAACGACGATCCGATGATTGCTCTCATATATTGCACCTATTCCGAACTTCCGATACTTTCACAGATCATCGAAATGTTCAATAAGCAAAACCTCTCTCACTTTTTTGCAGTACATATCGAGGAAGATAATCATAATCTTGAAACCAATGCGCAAGTCGCGTTTGTATGGGAAAATAATCTTTCTCTCAGCGAATTCCTTTTCACGACTTCATATCAGTTCCGGCTACTCGAACAGAGAATGAAGGACCGCAAATCAAGCGCCAAGTATCTGGCGCGCCTTCTTGATATGAAACAGGATCAGGAAGATCTGATAAAAATCGGCCGGTCGCTTTCTACCGAAAAAAACATGCCGAAGCTTCTCAGGCAGATTTTAATGCTTTCGAAAAAAATAACCGGAGCAGATGCGGGTTCAATTTATCTTGTTGAAGAAGATGAAAACGGAAAAAGAATACGATTCAAATATTCCCATACTTTTTCAAAGGATCTTCCGCTTGAAGAATTCGTTATTCCTTTTGATACCAATTCAATAGCAGGTTATGTGGCTGTTACAGGAAAAGTTCTTAACATTCCTGATGTTTACAAACTTTCTCCCAATGATCCCATTTCATTCAACAAAAAATTCGACTTAAGCAATAATTACCGCTCAACATCAATGATAGTTATTCCTATGCGCAATCATGCGAATGAAGTTATTGGAGTCGTTCAGCTCATCAATTGCAAAGAACCTATTGACCCTACTTTTTCAACCGGCAATGAAGCATTTGAAATCGCACTAAATACAGAAGAAGACTTCCGCGAGAAAGTCCGTCCTTTTGACCGCAGATATGAATCGCTCATGGAATCAGTTGCGGCCCAGGCTGCAATTGCAATTGAAAACAACCGAATGATTCAGCAGATTCAGAATCAGTTCGAAGAATTTGTTAAAGCATCGGTATCGGCAATAGAATCCCGTGATCCGGCGACTTCCGGTCACTCATTTCGCGTTGCGGAAATCTGCCGCCGTCTTGCTCTTGCAATCAACACTGAAAAAGGCGGAGCTTTTGCACAGAATCAATTTACGGACACTCAGATCAAAGAGCTCGAATTTGCGGCTCTTCTGCATGATTTCGGAAAGGTTTATATTGATCCAAGCATTTTCATGAAAGAAAAAAAGCTGTATCCTTTTGAACTGCAGAATCTTATTCTTAAACTCAATTATCTTTATAAAAATGTTGAACTTCAGTACACGTCAGAATTTTTCAACAATGCCGAGGCAAATCAAAATAATTCTATCCAAAAAATTGAGACAGAAAAATCCAAGTTTCTTGAAATGGTTCTAAAAATTAAGAATTCCATTGTCGCTCTCAATGAACCCACTGTTTCCGAGGCAAATCCTGCCGAGATAATTGAGAATTTAAACAAACAGATTGCTGAAATCAAATGTTACGATATTGAAGGAAAGCTCATCGACATAATGACGGATGAGGTGAAATCGAATCTAAGCATTAAAAAAGGATCTCTCAACGACAAAGAAAGAAAAGAAATTGAAAGCCACGTGCTTCATACGTATAATTTTGTAAGCAAGATTCCATGGCCGAGCGAATTCCGAAAAATTCCTGAAATAGCGCTCATGCATCATGAAAAACTCGACGGAACCGGTTATCCTAACGGATTCACAGAAGACAAAATTCCTATTCAGTCAAGAATGATTGCTATAGCCGATATTTATGATGCATTGACGGCCAATGACAGACCGTATAAAAAATCACTTCCTCACGCAAAGGCTCTTGAGATACTGCGTGCTGAAGCCGAAAAAAACAAAATAGATCCGAATCTTTATGATCTATTTGCCAGACTCGACATTACAATTGATCAGATAAAGCATGAAGAAGAAAAACAGAAAACTGCAGCTAACAATTATTAATTCTTTCTTTCTGCGGGATATAATTTTTATTATTCTAGCAGGATTGCTGTTTTCAGTTTCTTCTTTTTTTATAAAATCAGGTTTCGATATAATTCCTAAAACGGATAACTATCCTCGTTATATTACCAAAATAAATGCCGTAGAAGCTCTTCATAAAAACAAATCAGGGGCATTATTTATTGACGCGAGAGAGAATGCCTTATTTGAAAAAACACATATTCCTTCTTCTGTTAACATTTCATGGAACGGCAATGTTTTTGAATCAATAATGAGCTATTCACAGCAGATAAAAAATTCCGCCGAAATTGTAATATATGATTCATCTGAAGAAAAAATTGATCTAATACTTATGGCAAAGTACATAAACTCGCTTGGTTATCCCAATACAATTTATATTTTTGAAAGCGGGATGAATCTTTGGCAGATTGCCGGATACAAATATGAAAAGAATTAAACAAATAACTGATACCGTAATCCGCATCGCGGCCGGATTTTATCTGATGCAGAATTTTACAGCTTTGTTTTGTCCAGAAAGCGAAATCAGAATGACTCGCGTATACGGCATTCTGCCCGATGAATTTCTTGCACTCTTTGTTTTTCTTTCAAGCGGATTAGTCGCTTCGTGCGGTATATTTGTCTTTCTTTCAGCGAAAAGAAAAGCGGCATTTTTCCTTTCGGCAATGATTCTTTTTTCAGGAATAATTCTGAAAATATTTTCAGTTATCAGCGGAAAATATAACGCCTGCGGATGCTCGAATAACGGCGGTGATCTGACTTATCTCGCAATAATTACAGCTCTGGATACGGCAGTGCTGTTTGCGCTTATCTACCTTTACAAAAAAGGAAAAGATATTCCTTTCATTCCAAAACGCAAAATCAGATAAACGAGTTTTCTTCGGAAGGAAACTTTTTATCTTTTACATCAGATGAATATTCATCAAGTGCCCCGAGAATAACACCTTCAATGTCTGCATATTTTTTTAAATACTTCCGCTGATAGGATCTATCCGCGCCAAGCATGTCATTTATCACAAGAACCTGGCCGTCGGTGAATCTTCCTGCACCTATACCTATGACAGGCACATTAACAGATTCTGATACTTTGCGGGCAACATCTTCTACTACAAGTTCAACAACAATCGCAAATACGCCTGCCTGCTCCAGAATCTTTGCTTCTTCGATAATTCTTTGCGAATCTTTGGCATTTTTCCCCTGAACCTTATATCCGCCGGTCATATTAACAGACTGGGGCTGAAGCCCTATATGACCCATCACCGGAATTGAAGCATCGGTAATTTTTCTTATCAAAGGAGCCGTTGAAAATCCGCCTTCTATTTTTACGGCATTAACGCCGCCTTCTTTCAGCAGTCTTCCGGCATTAATCAAACCGTCCCGGTCAGATGACTGATAGCTCATAAAAGGCATATCAGCAACAATGAATTTCGAAGTTCCCCTGCGCACACTTTTTGAATGATAAATCATTTCTTCCATTGTAACAGGAATAGTCGAGTCATATCCTGCGAAAACCATTCCCGCTGAATCACCGACGAGAATCATGTCTACTGAAGATTTTTCAACGATACGCGCAAAAGAATAATCATAACAGGTTATGACGCTTATCTTCTCATTGTTTTTCTTCATTTCAATGAAATCAATAATAGTTTTTACTTTCATCAAGATACTCCTTGAATGGTTTTCCGTTAACAGGATTTTTAATTTCCGGATCAAGAGACAAAAGAAGTTCTAAAAAAAATTTTCTATCAATCATGGATTTATGGGGAATCGTAAGATTTTCAGATTTTAAAACGGTGCTTCCATACAAAAGAATGTCAATGTCGATAATACGCGGTCCTTTCTCGATTGTCTTAACTCTTCCCATTTCTTTTTCAATATTTTTTAATGAAATTAAAAGAACTTCCGGCGTTTCATCCGATTTATATTCCGCAACGCAGTTCAAGAATTTATCCTGTGCGGTAAAATCAACCGGTTCGGTTTCAATAATATCACTTATATTTATAATTTTTCCATGGTTTGCAAGTCTTCGAAACGCTTCTTCGATATAATTTCTTCTGTCGCCGATATTACTTCCGAACGAAAGAAATATTCTATTCAAAGCGCTTCCCTTCTGTCCGTACCGGATAATTCTATGATATTCGTCATCTCCTTTAATCTTGAAAGAATACGTCCTTCGGAAAGTTCTTTCAAGCCTTTTTCGGGGTTGGAATTTGAAGTAATAATCGTAAGACGTTCAGCTTCATAACGCGCGTCGATAAGATTATAAAGAGTTTCCTGCTCCCACGCAGAGTCACGCTGAACACCGAAATCGTCAATTACCAGAAGTTCGCATTCAGCGAGCTCCTGTTCAATTTTGTAACCCATACCGAAGTCTTCGCTTTTATCAGAAAAGGTATTTCTTATTCTTCCGAAAAAAGTCCTGGATATTTTTACAAATTTGCCCTTAACAGCTTTACGCGCTATAAGTTCGGTAAGAATTATTGTAGAGAGAAAGGTCTTTCCTGTACCGGGATTCCCCCACAAAAAAAGTCCTTTTGAAACATTCGGGTAATTCATTATGATATCATAAGCTGCTTTTTTGGCAGCATGTTCTTTTTCCGTTCTGCAGTTAAATTCATTGATAAAATGCCAACGGTATTTGCGGTCTATTCCGGCATCATCATAAAGATAATGAACTCTGTCTATTCTCATACGTACTGACCTGCAAGGACATTCAATTATTTCCTTTCCGTCAGTATAATAATAAGGTTCATTACCACCGCACTTGCACGCTGCTTCGACACACTTAGGGCACACTATAAGCGGATTTGAACCGTCTTTATGATCCTCGGGATTTGTTATCATTCCGCGATGTTCGCAGTACGAACAGAATTTCTCTTCTTTTTTATTCATTGATTTACCCGCATCAAGACTTTCAAAAAGTAATTATAAGTCAAGAAAAGTTTCGATGACTTAATTCTATATTAAAGTCCATAAACTTTTTCCTCTACATTGTTGACATTTGGATGCATGACATTTCGTATTGATTCATGACTGAAGAAAATGTATTATTCGAAGACAATCACATTCTTGTTGTTAATAAAAGTGCCGGGATAATGACCCAGTCGGATTACCGAGGTGAGAAATCACTGCAGGACGGCTTCAAGGATTATTTGAAGTTGAAATATTCCAAACCCGGACAGGTATTTCTCGGTATTGTTCAGAGACTTGACCGTCCTGTCAGCGGAGCCGTAATTTTTGCAAAAACATCAAAGGCAGCTGAACGTCTCACTGACATGATGAAAGAACGGTCGATACTAAAATTATATACGGCTGTGACAATTAATAACCCGGCTGGTATTTCTTCTGAATTTCAAAGAAAAGATTTTTTTCTTGAGCGTGAAAAAGATACCTCATATGTGTCAAGAAGCGGAGAAAAAGCTTCACACACATATAAAACAATATTAAAATCTCCTTCATCGCTTCTTCATCTTCTGATGCTTAATACAGGAAGGAAACATCAAATCCGGGCTTTCTTTTCAAGTCTGAAATCTCCTATAATTTTCGATTTAAAATACGGTTATCCCGAAAAGCGATCTTATATTCTGCTTCATGCCTGTCATACTTCTTTCATTCATCCTGTTAAAAAAGAACCTGTATCCATTGATGCTCCTTTTCCTGCGTATTTCAGCAATTATTGCTCTAAAGAATTTCAGGAAGATTATTTTGAAGCCGTACAAAATGAATGCCGAACAATTATATCAGACTTCATCGGAAAAAGAATAGACAGATAAGCATCTTTGCTGTATAAACAATATATGAGCGCTCTAAACGATGCTAAAACAATATTTCTTGAATTCTGCGAAAGATTTTCGACAAACGTCGAATCCTATGCTAAAACCACAAAACTTTCTATCGAAAAACAGAAATGCAGAAATAAGATTAAAGTAATCAACGAACGCCTCGGAGCTGAACTTATAAAAGCTGTGCGCTCCAAAACCGAGATCAACAGTGTTCTTGTCGAAATTACCGTACAGGAAATTGAAAATCTCGAAAATAGAATAACAGAAATCGAAAAAGAAATAGACGAAGTAAAAAGAGAAAACATTTAATGCCCTTATCACCGAAAAAAATCATAGAAGTAATTCAAAATAATCCGGATCAGTCATTTTCCGCGAATAAAATTATTTCCCTTCACAACAAGTCCCGGAAAGGGAAAAAAGATTCATCTATATCCTCAAGAGATATACAGATAATTTCCGACACGCTTGAACAGCTTAAAGATACAGGTTATCTTTTAAAAAAAAGCGCTTATCAAATCAATCCTGATTTTTCATTCAATGCTGAAATAACAAATAAAGAAAAACATCAGCTCAAAGCTAATCTTAACGGTGTCGAAATTACTATACGCAACGAAGAATCTAAAAGTGCCGAAACCGGAGACAGTGTAATAATTGAATTCATCGACATCCGTAAAAATTCAATATTCTGCAGGGTCAAAAAAATTTCCCGAAAGAAAGAAACTCTTAAATACGGTATCGCCGATAAAATCAGAAACGGAATCGTTTTTTCAAAAATAACTTTCGGCGAAGAACCCCTGGTCAGCGCTTCAAAGACTTCATTAAAAATAAAAGACGACGAAATTCTTCTTCTAAGACTTAAAAATTCAATTTTAGCCGGATATGCAGAATCCGAAATAGTTGAAAGGGTTGATGAAAATGACGAATCTCATGATATTCCCCGCATTATATCGATGCACTCTCTTCCTTCGCAGTATTCCGGATTCGATTCAGAACACGAAATTACTAAGAATATCCCTAAAAGTGAATATAAATCCAGAAAGGATTTCCGCAAACTCTTTACAGTGACCATTGACGGAGAAACCGCCAAGGACTTTGATGACGCTATTTCTTTTGAAGAAAAACTTAGAGAAAATGTACTGTATGTTCATATCGCAGACGTTTCCGCTCATATCGCAAAAGATTCTCCTCTAGATGCTGAAGCAATGAAGCGCGGAACTTCATATTATCTCGGCAACAAAGTTATTCCGATGCTTCCCGAAATTATTTCCAACAAACTCTGCTCACTTCGTGAAGGAGAAGACAAACTTACATTAACGGCAATACTCACTTACAACAAAAAAAACGAGCTTAAGAAATACGAGTTCTGCAGAAGCACAATCAGAGTTGACAAACGTCTCACTTACAAAAACGCAACTGAAATTATAAATTCACAGTCAAAAGACAAAATCGCAAAACTTCTGCGGACGCTTGACTTATTTACAAAATCTCTCAAAGAACAGAGAATGAAGACAGGACGAATTGACATGAATCTTGCCGATTCTGAACTCGTTTATCATGAAGGCAAATTCACTGATATAGTATTTTCGGAACGTTTAAGCGCTCATTCGATTGTTGAAGAATCCATGCTTAGCGCAAACGAGGCGGCAGCGCATTTGCTGAGAAAAAACAAAGTTCCTGCACTCTACAGGGTACATGAGAAAACAAGCACCGAAAAACTTTATGCGATGAAAAAGTTTTTAGCTTCTTTCAATGTCAATTTCAGATTTGAAAAGGGATCTCTGGGAGTATCTATCCAGAATGTACTTGATAAGGTGAAAAATCTGCCTAATGAGCACGTCATCAACTTCGTTGTATTAAAATCAATGATGCAGGCTGTTTACAGCGAAAAACCGGAAGGACACTTCGGACTTGGATTTACCGACTACACCCACTTCACTTCGCCGATACGCCGATATCCGGATCTGATAGTTCACCGGGCGATTAAATCATATATTGACAGAGCTGAAAGTCCTTACACCGACAAAAAACTCTATTTCATCGGTGATTCTTCCTCTAAACTCGAAAGAATTGCTCAAAAAGCAGAACGTGACCTTTTCAAGCTTAAATCGGCACGTTTAATGAAAAACAGCATCGGCAGAGAATTTGACGGAATCATCAGCGGTGTCAGCAAATTCGGAATTTATATTTTATTGAATGATAAGCCTGTTGAAGGAATGGTTCCTTTCAGAAACATGTCAGATGATTTTTACTATTTTATTGAAGATGAATATGCGGCTAAAGGAAAACGCACGGGAAGAAAATATACAATAGGAGACGCCGTCAAAGTCAAAGTATCATCGGTCAACACAGTATTGATGAGAATTGATTTTGTTCTGATAAAAAGCAAAAATAGAAAATGAAAAAGATTGCAGCTTCACTTCTCTTTCTATTGTCATGTTCCTCTAATAATGTTGAAAAGAATATTAAACCGATATTGGAAGATAAATCATTCAGCATCAAATCTGTCGAACAGAGTGCTGATCTTATTGAAAAAAGCCGTTCAATGCAGGTTTTTTTTGAACTCAAAAGCGACATTGACAGTTTGTCCCTAAAAATTATTCTAACTTCAAGAATATCTCTAACAAAAGAAAGAAATCTTATGACATTTTTTGTTCTTGATCGCGGAGTGAGCGCCGAAAATCTTACCGGCAAAAAATTCGTTTTCACCGAAATTTACAGAAATTTCGATAAAGACTGGAATATATTAAAAAATGAAAAAATTGAATTCAAAAATTCAGACGCACCCTTTCAAAGACTCACAAACGGGATATATAGAATCCGTTTAATTAATACCGACACATCAACAGAAAAAATAACTATACAAACAGATAAACTAAAAGAAATCCGGTTTTTTATGAATTTAAATTAATTTTTTTCAAATACACATAATAAGATTATTGACTATTTCATCAAAAGATGCATAATAAGTTATGCTTAAAATAGACTTATCAAAAATTGGACCGGTTGAAGAGATTTCCCTTACCGGCAAACTTGAGATTACGACAGCAAAGCGTTTCGATATAGTTTTTAAAGATGTTACGGAAAGGAATCCTGCTGCAGTTGGAATAAATCTCGAAAATCTGAGATATATTGATTCTTCAGGGATAAGCTCCCTTCTCCGTGCTTCAAATATTGCGTCGAAGTCAAAAATACGTTTCGGCTGTTATGGAGCCACGGCAGAAACCCAGTCTATTTTTAATCTATCCCAGGTCAGCTCTCACATAAACCTTACAACTAAAAGCGAATTTTATATTACAGGTTGACCGGCTGAAATCAGCCGAATCTTCCGGTAATATAATCCTCGGTCTGCTTCACAACAGGATTTGAGAAAAGATCCGTTGTCGAATTATATTCAATAAGCTCACCGACATACATAAACGCAGTATAAGATGAAACTCTTGCAGCCTGCTGCATATTATGTGTAACGATAACAATGGTATAATCTTTTTCAATTTCCGCTATAAGATTCTCAATTTTCATTGTCGAAATCGGATCAAGCGCTGAACACGGTTCATCCATAAGAATGATTTCAGGTTTCATCGCAAGAACTCTTGCAATACAAAGCCTCTGCTGCTGTCCGCCTGAAAGACCTAGAGCGCTCTTATGAAGCTTGTCTTTAACTTCATCCCATAACGCGGCACCGCGGAGCGATTCTTCAACTAAATCTGCTAAATCAGAAGATCTCTTTTTTATGCCTTTTTTTAAAGGTGCGTAGGCAATATTTTCAAATATTGTCATCGGAAACGGATTCGACTTCTGAAAAACCATTCCGACTTTACTTCTTAGTTCCGTAACATTCAAGTCTTTACGGTATATGCTTTCACCATGAAGAAGAATGTCTCCTTCGGTTTTTGTACCTTCAATCAGATCATTCATTCTGTTAAAATTCCGCAGAAGCGTAGACTTACCGCATCCGCTCGGCCCTATGAACGCGGTTGTAGTCTTCGGCTTAATTTTCATATTTACCGAATTTAAAGACTTAACCGATCCATAGTAAAAATCAAAATTTGAAACCTCAATTACCGGGCTTGCAATTTCGTTGTTTGCTGAAAATCTATCCTTTGACATTTTAAACTCCGCTTCTGGACAATTTATTTCTTATTCTGTTTCTTATTAGTATAGCAGTCAGATTAAGTGCGAAAACTATTATAAGAAGAATTAATGTTGTATTAAAAACAACTCCTCTGGCAGCCTCGATATTAGGGGACTGAAACCCGACATCATATATATGAAATCCGAGATGCATGAACTTTCTGTCGAGATGTATAAACGGAAAACTCAAATCAAACGGAAGAGCAACCGCGCTTTTTACAACACCTGTCATCATTAGCGGAGCAACCTCCCCGGCAGCTCTTGAAATTGCAAGAATCAGTCCGGTGAGCATTCCAGGCATAGCGTTGGGAATTACTACATCTTTTATGACTTCCCATTTAGTAGAACCAAGAGAATATGAACCTTCGCGGTACATATGAGGAACAGATTTCAATCCTTCAAGCGATGCAACTATTACAACCGGCAGAGTCAAAACCGCCAACGTCAATGCCCCCCAAATTATTCCGCCTGTTCCGAATGTCGGTGAAGGGAGATAATCGCTGAAAAAAATCCGGTCTATACTTCCGCCCATCGCGTATACAAAAAAACCGAGACCGAAAACACCATAGACTATCGAAGGAACACCTGCAAGGTTATAAATCGTATTTCTTATAATCTTAACAAGAAATCCTTCTTTTGCATATTCGCTCAAGAACACCGCGGCTATTACTCCAAGCGGAAAAACAAATATGCTCATAAGAATTACAAGTATCACTGTTCCGAAAATCGCCGGGAAAATACCGCCCTCAGTATTCGACTCGCGCGGATCGGCAAATATAAATTCAAAAAAGCGTTTTACGGAAATCCAAATTTTTCCGCATATTGAAACATCATTCGGTTGATATTTTTTTACAATATCATAATACTTTAATTCATCAGTCTGACCGTCTGCCAGAACGAGAGAAAATGCTTTTAATAAAGCCTGCTCTCTTTTTGAATTTAAATCAGTTTCAATAACTGCTGATTCATTTTTTAGTTTCTCGAGTTTATCTTCTAATCCGGTTTCACTTTTTTTCGTAATCCTGTGATTTAATTTAGAAATTTCCTCGTTTATTGAAAGGAGTCTGCCTTTCTCAAGTCTCAAAATTTCTTTTTTATCATCCATTACCGAAGAATGTATATCATCAAATTCCTTTCCGCCGATGTCAGGGATAATACCATAGGCATTTCCCCATTCATCGCGCTCAAGCATGATTATTTCTTTCGGATATGATACGGATTTTATTTCTGAATCTTTTATCCAGAGAAAATCTTGACCGTATATTTTTCTGTTTCCGACTTTAAGTTTAGTTTCACTGCCGTTTTCAGCTTTTGGGTTTGCACCCGCTATCTCACCGTAATATACTTTGCCGTCAGTCATCTCAACTTTTGCAACGTTTTTCAGCCAAAAATAAGGAAGACCGTTCATTGCAACAATCGTAAAGATTCCAAGAACCATCAGTATTATGCAAAGCATCGAAAAGGCTAGAAGATAGGTATATGTCTTTTCCAGTTTCATTTGGATTCCTTCCTCATATTTCCGCGGATAAATCCTGTAAGTATATTTATCGCAAAGGTAAAAATAAACAATATTAATGCCGACAGAAAAAGTATTCTGTAAGGAGAACTTCCGACAGCGGTTTCAGGCAGTTCAACGGCAATATTGGCACTCAGAGTCCTGAATCCGTTAAACGGTGAAAGCGACATCAGAGGAGTATTTCCTGTTGCCATCAATACAATCATTGTTTCACCTACGGCACGACCGAAACCTATCATGACAGCCGAAACTATTCCGCTTTTTGCTGCTTTTAAAACTACGCCGCTCACTGTCTGCCAGCGCGAAAGACCCAATGCGAGCGAGCCGGCGATAATTTCTCTCGGAACGAA
Source organism: Spirochaetota bacterium (assembly GCA_023396615.1). Taxonomy (GTDB): domain Bacteria; phylum Spirochaetota; class UBA4802; order UBA4802; family JAFGJZ01; genus JAKJGA01. Next base: position 3,989 of record JAEWVM010000169.1, on the reverse strand, counting down.
AGACAAAGCATCTTCTGCCAGAGAGAAAATAACCGGAATTACGGCAAAGCCCATGGCAAAACCTACAACTATAGCGTTTCTCTGGTCATAAGGTGTTCCGGTTTTGGTAAAGAAAAAGTCTTTAAAATCACCGTTAAAAACAAGCGTACTTATTTCATTTGAAAACATGATCGAAGTTCCGAAAACAAGAACAATGACCGGTAATATAATGAATATTTCTTTTCCGTAAATTTCTCCGCCGCTTTTGGTAAAAAATTTCTCAACCAGATGACCTGCGAAGATAACCGCAACCGGAGTAATAACTAAACCGAGAAGTATTCCGGGCAGATACTGTTCAAGTACCGGAGCCAGCCATAAACCGCCGAGAAATCCTATAATAACACTCGGAAGCCCGGCCATAATTTCAACTGCCGGTTTAATCAGCCTCTGAAGATCCGGGTGCATGAACTGATTCATGAATAGAGCACCGCACAAAGCAAGAGGCACCGCGAATAATAGAGCAAAAAGAGAACCCTTAACTGTTCCGAAAATAAGAGGCATCAGTGAATACTTGGGTTCAAAATCATCTGCCCCGCCTGTCGACTGCCAGACATAACCTGGTTCGGAATATCCTTCATACCAAATTTTGCCGAAAAGCGCTTTGAAACTTATATCAGGATGATTATTTTTAACATCATACAAAACCAGTTTAGAACCATAGCTTAAAAGATTCTTACCGTTTCCGCTGATAAGTATATTTCCGTTTAAGTCATCAATTTCAAGCAGAAGCTTTTCTGTCGTTGAATAATACAGTCTCATAGATCCGTCTTCATAAAGGACTGCAAAAGTTCTGTCTTTATCAGACAGAGATATAGATGTTACCTTTTTTCCGCAAGAGTCTATTTTGTGAATTTTATGAAAACTCGATGAGCCTTCCCTGTTTGAACTTGAGAATACAGATATATTGCCGTTTAAATCAGCAACAACGAAGCCTCTCTTTCCTGTGAGCATTCCAAAGGCGCTTATTCCGTCTTCCTTTAGTATATCATTCACATTACCGTTTTCATCGATAACATATATTCTTCCGTCTTCAGAAACGGCTATCAATGATCCGTCAAAATAAACTTCAGCGGATTTTATAACCGATAAAATTTCTGTATCTATTTTAACCTGTTCGATATTTCCGCCTAGAGAATATTTGATGAGCTGAATGCGTTTATCTCCGTAAAAAATCATATCAACGGAAGTATCATCTTTGGATGAAACTACAGCCGTTTTCATTCCTTTCGGCATAGGGCACTGGAACAAAGGAATCAGTTCGGCATTTGAATCAAGCGAAGCCGAACCGTCAGAAATATATCTGTAATCATAAAGATATATTTTATCGGCGTCAGCAACAAGTAGAGTATTTTTTTTGAATACTGCTGAAAGAATTTTTTCGGGTAAATCAAACCGGCTAACATTTGCGCCGTTTCGGTCAACAAGCGAAAGACCGCCTTGAAAAGCATAAGATATCAGGTTTCCTCTCTCCGAGATTGAAGCACCGATTATCTTGCTTGAAATAGAAATCGAATTTTTCCCTGTAATTTCCGCACCGGAAAATACAGGAATGGTTTCTTTAAAAAGAAAAATAAGTATTAGTATAATTACAATTAGAACCGAAACGCCGCCCGCGGCGAATAACGCCCGGGCGGTTTTGTTGATAAGCTCTTTTTTGGCAGATCGCATCATTTCAATTTATCCAGCTGCTGTTTTGCCATATTGGCAGTTAGAGGAAAGTAACCGTCTTTTACAACGATCTGCTGACCTTCTTTGCTCAGGACGTAAGCAATGAATTCCTTTATTGCAGGATCAACAGCTTTTCCAGGGGCCTTGTTTACATAAATATAAAGGTGTCTTGAAAGCGGATATTTACCGCTTAGGGCATTCGCATAAGTGGCTTCTACCGCAGCAGCACCATCTTTCGGTGCAATTGCAATAGCTTTTACACCGCTGGTCTTGTAACCAAAGCCGGAATAACCGATTGCGAACTTGTCTTTTTCAACACCCTGAACTACAGATGCGCTTCCCGGCTGTTCTTTTACCGTATTTTTAAAATCGCCTTTATAAAGAGCGTGTTCTTTAAAATAACCGTAAGTTCCGGATGCGGAATTTCTTCCATAAAGCGATATAGGTTTATTGCTGTATGCGCCCGAAAGTCCGATTTGATTCCAAAGTGTAATTTCTTTAGCGTATTTGCTGTTTCTTGTTTTTGAGAAAATCGCGTCAATCTGAGGAAGTGAAAGTGATTTTAAGGGATTGTCTTTGCTTACGAATACAGCAAGTGTATCAATAGCTACAACGATTTCAGTTGGTTTGTATCCGTACTTTTTAACGAAAGCTTCAATTTCTGACGATTTCATCTTTCTTGACATAGGACCGAACTGAGCGGAACCTTCAATCAATGCCGGAGGCGCAGTCGAAGATCCTTTACCTTCGATTTGAAATTTAACTCCAGGATAACTCTTCTTAAAACCTTCACTCCAGAAAGCCATAAGATTTATAAGAGAATCCGAACCGATTGAGTTTAGACTTCCGGAGATTCCGGATTTCTTGGAATAGGACGGAATAGCTCCGTCAACCGATACATTCTGCGAGAAAAGTCCGGTTGAAAGTACCAATCCGGATAATGCAAGTAGAAGAACTTTCTTCATAATTTGCTCCTTATTTTTTTTCTTCAACGTGAAAATAAGGAGCATGTGTTAGATTATTATTTCGAAAATATGAAGAAATTATGAATTATTCTGTCATTTCAAACGAAGAATATCAAGTCCTTCCTTCTGAAATTTCTCGAAATATTTGTCTGAAAGCTCATCAGCCTTTTCATCAAATTCTTCGCCTTCAAGCGACGGAAATTTCTCGTCTACTTCAGCTTCCGCGAAATGAAGAGCAAGAGTATTGTTTATAAGCTCTGATTCATATCCGTCGATGATATCAAACAAATCTGTTGATTCTTCGTATTCTTCGCTCAGATAGCTTAACTTGGACTCTTCATCAAATACAACATTTTTATCAAATCCGTATTCTTTAGCCATAGACAGAACATGCTGTTCGAGAGCAGAATAATCGCTGTTTGGATCTTCCGAACTTTCTTCTACAACCCAGTTCGCAAGATAAAGCATTTTAACAAGTGTTTCGTACTGTTTTTCGTTTAATTTCATATAATTCTCCATAATTATTTTTTACGGCGGACAATGTAACGACAATGTTGAAATTGACATTCTTCAAAATAAGCATAATTCGTAAACTCATTTTTAGAGCTCTTTTTGACTTGACGGATTGAAAAAACAAACATAATTCAATTGAAGCGAGAAGCATTTATCCGTATTTTCCGAAGGTGATTAAATGAACTTATTCAGATGCATTATTTGCTTATCTATAATAACAATACTTTTTTCTACGGTATCCGCCCAGCAGAAAAAACCCGAAACCGTAACGAAACCTAAAGTAACAGAAACAAAAACCGCCGAAAAGGAAACGAAAGCACCTGCTGCAGCTGCCAAAAAAGAACCCGCAAAAAAGGAAATAACGCCTGAAGAAAAAGAAAAGATTCGGAAACAGAAAGAAGCTGATCGTGAAAAGAAACTCAAGGAAGCCGACATAAAAAAAGCAGAATGGATTGAAAAAACCATTAAGTACGGAATTAACCAGGAAAGAAAACAGGCTGTTGATTTCATCCCGACAGTTAAAGACAGTTCAAAGAAAAGCCTGCTCGAAAAAATGCTCATTGATCTTTTGGCAAAAGAAAGCGATGTCGGTGTTATGGTAAAAGCTCTAAGCATTGCGGGAGAACTTAAAATAACAGCTGCAGCTGACAATATTGCCGTTCAACTCAATAACGCATCCGAAGATGTGCGAATAGGCGCCGTATACGCGCTTAAAGACATTGGTGCAGTGCAGAAGAAAGATCTTCTTTCTGAAAAATTAAAAACGGCTGATTTTACCGTTGATTCGAACTTTACAACAGCACT
>JAEWVM010000135.1 GCA_023396615.1 Spirochaetota bacterium | reverse complement strand
GTCGCCGCTCCTCATCCCTTTGAGATCCCACTCCTGGCTTTTGTCGGGCGAATTCCTCGCACCGGCTTTTCGCCGGATGCTGCGGTCGCCCGAGTGGTGTCCGACTTCGTCAGACGATTTAGGTGTTATTAGTATCATTTAATACATGCTGAATCAGTAAAATATTGATAGAAAGCCCTCTCCCGGGAATGGTTTTTCTTCATCGGCTTTGCCGATTTGAGCTTCATTCTGGGAGAGGGCACGCGGTAGCGGGGTGAGGGCGCACGTAATTCTTTCTGCGGCAGGCGGTTTATTTCGGATTTGACTTTTATAAAAACATTATTCATAAAGATTTTAATGCTCATGGAGTTGTGTTTCTTAGGTTCGCTGGTGGTAATTGCTGAGACATGCGAGGGGCAGAGGGAATGCTTTATGAAAGAGAACTGGATTTTTGGATTAAATTGAATTGCATATATATGTAGTTAGACGAAATTATATTTTGGAAGGAGATCATTTGAAAAGGAAAGTATTGGTTATACTATTCATTATTAATTCAATTATGATAACAGTATGTTTTTTGCCAGCATTTCAGGGAGTATTTAATTTATTTAATAATTCAAATGCTGCCGCAATCGGAATAATAGGTGGAGCTGACGGACCAACTGCAATCTATATTGCGTCACAGATAAACTGGTTTCCGATTGTGATTATTTTAATATGGTTAATCTTAGGAATATACTTATTAAAGACGCGTTCCAAAAGATAACTCTGTCTAACAAGAAATATATGCTCCGCTGCGCTTCGGGCTGCAATACATTGCTCTACTGGTGTTACGCAACTTTGTTTAGCCAAGGAGCTTTAGATGAAATTGCTTAAATCTAATTGCTGAGGAAATTTCTAAAAATGGATGAAAAATTATTTATTGCAATTGTTAGTGCCGGTTCTGCAATATTTGGCGCTGTTGTTACACAAATTATATCTTATTTAGTTCAAAAAAATATTGAGAAGAAAAAAGATTTAAAAGAATATCGCAATGAAAGAATAAAATCATATTCAAATATTTACGAAATTATTATTCAAATGTATGAAGACCAAGTTAAAATTAAAGATCCAATTATATGGGCAGGTAAAATCGTAACTTTAATTGAAAAAATGATAGTTAAACAAGGGATATGGCTAGATTCTGATGACATTTCTTTATTGAAAAAATTTCAAAAAAAAGTTTCTGATCTTTCTGCAAATGAAATTATGTTAACGAGTGCAAATAGAAAAGAATATTTAGAATATAAGGAAAAATTTCCTGAAAGATTTAAATCTTCTTTATCGGAAATTAAAAATTCTATATTAACAAATACAAGAAAAAAAGTTAGAAAATTATATGGTTTATAATTTACAGTAATTTCATCTAGCATCGCACAAACGCTTTGCCGACTTTGTGTAGCCCAATCAGTTAGGTGCAATTACTTTTTAACAATGATATTGAAGGAGCATTTATAATGACCGAGCTCGATAAATATATTCCAGCAGATAAACATGATACAGTCAAAATATATCAACTATCAAAATTCGGTTACCCTTATTATAAACCAATTCTTAAAGAATTATTTGTCTGGATTCAAGACATGAACTGGCCCGTAGCTCGTGTAATAGCGCCTTTACTGATAAAAGCAGGAAAAGATATTGTCCCTGAAATGAAAAATATTTTATTAACAAACGATGATGCATGGAAATATTGGTCTTTAACTCAAGTTGTACGAGAAATGCCGGATTTAATTCAAAAAGAAATTGTAACCGAAATTTTGCCAGAGCTTCAACGAATTGCCTTAAATCCAACAGAAAGTGAAGTTGTTGAAGAATTGGATATAATTGCTAAGGAAATATTGAAGAAGAATTTATTGGTCAAAAAAAACTAGCAGCATATAACTGCGGTTAAAAACTGCGCTCCGTGTTCACTTTGTTCCTGCGCGGTTTTCGGACTGCGCTGCATTCACTCGCATTCATTCTTTAGAAGCAATGGATTAAAATTATCATGAGGCTTAAAATTAAAAAGATATTAATCTCAATTATTATATCCGGTCTGCTTTGTTTCATTTATTCTTTCATTGAGCCGTATATTTTAGTAAATAAAAAATACAATTTATCTAATAGTGATAATTCATCCGGAATTAAAATAGTATTTCTTACTGATATTCACGTGGGTCCGTATTTTTCTCAAAATCGTCTAAAGAGGCTTGTTGAGCGCGTCAACAAGCTTAATCCGGATATTATTCTGTTGGGCGGTGATTATGTTCATAGAGATGCAAAATATATACCGATAGCATTTTCGGAATTAAAGCATCTGAAAGCAAAATGTTTTATAGGTGCAGTTCTTGGTAATCATGATCACTGGGAAAGCAAAGAGATTTCTTATGTTGAAATGAAAAAAGCGCAAATAATATCATTAGATAATGTCTCTCAAAGAATTAAAATCGGAACTAGAGAAATTGAAATATACGGTGTCGGCGATTTGTACGAGGACCGCCAGTTATTAGAAACTGATAATAAAAAACTTAAAAGTTCATTCAATATATTAGTATCTCATAATCCGGATTATATTGAGCGGATAAACCCGAACATTCTGAAGAAGATCGATTTAATTTTATCGGGACACACACATGGCGGACAGGTTTCATTTTTTGGTTTGTGGGCCCCTTTGGTTCCATCGCAATACGGTCAAAAATATAGAACTGGTCATAAAACAATAGGAAGCACTCAGATCATAATTTCGAACGGGATCGGTACAATTACACCTCCTGTAAGGTTTTTTGCGTTTCCGCAAGTATGTATAATAGAAATATAAATTTTATTATCGTCGGTTTCGAATGATAATAAATTAACGCTGCGCTTCGGTTTGGCGGCGGTTGCTTTGCGTTTCGGTGTCATAAAATTATTTAATTGATTGTAGAAAAAGTTTAGAATTCACTTTGTGATTTTAATTCAATTCAATTATAACAGCCGATTTGAGGCTTAATTGATTTTCTATTTGTTTGGTAAAAATATATTATCAGTTTTCACTTTCATTTTATTGAAAACAATTTATACTCATGATGGCCGCGTTTAAAAACTGTTGAATCAAAACTTGAAATAATGTGCAACGCAATATTTTAATGGTTATGGAGCTGTGTTTTTTTAGTTCGTTGAAGATTTTTGCAGAGGCATGTTCGAATTCTGCGGAAAGGATTTTCGGAAATGAATTGATTTTATGAATTGAATTAAATTGGGATAATATTAAGTTGTAAGTAATTGTGCAAAAGTTAGGGTATAAGGAATTCGTATGAATGTTTCATTAAAATGGATTGGCGGTGCCACTTGGGTATTGCAAATAGATAATATTAAAATTGCATGTGACCCCGTACTCTGTCCGGAGGGGTATATTCAAGATTATAAATATTTTAAAACTAAAAGATTAAACAATCCCACTTATGATAGAGCTGATTTTGATAAAGTCAATTTATGGTTATTAACACATAAGCATGAGGATCATTTTGATAATTTTGGAATGGAAATGCTTTCTAAAAATTCAATTATTATATCTCATAAAAGCTTAAGGAATGTGTTTGAAAACGGATCTTATGACGATATACGATTTATTGAATGGAATGAAGTAACTGAAATTGAAATTGATGGAATGTTAATTAAAGTGAAAGCGGTACCCGCAATACATGCCAAAAGAGTATTATTCGGCAGTTTGATAGGTAACGGCAATGGTTACATTTTAGAAATTATAAAAAATAATTCACAATATAACTTATATGTTACAGGAGATTCTGTTTATAATAAAAGTATAATTAGAAATATCCATCTATCAAATATTGATTTAATAATTGCCAATTCAGGCGCAGCCATGATA
>JAEWVM010000121.1 GCA_023396615.1 Spirochaetota bacterium | reverse complement strand
CAAAAGTTTCCCAAAGTTTTCTGTTTGGAATTCCGCTTTCTGCTATGATAACTTCTTTTACTGAAGGAATATTTTCAAGGATGGTTTGGCTTAGAGCTTTTCTGAAAGTTTCTTCCGAAGACGGAATTACTTCAATATCATTCTTTATAATTTCCGATCTCACATCAATAACGCACTTGTCTTCATAAAACCAGATGTTTCTTATTTTGCCTGTCATCGGAACAGCAAGACGGGTATTTTCATAATTCGAACCTGCAAAAACGAAACTCACCAGTCTATATGCGTAGTCAGTATCGGATGAACCTTTATCAACAAGACGTTTTTCTTTTAAAATCGATTTGCCGTCCAGACCGGATACATACACATTAATTTCATCACGGGTATCTATCTGAGGTATTGACGGAACTAGATCAAAAGGACTTCTGTCTACGTGATAACAGATAAAAAGATAATCAAGCATTACAATAGAGAAAGCAAACAGGAGAATTTTTCTATTACGGCTGCGCGGATCACTGACATTAAGATATTTATTATACAGATTAACAAAAGGAGAGCAAAGAAAATCAATCCATTGGTCGATTTTCTCGGAATTAAACGTATAAACTTTTTTTATTTTATTCATGAAGAATCCTTTGTTGCTAAATGTATTAAATGCCCGCTCTATTGCAGCAAAATTCAGACAACCGCTAATATTTTTGGCGACAATTAAATTGTCAAATAATAAATTGGTTGTATGGATCTCACGGGAATTCGCAATTATTGTATGAAAAAATCAGGGAGTACCGAAGATTTTCCTTTTGATTTTGATGTTCTTGCAATTAGATTAGCCGGCAAAATCTATCTTCTGACTGATATCAAAACAGCTCCTTTAAAAATAAATCTGAAATGCGATCCGGATAAGGCATTACATCTACGGGAACATTATAAGGGCAAAATTTTACCGGGCTATCATATGAACAAAAAGCACTGGAATACTGTAATCATCGACGGCAGCATTTCAGAAAATGAAATTTATAAAATGATAGACGAATCTTACTCTCTTGTCTACAAGGGGCTTAACCGGAAACAACAGGAACAAATTAATTCTCAAAACAATACGGAGACTATATGAAAACCTATTTTCTGATTGCGGCGTTTGCAGTGCTTGCTTCGGTAATAATCTTAAACAGAAAACTTAATGAAAAAGCGAATCTTCTGATTTCCGATACCGAACGCGATGAAATCGTTAAGATATTTAATTCAATGCGGAAGGTAATGCTTTATCCGATAATAATCATTTTTCTTTCGTATTTTATTTCTCAGGGTTTCCTGAAACAATACATTATGATCATTAACTCGGCGACTATTGGTCTATTTCTTTTAACTGCAGGTCTTGCATATCTGTCTGCTGTTTTGAAAATAAGAAAACTTACTCTCCCTAAAAATTATCTCAAGCTTTTCATTTTGAGCAGACTCGCAATTTTCAGCGGCATGATAATTTTTGCGGCAATTATTTTTCTGCACGGCAAAATAAATTAAAAATAAATTCACCATTGCGAATATGGATAAAATGACAGAAAAAATTCTATCATCCGATAAAGCTCATTCATGGCATCCTTTCACACAGATGAAACATCATTCTCCTGTTGTTATAGACCGTGCTGAAGGCATTTTTCTTTTTACTCCTGAAGGCCGGAAAATCTATGATTCAGTTTCATCATGGTGGACTTCTCCGCTCGGTCATTGCAATAAAGAGATTCTTCAGGCAATAACCGATCAGGGAACTGTTCTTGAACATGTCATGTTCGCGGGTTTTACTCATAAACCTGCTGCTTTGCTTTTCGATTCCCTTCATGAAATACTTCCCGTTAAGCTTTCCAGATATTTCTTCACAGATAATGGTTCAACCGGAAACGAAGTCGCATTGAAAATGGCTTTTCAATTCTGGCAGAATAAAGGCATTACTAAAAAAACAAAATTCATGATGATTGAAAACAGTTACCACGGAGATACACTTGGCGCAGTCAGCGTTGGAGGTGTTGACCTCTATCACAAAATTTTTCATCCCCTTATGTTTGAAACACACAAGGCAAAATCTCCTAACTGCTCAATATGTCCGCACAGAAAATCAGAATTTACTTTTGATGCTAATGATACAGGCTGTTCGCTTGAATGCCTCGCTTCTGCAGAAACCATAATCAAAGAACATCATGATGAAATATGCGCTCTGATAATTGAACCGCTCATACAGGCAGCAGGAGGAATGATTATATATCCTGAAGCTTATCTCGAAAAGATAACTTCACTTGCAAAAGACAACGGCATTCTGGTAATATTTGACGAAGTAGCAACCGGCTTCGGCAGAACAGGTTCGATGTTTGCCATGAATAAAATTATAAGTCTTCCTGACATCGCAGTTTTTTCAAAGGCATTGACGGGCGGCTGGCTGCCTCTTTCAGTTACTGCCTCTACTGATGAAATATTTGACGCATTTTACGATGATGACCGAACTAAGACTCTTTTTCACGGTCACAGCTATACCGGCAATCCAATAGCCTGCTCAGCAGCAGTTAAAGCTCTTGAAATATACAAACGGGACAAGTTTCCGCAGTCGAACGAAAAAGCGATGTTCTTTTTTCATAGCCGATTGAAAGCTTTATCCGAATACGATTTCATTTCCGACATCCGTTATCTCGGTTGGATTGCCGCTGTTGATCTTATCGACAAAAAAGGTAAACCTATTGATTCTGAAACAATGTCGAAAATTTATTCAAAATCAATAGAAAACGGAGTAATACTAAGGCCTCTTGGAAATACAATTTACTGGTGGCTTCCTATTAATACAACGGAAAGTCAGATTGATGAAATACTCAAAATCAGCATACAGACTATAATTTCGGTTCTGAAATGAATAATTTTAATGAAAGAATTTCCCGCGAACTCAAAATATTTTCTGAAGAAGGGAATCTCCGTTCATTAAAAAAGATTTCCGACCGGAGAGGAAAGATCACCGAAAAAGACGGCAAATCCCTTTTCAATTTTTCTTCGAATGATTATCTCGGCTTCTGCGATGATACGGAACTACAGAAAGAATTTTACTCAGAGCTTAACCGAAGTCCATATAAGTATGCTCCCGGAAGTTCTGCATCAAGACTTCTCGGCGGAAATTTTGAACTCTATGACAAACTCGAAAATGAAATAAAAAACCTTTATCAGGTTGATAACAGAAAAGCTCTTGTTTTCAACAGCGGTTATCATGCGAATGTCGGTATAATTCAGGCCTTGTGTAAAAAGGGAGACTTGATCATTTCCGATAAGCTTAACCATGCAAGCATAATAGACGGAGCAAGATTATCTGATGCAGAGTTTATCAGATATGCCCACAATGACCTTGTTCAGCTTGAAAATATTTTATCGGACAACCCCGACAGAAATAAACTCATTATAACTGAATCAGTTTTCAGTATGGATGGAGATTCAGCGGACATTGCCGGACTCTGTGTACTTAAGAATAAATATAATGCTCTTCTTTATCTTGATGAGGCTCATTCATTCGGAGTTTACGGAACTAATGGCGGAGGCATGGCTTC
>JAEWVM010000076.1 GCA_023396615.1 Spirochaetota bacterium | reverse complement strand
TGGATATTTACTTAATATCAAAGCCGGAGTCATGTTGATTCCGGCTTTGATTTCATACGTTTTCAGATATATGTCTTGGTTAAATTCAAAATCTGCCTTTTAAACCGCATCTGACATTAATGCCTCCAGCATCATATCCTTTAACTTCTTCATATTCTTTATTCAAAATATTATCTATTCTGACGAATACAGAACTATTTTCTGTAGTGTTGATATTAGCAACCGCGTTTACTGTTGAATAAGAATCAACTTTTACCGGCATATAATTGAAAGTATCGTAACGTTTACCAGTATAGTCATATGTTAACGAAACATCAGTCTTTTGCATAATCAATACACTTATTCCCGCTGAATATTTATGGCGGGGTCTTCTAAGCAAATCTTCATCTGTTTTATCATCTTTTGAAATAGTATATGTATAATTTGCAAAAACTGAAAGAAATTCAACTGGGTTTACAGATACTGAAAGCTCAACACCTTTAGATGAACTTTTATCTATATTTATACATTTGTACGGAGGTTCAGTATCCCATCCGATTCTGTTTTTAAACTTTGAATAAAAATAGCCTGCATCAATTTCAGCGATTTTTTGAATTTTCTGAGTTACTCCAAAATCATAATAAATGCTTCTTTCACTCTTTAGATCTTTATTTCCGGAATATAAATCATAAAGTTGATAAAGATTGGGGTTTTTAAATCCTGTTCCGGCACTTGAACGGATACGTGTTCCGGAATCCTTAATATTTCCATAAGCTGAAACATGCCACACTCCGGCTTTTTCACCTTCTGAAGTTTTTGTATAACGTGCTCCAGCACTAATTCCGGCATATCCATTATAATCAAAACTATTCATTACATATAGCGCATTTTTATGATTCTTATAATCGTAAACATCTAATGAAGGAGTAGCCCCACCTACAGATGCACTATTTTCGCATGACTCTGAAACATACTCATATCCTCCAATAATACGATAGTAATCGTATTGATACTCCGCGGAAATTTCGACTTTTTTACGATCTCCGCTGAAAGTTGAAGTTTTTGAGTCAGAAGGATAAAAGGGATTTTCTACATCCGAAGAATCGGCATCATTTCTTGTGAATTTATCCATATAATAATATGAAAAACCGCTTTTCAAGGAAATGGCATCGACCGGCGAAAACCTTAATCCGCTTCCAATCGTAAATGAACTATTCTTTTGAGTATAATTTTCATCATCATAATATGCATCTTCATCAATATCATATTCAGATCTGCTAAAAGATGAAAATAGTTCTGCACCGATCATTTCATTGTAATCATATCCGCCCTTGGCATTAAACGAAATATTTCTATATCCATCGTCCTCAAAACTTCCGCTAGTTGCTTTTGCTTTCGAAAATCCGTCCGCTTTTTCGTATGATGCTCCCATAGAAAAATTTGTTTTATCTCCGGCATGACTCAAAGAAAGCGCAGCATTCTGATTATTATATCGTCCATACCCCATACTGAAATTTGCTTCATCACCTTTGGCTTTTTTGGTGACAATATTTATAACACCGCCCAAAGCATCAGAGCCGTGAACAACTGATTGAGCTCCTCTGACTATTTCAATACGATCGACATTATTTAGTAAAAGATTAGCAAAATCAAAACCGCCATATAATGGATCATTGACTTTAATTCCGTCAACAAGAACAACTGTATGATCAGAATTCGCACCGCGCATAAATACTGATGTAAATCCTCCAAATTTTGAACTATTTGAAACAGAAATTCCTTTTTGTACTTTCAATAGTTCATACACTTTTGAAGCACCGCTTTTCTCAATTTGTTTTGAATCAATCACGGTAACGGATAATCCGCTTTTTTCAGAAGTTGTTGAAAGCTTTGAAGCGCTTATCACAATCTCTTCGCCTTTTAAGGCAGTGTTCTTTTCCGCGGATTCCTCAGCGAAAATTCCTGCGGCTGTAAAAATACAAATTACCGCAGATAGAAAAAATCTTTTTTTCATAAATCCCCCATTTTAAATATGGGGCCTAAACTTAAGAAATGCATGCCTGCGAAGTGAAACACTTACGTCAGACCGTACCTTTGTTCCCGAGGTTTCGGCCCAGGGAAGATCCGGCTTATCGCTTTAAGCGAATCACGGTTGCGGACCAGCGCGGGATTCTAACCCGACTTCCTCCCGCCGTCAGAGCGACGGCTTTGAAAGCATTATTTTGACGCCTAAACTGTCAAGCAAAATGCTTGCCATAAAAAGCATAATAGAACGGTAATAGTAAAAACAAACGGAATAGTTATGAAAAAATCTCTGCTTTTAATAGTATTTTTTTCTCTTAATTTATATGCGGAAAAATTTAATCCGGACTATCTCTACGGCAAACATAAAACACCTATTAATCTTTTCGGAGGCAGATCTTCGGAAGAATTAAACACTTCTATAGAAACAGTTTCACCGGAAGAACTCAATCAGATACGATATTATTCGGTATATGATATCCTTAAACAGAGATTTACCGCTTTGAATGAATATTCCGTCTTCATTAACGGAAATTTCATCGGAAATAATGCCGATATACTTAAAAATATGCCCAATTCGGTAATTGCAAGAATTGAAGTATCAGATAAAAACCATACAGCTTCAAACAGCATTCAAAAAAGGAAATCAATAAACATCATCACGCAGGGTTCATGCGGAAATAATTCAATTCACTCAGTATATTTCTCTAACGGGAAAAGTTTAACTTCTGCGAACGCAAATTATACTTCCGGACTTCTTGAAGTCAACTTCAACGCTGCTGTTTCTGCTGATAAAGAAATGTCAAGACCGGGAAATAGTTTTAACGGAACAAAGAAAAACTCCGCCGATGCAATCGTATCGTCGGCAAAATATATCCACTCTGATAAGATACAAAGCAGTTTTAATTTATCTTACTTTGACCAAAAGAATAAAAGCAATATCACCATGAATTCATCATATTCTTTGCTTTATGAACCGAATCCTTTCATAGAAGCGAAAGGTATTTTAAATATGTTAAATCAGACAGACGACGATATAACCGACAAATCAAAATCATCAAAAGCTGTAATTGTTTTCAATTTATCACCTGATTTAACGACTGAGATTTCAGCGGGATTCGGCAGATCCGATTTCAGAGAAGGTGATGAAACCGCCAAACTGAATTTTCACAACTCATTCGCAGGTATTTATTATACAAAAGAGCATTTTGAATTTAATTCATATTTTTCGGCAAAAGGATATACTTCTGAGAAAGTTTTCTTTTCAGGCAATTCAGACATAGCTTTAAAAATATTTAATGAAAAGATCAAATTATTCGCAGGAATATCCGGGGAATCCAGTAATGGATTGAAAGAAATAATATCCGATAAGGTCTTATTTGATAATCCTGTAACTGAAACAAGCATCTATACAGGTTTTCAAATTACATATTACGATTATTTTTATCTAAAGAGCATCGTTTCAAAAATTTATACCAGTGAAGACAGGAATAAATTCGAAGTAAAAGGCAAAAAGCATTATGAAATATCCAATAATGCTTCTTTAAATCTGCAACTCATCTCACTTGGTATAAACCATATTCAAAAAATAAATTCAGGTAAAAAAACCGGGGATTTCTTCGCAACAGTTTCCGGACCCGGAAAAATGCAGCCCTATTTTTCCGCTTCAGTAAAGCTTTCCGGAAAAACAACTGATGACTGCATCGCAGGTGCAGAAGTGTCAATACCCGTTTACGACCTCAGGATAGAGGCCGGAATCACGGATATTCTAAACAAGGAAGACGGTACCGGAAGCAGAGAACTTACAGCAGGTATCTGCTACTATTTTTGAATCTTTTGTTTTCTGCTCTTGGAATCCTTGTCTGCGCTCAAAGTATTTTTAATTTTTTGAGAAGCCATGTTGTTTTCAGGAAAACGGCCTGCTTCGCGCTTTAACTTATTTATTATTTCCGGCCAGCTTCTTTTTGTAACCATCCATCTTGGAAGGTCAAAAAGATCATCATTCATATAAATTGGAACTTTCATATATCCGCGTCTAAGTGAAAACGAAGCACGGAAACCGGCTTTAATAAGATGTTCTTTTGTAACAGGAGAAAAAACCCCGAAAGGATAGGCATATATTCTAGTTTCTCTGCCGGAAACCTGATCCAACCATTTCTTTGAATGATATATCTCACGGTTAAATGTCGCTCTGTCATCGTTATACAGCTTTTCATTCACATACATATGATAATAACCGTGTCCGCCCAATGTAGCACCGCAATCCTGGTAATATTTTAGATCATCAGATTTCAACGCATACTTAACTTTTCCGATTATTGCTGGAGATATAAATAAAACCGGTTTAATATTTTTTTTCATCAAAACTGATTCATAAATATTTTTTACACTGTGATTTCCGTCATCAATAGTCAGGAGAATATTTTTTTTACCGTATACTCTATTAAGATATATATCTTCCATACTGACGAAACGGTAACCTATTGATTCAATTTCATTAATATGTCTCTCGAATTCGGCCGGAGAAATATCAGTATCCACCTTTTTCTTGTCTAAAAAAGTGTGATAACACAAAACAAAAACCTCGCCCTGCGAAAAAAGCAACACAGGAAATAACAACAACAGAGAAATCAAAAACCTGAACATACTGCCTCAAACTATTTTATTATATTCTGAACATCAAGCTGCATTCTTGCATCTGACGCGGACTGAAACGCTGAATACTCACTGATGATGGTAGTGAAAACTTTTTCAGCATCTGCTTTCATTCCCATCTTACGGTAGCATATCCCCGCATTATAATAGGCCCGAACGCCTTCTTCCGTATCACTGAATTCTTCAAAATGCGCAAGATAAACTTTAAGCGCTTTCCGATAATCATACCTCATAAAGTAAATTCCGGCGAGATAATCAAAAGCGGTTTCACGGTGAGAACCGTCCTCATACACTTCAAGATATTCCTGAAGAAGAATTAAAGCTTTATCATACTGTTCGAGTCTATAAAACTGATATGCATTATCAAAACGCATATCATCACTTGCTTTTGCAAAAGCAGAATCAGACCCGGCGTTAAGTCCTAACGAAAAAAGCAATGACATAAATAGTATTATTTTTTTCATTTCGCCCCAAAAAAGGATATATTATCCAATAAGGATAATATATTATGTCGCATAAAAATTCTGCAATAACTTTTTAAACTACGTTAAAATATTTACCGGAATGCCGGGAAAGACATTCCGGTAAATTGAGATCTCTTTTAAAGATAGTTAAAATTACTGAATTTCTATATCTTCATTTGGAACTTTTTCGACATCCTGTTCAGTTTCTGCTTCAACATCAGCATTTTCTTCGGACTGTACTTCTTCTTTCTTCTCGTTAATTGCTTTTCTCTTTGCAATATTCGCAAGTAGTATATCGCGAGCCTCGGAAATATCAGTCTTTTTTGAAGTTGAAAATAGAAGAATTACATCACCTGTGAAAACACTCATAAACGGAAAGTCGACATACGAAATATCTCCGAATTTTTCAATTGAAACATCGGCACCTTTGGGATTCTCCGCTGTAAATATTTTACATACAGCAGGAACCATTTTCTTTCCAAACATCATCCTGTATTTAACCGATGCCATCATCATATTTGCCATTTTATCACTTTCAGTATTTCCACCCTCTTTTTCATTTTTAAAAATAAAAAGGTACTGACCTGCTTTATCCTTATAAGGAATAAGACCGAACGGCATATCCTCTATACGCTTTTTGATAGCCGATTCCGGTGCCGATATATCTATAATCATGTGCTGATCAAACTGTGTATTTACAGTCGATGTTTTAATTTTAAAACCAAGTTCTTTTAATTTAGGATTATTCTGAAATGAGTCTTTTTGAGGAAGAGAAGTTTCATTTTTCGAAAATTCTTTCGAAAAAGAAACTCTCATTTTTGAAGAAAAAACTCCCTTGTCGACTTCAAAATACTGAATGATGTCAAAACATCCTGAACAAAATAACAAAACAAGAAAAATCAACGGCAGAGCTGTCTTTTTCATATAATCACCTCTTATTTTTTTTCAAAACTTAACGTAAATTCACCGCTATTCCCCGAAGCCGACTTGTGATTTAATTCTATTATCAGAATTCTATCGCTTGAAGAATCAAAATAAATAAAATCAGGCTTAGGCTGATCAATATTATTAACCTTCTCATAAGATCCTTTTTTTTCGTTAAGAACATATTTCTCAACCTTAATAAGGTGTCTGTTATTCTCAAGCTTGAATTCAATATGTTTTTCCTGCGATTCTAGGCCGATGGTACTTCTTCCGGCTTCAACCTTATTTACAAACACTTTATAAAAACATCTTTTATCGTCATTTGGATTATTTACAGTTGAATCTTTAATAATAAGTTTAACATTATAATTATACGGAACCTTAAACTCTGAGCCTGAAATCCCCGAAGGATTTGTATTTGATGCTGATCCGCTTAAAATGACCGGATCGTTTTTCATTACCGAACTTCCTCCCGAACAGGCAGCTGCAGCCGCCAGAAACCAAATAAATATCATTTTCATATTCACCTCTGTTTTATCATATCAATGCTGTAATCTGAATCAGAAACATTTCCTGAAAATTCAACAATCAAATAAGCAGAAACATCTATAGTTTCCGAGAATTCGATTTCGGATGATCCTTTTACAGATACGGTTTTTATCCGGTAACCGAGAGGATCCGTAACCGAAAAAGTCATCTCCGTATCATCAATACCTCTTATTTTAAACTTTATTTTCTCTCTCGATCCAGGATTAATTTTATAATAATCCTTATCACCGCTGTAAGAATAATATCCTTTAACTGAATCTTCAACGGCTTCTGCTGACTTGATAGTATCATTAGGCTCTGTTTCAAATTCTTTTTCCGCTTCATATTCGGAAATAGAAACGGTATAATCCTGAGGTTCCGATGTATGTCTGGATGAAACTGATATATAATAACCTCCGTCACAAAATATATTCGGGAAAATAATTGAACCGGAAGTATTATCAGAAGAATATAATTTTCTGTACGATTTATCAAATATGGATGCCTTAACAGCCTTGCCGAGAACTGTTACGGAATAAAATCTTCCGGATTCACTTGATCTGAAAAAATAATCAATATCTTTCGAATCAGATACCGTTCCTGATATTTTATCCTGAAGAGGATTGGCTTTTCCGAAATCATCATTGCTTTCAAGTTCTCTATCCGGAGAAAAATTACCCTTCTTCAGCGAAAAGTAATATTTTTCTTCTGAATTTTCCGTCATAGATTTCGAATATATCCGAACGTAATAATTTCCGCTCTTCATGAGGCCCAGCCCGTTTACGGATTCAGCTTTACCTTCACCGGAAAAATCTGCCGTAAAAACAGAATTACCGTCGGCATCACATATTTCTATAACTGAATTAATGCCTTTTACCGCACTTAAAGAAACATCAATGACTGCCGGATTTTCTTCTGAAGCATCTACCGAAAAATAAAAAATATCCTCTTCTCTATATCTGCCTTTACTATTCTGATTGAGTTTATTAAAAGCAGGCGAGAAATATCCTGTAATTTCAGATCCATATTCAATTTTCTGGGCTGAATCAAAAAAATCATTAGGTTCAATTTCCGAGATAGAACTGTCTGACGGATAAATGGAGAGAACATACTCTGCCGAATCATCCCCTTTTTTTTCATCACGTTCACCGTGACTGACAGCTATATAATATTTACCTTTTGAAAGAGTCAGATTCGCTATTTTTTCAGGCGAGGATTTACGCGCATCATCGACATATTTAATTACCGCTCCCTCTCCGCCGGATGCTGAAAAAACACCGAATGCATGATTAATACCCTTTAGAGCAGAAACTTCGATTCTCACATTAACTTCAGAGTCTGTAGAAAACGTGAAATAATCTTTATCTGAAGCAGATGAAATTTTTCCTTTTACTTCAGATTTAATATTTATCTCATTAGCTTCATTTAAATTATTGTTCGGTTCAACTTCAAATTGAATCTTGCGGGTACAGCCAGCCGAAAAAACAATTATCAGCAATAGCAATATGTATTTCATCTTCAACTCCATGAATTTCAAAATAACTGATATACAAAAGAAGCGCAAGTATTTTTAATTTTGACAAAGATTCATAATAAAAAACATTAAATTTAAAAAATTAGTTATTTCAAATTATTTTTTATAATTCGATAAATGGGTTTTTAACATCTAATATTATTTTAAAGACTAATGAAAAATCTAATTATCAGATTTTTCACTAAATTCTTAGAAATATATTTGACAATAATATCCATTTCTTTTTTATGGATACATAAGCAATTGCGGGTGTAGTTCAATGGTAGAACTTCAGCCTTCCAAGCTGATTGCGTGGGTTCGATTCCCACTACCCGCTCATAATACCCCGGTTCTTCCGGGGTATTTTATTTGAGCATAATAACGGCTGTCTTTCGACAGCCCCTTTATCGTTTTAAATCATAACTTCACCTGTAAAAACTTTTATACCATTCAACAAAACGCGCAAGACCTTCTTCTATAGATGTTTTAGGTTTCCATCCGGTTTTAGAGTTAAGCAGAGAAATATCTGCAAATGTTGAGTATACGTCACCCGGCTGCATCGGCATATATTTCTTTAATGCTTTTGTTCCGAGATTTTTCTCAAGAACTTCAATGAAATACTCAAGCTTAACAGGATTATTGTTTCCGATATTATAAACTATATGTTTTGCACCGCTTTCGGCGGAATAACCCGGCTGAGGAATATGAGAAGCCACCGACATTATTCCGGAAACAATATCATCCACAAAAGTAAAATCTCTCAGCATATCACCGTTATTATAAACCTCAATTTCCTGACCTTGGACAATTTTATCTGTAAATTTAAAATACGCCATATCAGGTCTTCCGTATTCGCCGTAAACCGTAAAAAACCTAAGCCCGCTTGCAGGAATATCGAAAAGATGCGAATAGCAGTGAGCCATCAACTCATTGCTTTTTTTCGTAGCTGCATATAACGATATGGGATTATCAACGTAATCGCTTTCTGAAAAAGGAGTTTTCTTGTTAGCGCCGTAAACTGATGAGCTGGAAGCATAAACTAAATGTTTTACGGGATTGTTTCTGCATCCTTCAAGTATTGACAAAAATCCGTCAATATTACTTCCTATATAGGCGGAAGGATTATCAAGCGAATAGCGAACGCCTGCCTGAGCAGCAAGATTTATTACAACGTCAAACTTTTCATCACTAAAAAGCTTCAGTATAAATTCGCGGTCAGAAATATCTTTGTGATGAAAACTGTAGTTCTTATTCTTAAGAAGAATTTCATTTCTTGCGGATTTCAGACTTACCTGATAATAAGAATTAAGATTATCGACACCGACTATCTCATGACCTTCTTTCAAAAGAAGCTTTGAAAGATGAAATCCGATGAATCCGGCAGAACCGGTTACCAAATATTTCATTGTTTTGCCTCAAACGTAAAATAAGCGGCCTGAGCCGCTTATTCATTCGCCTAAATCACTAAAAACTGTCAATGAGATATTGATTTAATAATTTGTCGAATTTTTAAGAATATTCTGCATAATCGCATCACTATCCTTTATTCCCTTCTGATATGTTTCGCCGATGCTCAATATCAGTGAATAGAAATACTCAAGATGCGGAATGTAAAAATCTCTTTTGATATTATTTCTTATTGGAAATGCCGTTGTGTTTCGAATCTCGCCTAATGGTTTACTTCCAGTACGTATCTTATCATTCACTGAATGGTTAAAAGTTACATCATCAGTTCCTGCAGATAAAGGAGTTGGATCAACAATCGTTACAATATTAGTTGTAAACTTACTGTTTTCCTTTTCATATATTACTGATTCAATTTTAGAAATACTGTCTCCGGAAAGATATAGTTTCATTTTCTTTTCTCTGCTTCCATTCAACTTACCGGTAACTTCATCCTTTAGAATAAAATAACGGGTAATAAGAATATAACCGTCTTTTGCCTCATAAGAAACCTGAAAAGGAAGAACCGGGATTTCTTTTGCAGATGAAAGATTATATTTTTTAACCGTTTCCGTAATTTTTTTTGAAAGATCAAGTATCTGATTATCAAGATCCTTTGCTTCATTCATTAGACTTTCTGACGTCAGAGATTTATCAGTCCCTTCTGATTTTTTTTCCTGTGATTTCAGTGTCGAAAAAGAAAAAACAATAACCGTAACCAATAAACTAAATAATAAACGCATTGAACTACCTCCGGTAACCTATCATAAACTTTGATCAATAAATATCAACTTTATTCTATAACAATTAACTTAAAACTGCAAGCCTTTTTCAGCAAAGTTTATCTGCACCCCTTCTTAAAGCATCAAGTACAAACATAGCTGAACGGATTCTTACCATCTCTCTGTCACCGCCGAAATGCATTTTAACGGTTTGAATATCCCCTTTATAATAAAATCCGAAACAAACAGTACCGACAGGTTTTTCGACGCTTCCTCCGCCGGGTCCTGCAATCCCGGTTACCGCAAAAGCCGCATCAACAGAAAACAACTGAGCGCATCCAGTACACATTTCTGCCGCACACTCTTCACTGACAGCTCCGTATTTTTCAACAGTTTCAGGATTTACCCTGAGAATTCCTGTCTTAACATCATTAGAATAAGCTATTATTCCGCCGGCAAAAACATCAGAAGAACCCGCTACGGATGTTATCATTGATGATATCATTCCGCCCGTACAGGATTCAGCAGATGCAAAAGTTATATTCTTTTCTCTGCACTTTTGAACTAGCACACTTGCTAAAGAATCCGAATTAGTACCGTAAATAAATTCACCGAGACGCTGACGGATTTCAGACTCAACCGGCTTAATCAGTGCCGAGGCTTCTTCTTCAGATGCCGCCTTGGCACTGATTCTAAGCTCACTCTCGCCTGTCTTCGCATAAGGCGCAATTGTCGGATTGGAAGACTTGGAAATCAGATCCTTTACAGAATCTTCCATTTTGCTTTCGCCTATTCCGAACATTTTAAGCGTCAGCGATTTGATAACGGAATCATTAAATTTTGAAAGATACGGCTCGATTTCATTTTCAAAAACATAACTCATCTCTCTAGGAGGTCCGGGAAGAACAATTATCACCTTTCCGTCTTTTTCAACGATACAAGCAGGAGCAGTTCCCCGGTCGTTTTTTACAATAATTGACTCTTCGGGAAAATATGCCTGACGCATATTGTTTTCAGTCATTGGTCTGCCC
This sequence comes from Spirochaetota bacterium, assembly GCA_023396615.1. Classification (GTDB taxonomy): domain Bacteria; phylum Spirochaetota; class UBA4802; order UBA4802; family JAFGJZ01; genus JAKJGA01. Next base: position 31,238 of record JAEWVM010000076.1, on the reverse strand, counting down.
AGTTTCTCAAAAAACAATCTGAGAGCATCAGCCGACTTCTCATCAAGAATCATTTTTATACCGAAATACTCTGCAACAGCTTCTTTAGTGAGATCATCTTCGGTCGGGCCCAGACCGCCGGTTGTAATTATCATATCAGCACGTGAAAAAGATTCAGATATAGCCGCCACCACTCGTCCCAGATTGTCTCCGACAACTGACTGACGATATAGATTCATGCCCATTGCGGCAAGACGGCGGGAAAGAAATGCTGCATTTGTATTAACAATATCACCGAGAAGAATTTCGGTTCCGATAGAAAGAATTTCAACGTTCATATATACCTCAAGCCAAATGAATGAAAATTGGATGATTTTTCAAACATTTTTTACTTCAGCATTTTAACAAATGATTCGATTATCTCTTAGGGAGACTATGATGATAAATTTCAGCGAGATTTTAAAGAGCAGACGCTCAGAAGAGCTTCCGGAACCTAAAAATACCGAAAAAGGAAATGACGCATTCGCATCACTTTTCGCAGAATCAGTTAAAAACGCATCTGATAATCTTAGAAATATTGCAGAAAAAACTCCGCAGGATACCTCAAACGAAAAAAGTTCATTTGAAGCGAATGAAAATAAATTTGATATAAATGAAACTGATAATTCAGATATACTTACAGAAAAAGAAATAATAAATAATAAACCTGAAGATATAAAAGCTTTGCCTGTTCAAAAAGAAGACAATGTGCTTTCATCGGATAATGCTGATTTGAAAAAAATAAAAACCGAAAATAAAAAAGATAATAAAACCGCCTCTAAAACGGAAAAGGAAAATACACCTGCTGATCAAATCTCTGAAACACTAAGAAAGGCTAATAATGCAATTTTTTCAATATTAAATAAAAGCCAACTGCAAAAATCACAGGACGGCAATATATCTAATTCCGAAAATATTAAAACCGCAGCGAGAGCTTCAAACACGCTTAGCAAGAATATTTTCAATAATCAAAACGGAATAATTTCGGGATTGCCGGACAAAAAAACGAATGATAAAAATGAAAATATCATATCTGATTTCTTAAAAGGTAAAAAGTTCATATCAAAAGAAAAAGTCAAAGATACTGAAAATAAATCAACTCATGCAAAAGATTTTATTTTTAATGAACTTGAAACAAAACATAAAACCAGAATTAACAATAAGTCCGATCACGTAAAAACGGCAAAAGCTGCAGAAAATTCAGCTGCAGTTGAAGTATCAAAAAAGAATGATATCAATCTTAATGTAAAGATCAGTGAGGAATTGAATACTGTTACAAGTCTTTCATCTTCAAACAGAAAAGAAACAAGTGACGGAAACTTTTTTTCATTCGACAAGAACAGTTCTAATATCAGAAACGACCGTGAATTCAAGGCTGAAATTAATACTGCTTCAAAAACTCCGTTTTCTGATCAGTTAAAAGAAATACTAAATAATTCCCGCATAAATGTCCGTAATGATAAAAACGCAGATATTACCATTAAGATGAATCCTGAAAATCTGGGTGATATGCGTGTTAAAATGGAAATGGAGAACGGAATTATAAAAGCAAATTTTACAGTAGCGACCGAAGAAGCAAAAGAACTTCTGCTATTGAATATTGAAGAATTAAAAAATTCATTATCATCCGGCGGAATTTCAATCGGTGAAATGAAAGTCAGCGTCAAAAACGAAAACAGCGGTGAAAATAGACACTTTGTTCCGGAAAAAAACATTATGCCGGATGTAAAAGAAACAACCGCAGTTTACTCTGCTGATGCTTTACATTATGACGGACATCTCAATCTGGTAGTGTGAGGGAATATGCCTAATACAGTTACAAACGCACCTAAAATAAGCACGAAACTTACGCCTGAACAGATGGCTGAAACAAACCGTGCGGCTAACGAAGTAAATCAGAAACATAAAAGTGAAGGAAAACATTACGGAGAAACTCTAGGAAAGGATTCGTTCCTGAAACTTCTCATTACCGAACTAAGTCATCAGGATCCGACTCAGCCTATGGAAGATAAACAGTTCATAGCCCAGATGGCGCAGTTTTCTTCTCTTGAGCAGATGAACAATATAAATGTCGAGATGAAAAAAATGAACACAAAAGCAGGAATGAATGAAGCTTATTCCATGCTCGGCAAAAAAATTCAGGCATTCGACCAAGAAACGGGAAGAGTTACCGAAGGTGTTGTAACACATATCAGACGCGATCAGGACAAGGTTTACCTGATGGTAGGAAATACTCCGGTATCACCGGATACGGTGAGTGCGGTTTTTCCTGCTGAAGAAACAAGGTCTTATCAGGCGGAAACGCCTCAAAGAGTGATAAACCGCGACGACTATTCAAAAGCAGCAAATGCATACGAAAACAGCAAAAAGGAATACGAATCCACAAAAAGCGGAGAAAATAATCTCATTCAATTGAAGGATTATTACGATAATAAAACACGGACTGGTTCCGAAAGTATAACAAAATAATTTCTAGCGGAGAGTACCAACTATGATGCGTTCCCTTTTTTCCGGCGTTTCCGGTCTAAAAAATCATCAGACCAGAATGGACGTTATAGGAAATAACATTTCCAACGTCAACACGTACGGATTCAAAACGAGCAGAGTGACATTTCAGGACATGCTCTCCCAAACACTTTCAGGAGCCGCAAAACCCGAAGAAAATGTCGGAGGAGTAAACCCTAAACAGGTCGGACTCGGAATGACAATCGCTTCTATTGACAGAATTTTTACTCAAGGAAGCATTCAGACAACAGGAAATCAAACCGATCTTGCGATATCTGGTGACGGTTTTTTTATGGTTTCTAACGGCGATAAGAATTTCTTCACACGCGCCGGAACTTTTTCACTCGACAGAGACGGCAATCTTGTAAATCCTGCAAACGGACTCAAGGTTCAGGGATGGATGGCTGAACGTAATGAGGAAGGAGAAATGATCCTTAACTCAAAGGGCACTCCGCAGGATGTAGTTGTTCCTATATACAGCAAGGTTGAAGCAAAAGAAACATCTGTAGTTAAGTATAAATGTAATCTTGATTCCAAGAAACCTGTTCTTCCTGAAAATGCAACTCCTAAAATGATAGCTTCCGCGGCAGTTACAACCAATATCGATGTTTATGATAATCTCGGGAATCCTCATAGAATGACATTAAACCTATGGCATACCGGAGTGAATGAATGGACAGCATCAGCATCAATGAGCGATGCTAACGGTCCTGTAACTCTTGACATTCCCGGAATGGAAGGTGCTAATCAGGAAAATTCATCGAGTAAAATGATTCTTAGATTTTCTCCTGACGGCAGGCTAATTGCAGCCAATGATGAAGGAACAGCCGACGGCATCAACCAGGGAAATATTTTCGCGAATCTCAATTACAGAATTGACGGAGATCCTAATGTTAGAAATATCCGTCTCGATCTCGGCAAATCCGGACTCGTTGAGGGAATAACCCAGTTCTCATCACCTTCTACAACAAAGGCGGTAGAACAAGACGGTTACTCAATGGGTTACATGGAAGGATTTAATATCGACAATTCAGGTGTTATTACCGGAGTATATTCAAACGGCGTTAAACAGGCGATCGGACAGGTTGCAATGGCTGTTTTCACTAATCCCGGCGGTTTAACTGCAGTCGGTGAAAATCTTTTTGAAGTATCCAATAACTCCGGACTTGCTAATATCGGAGAAGCTAATCAGGGCGGACGCGGAAAGATCGTTGCAGGTGCTCTTGAAATGAGTAATGTCGATTTATCAGATCAGTTCACAGACATGATCATCACTCAGAGAGGTTTTCAGGCCAATTCAAGAACGATAACAACTTCCGATCAGATGCTTCAGGAATTGATAAATCTAAAAAGATAAATTAAGATGACTTAACAATAAAAAAGGACGCCGAGGCGTCCTTTTTTATTGTTAACATTTGAGGACTAGACTTTGAAAAATGTCACATCATGTTCAAGTTCTTCAGCCATTTTGGAAAGTCCTTCAACGTTTCCAGCCAAATCGTGCGCACTTGTAGCATTGACCTGAGTATTGTCGTTAATGGAAGATATCGAGCGGACAATTTCACCAATGGCATTTTTCTGTTCTTCTGTAGCAGTTTTAATTTGCTCTGAACGTGTCCGCATTCGTAGTGCTTCAGAATTTACAGTTTCATTAATTTGCAGCTGGCTTTGCATAAATTTTCCAAGATCATTCATCATACCGCTTATTATGCTTATATTTTCAATAACTTTCGATATAGTCATATTAGCCGATTCTACACTTGACTGCCCTCTGCTGATCTGTTCATTATTCTGCTGAATAAATCTGTCTATTTCCTTTATGCTCGAAGCTGTCTGATCTGCAAGTTTGGAAATTTCATCAGCGACAACCGCAAACCCTCGTCCAGCCTCTCCCGCTCTTGCCGCTTCGATGGCCGCATTAAGAGAAAGAAGATTAATCTGCTCAGAAATATTATTTATAATATCAACAATTCCGGTCATTTCCTTTGAACTGTCAAGAATACTTGTCATACTGTCAGTCATCGCATGAAGAGAGCTTTCACTTGATTTAGCGGTATACGCTATTTCATCTGATATTGAAAGCGTTTGCTCAAGATTCAATCCCATTTCCTTCATGTTTTGATAGAGCTTGGAAATTTTTTCTATAAATCCGCCGAGATCTTTAAACTGATCTACTGATTCGACATTGATATTTTCAATGCCCGCAGAAATCTGCTCAATTGTAGCTGTTATTTCTTCTGCAGCTGACGCCTGACTTTGAGCGTTTTCTGAGAACTGATCAGCGGAAACAGACATTGCATCAGCTCTATCTGAAAGATCGGATGCATTATGAGATATATTTTTTATTATTGAGTGAAGATTCTCGATAAAATTATTAAAATACCCAGCCATTCTTCCGATTTCATCACCGCTCCGGGAAGTTATTCTGCATGTCAAATTTCCTTCTGAAAGCGTTTTAATTACATCAACAGCATTCAGAACCGGTGCAGTTATGGAACGGGCTAGAAAAAATGCAAAGATTATACCAATTAAGATGAAACCAACGGAAGCGATAACGATTCCCTGTCTCATATTGTCTATCGGTCTGAAAACATTTACTTTGTCAGAACCGACAGCCACAGACCAACCGATTTTACCTATTGGCGAAAACCCGAAAAATCTTTCCTTGCCATCGTAAATTATTTCTTCATAACCGTTTTCACCGGCAAGCATACGTTTAAACATACGGGCAATATCAGCCATGTCAGATTTTGTTTCAGCTTCTTTAATAAAATTTCGTTTGTTAAGTATCAGCGAACGGTCATGATGACCTATAATAATTCCCTGATTATCTATAATAATAGAATATCCGTTCGCTCCGTACATCATATTATCTGAAATTAATGAAAGCCATTCGGTATCAATTTGAGCAACTAAAACCCCGGCTGTTTTATTATCATTACCTCTTACAGGAACTGCGACATACATGATCGTTTTCTTATCTTTAATCAATACATCAATATTTGAAATAGATGCAATTCCTGATAAAGCTGTTTTAATAAAATCGCTATCTTTCAGGCTATAAATGTTTCCGCTAGCAAACATCATTTCGCCGGATGGATAAACTAATCCCATGTCCACAAACCTAAGACGCGCTGCTTCCTGTTTTAAGACAACTTCCTGAAGCTTCCATTCCATTGACCGGATCTCCGACCGCTTGGCGACACCTTCAACAGCAGTTATATAAACATCGAGCTTGTTTGCAATTTGATTTGCTCCGAAACGGGCAACAATTGGAGCATTTTCAGCAAGTTGTTTTCTTGCAGCGCTATGAGCCTGATAATACGCAAAAAAACCTATTCCGGTAGATACTGGAATTATAAGAAGAATTATTAAAATTGTAAGTTTTCGCCGTATGGAAGCATTTCGAGATTTATTTTTCATAACCATACCTAATCATCGCGGGTAAATATAATAAGCAATTAAACAAAAAAATTCCCTGAAAAAAATAAATATTTTCAGGGAATTTTTATATTACTTCGACTTGGAATTTCTTTTCGAAAGTACATCAAATACGACTGCCGCCAAAACGACTAGACCTTTTACAGTCTTCTGCCAGTTTGCGTCAAGACCGAGATAAGACATACCATTATTCAAAACACCCATAAACATTGCACCAACAACTGAACCGCCTACTGTACCTGTTCCGCCGTAAGCAGAAGCACCGCCGATAAAACAAGCACCTATTGCATCCAACTCATAAAGTGTTCCTGCTGTAGGATTTGCCGAGTTAAAACGGCCTGCAACAACAAGTCCTGCAACAGCAGCAAGAAAGCCCATGTTCGTATATGCAAAAAACATAATCTTCTTGGTATCAATACCCGACATTCTTGTTGCTTTGGCATTTCCGCCTAAAGCATAAAAGTGTCTTCCTGGTACCATCTTATTCGTAAAATAACTGTATCCGAGAACAATTACACCAAGAATAACCAAAACAATAGGAATACCCTTGTGATTAGCAAGAAGCCATATTACATACATTACTCCGCCGGATATAAGTACGAAACGAGATATAGTTGCAAAAAGAGAATCTGCATCATAACCTTTTCTGATTTTAGTAATACGGTCTTTTATCAAATATGCCAAAAACAAAATGCATATAATCGCACCGATTGCAATTGTCACAGATTTAATAAAAAAAGCTTCTTCAGGCGAAATCAAGACATCTTTAGATGCCGGGATAAAGCTTGTAAACATATTCAGGTAATTGCTTGGAAAAGGTGCAATCGTTAATCCGTCTAATATCAGAAGTGCTACGCCTCTCCAATATAGGAATCCCGCCAATGTGACTATAAACGGAGGAATGCCGACATACGCAATCCAAAACCCCTGCCATGCGCCTATAGCTATACCAAGGAAAAGACAAAGAGCAATACTTACATAAATATTAACTCCCATATTGACAATCAGTGTTCCGGCAACAGCACCGATAACACAAACAACGGCACCGACTGAAAGGTCGATATTACCGCCGGTTAATATACACAATAGCATACCTGTAGCAAGAATAACTACATAAGAGTTCTGAACGATAATATTTGAAATATTTGCAGGTGTCAGCAAAACTCCTTTGCCGGTAGCAATCAGCAATACCTGAAAAAGAATAACAACGCCGATAAGAGCCATCAGCATCCCATTTTTTTTCATCGCATCAATGATAGTTTGATAAAATTTCATAACAGATTAAACTCCTTTTGCAGAAGATAAGATCGCGGACATGATTGACTCCTGAGTAGCCTGTTCTTTGGTAAACTCAGCGACAATTCTGCCGTCATACATAACATAAACCCTATCGCACATGCCTAATATCTCAGGCATTTCCGAGGATATCATCAAAACACTTTTACCCTCAGCTACGAGCTGATTCATGATCGTATAGATTTCATATTTAGCACCCACATCAATGCCTCGTGTAGGTTCATCCAGCATTAAAACGTCCGGATCAGCAAACATCCACTTACTTAGAAGAACTTTCTGCTGATTACCGCCGGATAAACTTCCAACATTCTGCATGACATTTGAGCATTTAGTGTTTAACTTTTGTTTGTATTCATTTGAAACTTTGACTTCAAGATCAAGATCAAGAATATTATATTTACTTACTTTGTCCATTTTTGCCAAAGTAGTATTGATGTAAATAGGATTATTCAATAACAAACCTTCATCTTTTCGGTCTTCAGTCACATAAGCTATCTTTTCTTTAATTGCTTCTTTTATGCTGTTCAATTGTATTTTCTTTCCATTAAGTATCAACTCACCGGAAATTTTCTGACCGTAACTTTTACCAAAAATACTCATCGCCAGCTCTGTGCGCCCAGCACCCATTAAACCGCTGATACCGACGATTTCGCCCTTTCGTAAAGTTAGATTAACGTTGTCACATACTTTTTTATCTTCATAAAGCGGATGATAAACATTCCAGTTTTTTACTTCCAAGCATACTTCGCCGATAGACGAATTTCTTTTTGGAAAACGGTCTGTCAGTGTACGACCTACCATCGCGGTTATGATATCATCTTCTGTAAATGAATCACTTTTTTTATCAAGGTTTTTGATTACCGCGCCGTCGCGTATTACTGTTATTTTATCCGCAATGTATTCAACTTCATTAAGTTTATGAGAAATTAGAATTGAAGTTACTCCCTTCTGCCTCAAGTCAAGAAGAAGATCCAGAAGTTTTCTTGAATCCGATTCATTTTAAGAGGCTGTAGGCTCATCAAGAATAAGCAGTTTTACATCTTTAGCCAAAGCTTTTGCAATTTCAACCAGCTGCTGTTTTCCTACACTGATATCTTTTACAAGAGTGCGGGAAGATTCATTCAGACCGACAAGTTTAAGATAGGTATCAGCCTTTGCAAAAGTCTCGTCCCAATCGATATTAACATACTTGCCTCTCTCGTTTCCGAGAAACATATTCTCTCCGATAGAAAGTAAAGGAACAAGCGCCAGTTCCTGATGTATAATTACAATTCCTACATGCTCACTATCTCTGATCGTATTGAACTTGCAGTGTTTTCCTTCATATTCAATATCACCAACATATTCATTATGCGAAAATACACCGCTCAAAACATTCATCAATGTTGACTTACCGGCTCCATTCTCTCCGACGATCGCGTGAATTTCACCTTTTTCAACCTGTAAGCTGACATTATCCAGCGCTATAGCTCCGGGGAAAGTTTTGGTGATATTATTCATCTTTAAAAGTGTTTGCGCCAATTTTCCCTCCGATTTCCAGTCAGGCCGTTAAACAAGTATTCTTATTTGAACCGTTTATTATTTCTGACCGTATCATTGTAAATTGAATAAAGTGCGATACCGTCCAGCCGGAAGTGTTTTTCGGTCCAAAACTGGCTAAAAAACGCACTTTTCATATAACCATTATAAATCTATCATCAAGTTATTAATTCGGAGTCTGATTATAAAACCAGACTCCGAATGTTACTTAATGATTATGAAAGCTTATTATTTAACTTTCAAATCGTCTTCTTTGTAATATCCTGTATCAATCAAAAGCTTCTTATAGTTGTCAACAGTTGCAAAAACCGGTTCGCAAAGGAATGAAGGAACAACCTTAACTCCGTTGTTATAAGTTTTTGTATCATTTACATCAACCTGCTCACCTTTGATGATCTGGCTTGTCATCTTAACAACCTGCTCTGCAAGAGTACGAGTATCTTTGAAGATAGACATAGCCTGCTGACCTTTAAGCATGTTGATTACAGATGTTTTATCGCAATCCTGACCAGTGATAAGAGGAAAATTATCTTTAGTATAACCAGCACCTACAAGTGCGTTTGTAATACCCTGAGCAACGGAGTCATTTGAAGAATAAACTGCATGAAGTTTAGTTCCTTTAGGACCGTAACCGTTCTGAGTTATAAGATTTTCCATACGTTTCTGAGCTTCTTCAGTAGACCAGTTCTGAGTAGCACACTGTGCTTTTGAAGTCTGACCTGATTTAACAACAAGAACTTTCTTGTCGATATAAGGTTTAAGAATGCTCATAGCTCCGCCGAAGAAGAAATTGATATTGTTGTCATCCGGAGAACCAGTGAACAATTCAACATTGAAAGGACCTTTTTCGCTGTCCAGTTTCAAAGCATTTTTAAGAAATTCTCCCTGAATAGTACCGACTTTAAAATTGTCAAATGTTGCATAATAAGAAACAGCATCACTGTTCATTATCAAACGGTCATAAGCAATTACCGGTATATTTTTCTGTTTTGCAGTTTTGAGAACTTCAGTAAGAGAAGAACCGTCAACTGCTGCAATAACAATTACCTTACAGCCTGTTGCTATCATGTTTTCAATCTGAGCAACCTGAGTAGGGATGTCATTATCACCCGCATACTGAAGATCAACATCGAAGCCAGCTTTTTCAAACTGAGCTTTCATGTTAGCTCCGTCCTGGTTCCAACGCTGTAGAGACTGAGTAGGCATAGAAATACCAACCTTCTCTCCGGAACCGCCTTTTTTGCATCCCGCGAAAGCTGCAAAGAAAACAGCAAACACGGACAATGTAGCGAGAAACTTTTTCATGCTAATTCTCCTTGAATTTTTTTAATACAACATCACAGCATTCTTTATTCGAAACGTCTTATGACTAATTGTATCCGAAAACAAACTTCTTAAAGCAACATCAAACAAAAACTAAATTAAAAATGTAACGAAAATGTAATAATATCTCTGAACCTATTTGTCAATCTTTAAATAATTAATATCCGAAAAACAAATTCAGATATTTTCATATCATCAATCGTGATATTAACAAATCAATAAAATGCTTGATATAATAAAGCGTACAAAATAGAAATAGATGTTCTTTTAAAAATTAATGCCGAGGTAATCATGCTTAAATTCAGCAAGAATCATATAGCTTCACTGCTTATATCAATCGCAGTTTTTATTTCACTAGCGCTTATTTATGATAAAACAAATTTGCTCGAAGGAATCGAACTTTGGTCGCTTGACAAACGTTATTACCTCAGAGATCCGAACGAAGTCGGTAAAAAAATTCAGGAAGGCGTCAAACGTGAAAAGAAAAACCCCCGCGCAAACGATAACGTAATCATTGTAGGCATCGACAATGACACTCTTGTAGCAATGGATGCCACAGAAGGTGAAAAAGGCAGATGGCCTTTTCACTGGGACATTCATTCAAAAGTCGCCGACTACATAGCAAGCGGAAAACCGAATTCGATTACATTTGATATAATGTTTCTTGAAAACAAAGACGGAGAAGACACGCTTGCGGACTCAGTCAGAGAGGCCGGCTGTGTTTTTTTAGATTACCCTTTTGAACGTGAAGAGATGTCACAGGTTCACGGAGACCGCGTTGACCGTATGAAACTTTTTTCTGATACAGCTCTGCCTTCGGCAAATATGATGTTCGGAACTGAAAAATATAAAGACGTCACTCCGCCGACTGCAAAGCTTATTAAATCAGCAAAAGGTATCGGCTTTGCAAATATTGAATCGGATATTGACCATGTAAACAGAAGAATGCCTCTTTATGCAAAATATAAAGGTGATTTCTATCCTTCAATTGATCTTTCTATTGTTGTGCATTATTTCGGAATAACTCTTGGCGACATTGAAATCAAACCAGGGAAATATGTCCGGCTGAAAAACATCAATCCGGAAAAACTTTTAGACAAATCAAAGAATTATCTCGACATTCCGATAGACAATGAAGGATACATGGATATCAATTTTGCCGGAGGGCACGGCTCTTTCAGCAATTATTCATATTATTACTTCAACCGTGACGGATCAGAACCCGAAAATTCAAGCTTCAAGGACAAAATTGTATTCATTGCAGCATATGCTTCAACAGGTATCGCTACAGACGTTCACAAATCACCTTATGGAGATTTTTACGGCATTGAGCATCACGCCAATGCAGTTAATACAATCATAAACCAGACGTTCATCCATAAAACGAAAATATGGCAGGATATTCTGATTTTATTTGCAGTATCTCTTATACTCGGATTACTAATTCCGCGGATGAGTATCATTGCAGGTTCAATTTTCACCACCCTTTTAGCTCTTGTTTATGTAATTATAGCCTATGTTCTTTTTGATACACAAAGTATTGTATTTGCCATGAGTACCCCTGTTTTTCAGATTTTCATAAACTTCCTTGCCGTATCAGTATACAGATCCTTTACGGAACAGAAGGAAAAACGCTACATACGCCAGACTTTTTCAAAATTCGTTTCGAAATCAGTAGTTGATGAGCTTCTTAAAAATCCCAAAATGGTTCGGCTCGGCGGAGAAAAAAATATACTTTCTGTACTTTTTTCTGATATACGCGGCTTCACAAGCATCTCTGAAAAAATGACGGCAGAACTTCTTGTAGAACATCTCAATGAATATCTTCAGGCAATGACGGATATAGTCATCGAATCTGACGGAACGCTTGATAAATATGTCGGAGACGAAATAATGGCTTTTTGGGGAGCGCCTATACCTCAGGAAGATCATGCATTGCGCACATGCCGTGCAGCAGTTAAAATGATTGAAGTACTCAATGATCTAAATGTAAATTGGGCTGTCTTGGGTAAACCGAAACTTGATATCGGAATTGGGATAAACACAGGAGAAATGGTTGTCGGCAACATGGGATCCGCGTCACGTATGAACTACACACTCATGGGAGACAATGTAAATTTGGGCGCAAGACTTGAAGGAACAAATAAGGTTTACGGAACCAAGATAATTATAAGCGAATTCACTTATGAACATGTAAAGGATTACGTGATAGCACGGGAACTCGATTTAATTAGAGTAAAAGGTAAAGCCCTGCCTGTCAAAATATATGAACTAATCGATATGAAATAAATTTACTGGTCGGTCACGGCCGTTTGATTGAAAATTAATCATGAAAACGGTCGGACTAACAGGAGAAAGAAGATTCATTTTCCATTGACGGCTTATGTTATCATCATCAAAAAAACTGCAGGAAACAGGATAGGATAATCCCTTATCCGAGAATGTTCCATAACCGGAAGCAGATAAAAAGTCTGAATTGATGGAAAATGTTTTCAGGTAAGTATTTCCGCCAGCAAAATCAACAGAATAATTAAATGTAAAATTACTCAGCAAATCGATATTCGGTTTGAACCCGTCTTTTTTCAAAACAGCGGTAAAAGCTGATTGAAACGGCGTCAGATTAAGCGACTCGGCTTTGATATCCGCTTCAAATGATATTTTGCTGTTGTCGGAAAAATGCAATGCACGATAAGCTGCAATTTCGAATACTGATTTAATATTTAAATTAGCTCCACCGATACGGCCTTTTAGACCGGAATCTTTCCAGAAAGATGAAAGATCGAAATTATCAACTGCAATTTCTGCTTTAATCAAAGGCATATCCGCGTTCATATAGCCGACGGCATCAAATGAATACTTTGCCGAGTAACCTTCTGCGTTTAAAAGAGAAGATCTTAAAATGCCGTTATCAAGCGAGCTCTTAATAGCTATATTTTTTAATAAAGCATTTCCTGAAATGTTGAGTGTCTTACAGTTTATTTCTGCATCAAACGAATTAGATAGAAGTATTTTACCGAAAAGCCTGTCACGAAAATATTCCTGATTATAACCTATCTGCCTGTCATCATTTATTTCTTTCTTAATATATTCTTTAAAAATTATCAATACATCCGAGAACGCAAAATAATCTGTTTTATTATAATCAAGACGGATCGCTGAATTTGCTGAAAAAGGGTAAACACGCTTTATATCCGAGAATGAATTAAAATCAAGAAAAGTCGAACTAGTATTATAATTTCCTTTTAACTCGCAAGTATTCGACTCGGCTGAAAGCTTAAAATTCATCTCATCAACAATGCTTTTTCTCTCACCTTCAAAAATATCCGAAGCAGTAAATTTCTCGGCAGAAACATTAACATCAGAAATATCAGGTAAATCTGCTCCTGATCGGTAATAAATCAAACTGTTAAAAGAAACAAATCCGCCGTATTTTACAGGATTTTTTATCGTGAGATATTTTGAAAGCTTGGTTAAGTCAATTCTGTCTGAATCAATAAGAGCATAATAGCGCCGTAAAGATTCTGTTCCGGTGGATGTAAACTTTGTTTTAAAATTCAATCCTGAATTTGCGGTAAAATCTGCTTCCAATGATTTTCTAATACCGATTTCTCCGTGTAAATTTACAGTAAATGATTCATTCTCGAGCAAGTTTCGTATCTGAGAACCATTTTTTTCTGTAATAAAGAAATTGATAACTTTAATGTTTGTATATATTTCACAAAGTCCGTTCATTACAGAAAACGAATGCTCAACTGAAGCATTTCCGCGGAAATTGATCCGTTCAAGATTTAATCTTGATTTATACGGCTGAAAATCAGTCAGATTAATATTATCTGCTTCTATTTTTGTTTTCTGAAATATAATGTTATCGGAATTATCAAGCACAAAACGTGAATCAAGAGTAATTTCATTTTTCTCTGCATCCGGTGATGATTTCATTTTTCCGTTTACATCACAGTAAAGTTGAGTTCCGCTTCGGCGTATATCTGCAGAAATATTCTCAAAAATAAATTCAACGTTATCTTTTTCAAAATTCTCAGTATATTCTATAAAAGCATCTTCAATTGATATACGCTTTATTGAAATGATCTTCTTAAAAAATTCCTCAGTAATTTTATCACCGGCAATTACTTTAAAAGACTCATGGTATGATTTTCCGAATTTTTTTGTTATTTTAATATGAGGATTCTTTAAAATAAGTTTATCGACAATTATTTCTCCTTTTAAAAGAGCTAATCCTGAAAGTTTGATTTCAACCCCGGAGACTTTAAGAAATGATTCTAAGTCATTAAAATCATCGGATGCGGATATTTTAATTTCATCAATTTCTATATTTTGAAAAAAACCGTATCTGACTGAAGAAATTTTTACAGAACGTCCAATATTTTTTTCAAAGTAACTGACAATTTCCTTTTTAAGTTTTTCTTCAGGAAGAGCCGATGACAAAACAATATTTAAAGCAATGTTTGCTGCAAAACATATGAAAATCAAAAGCGATATTGCTATAGCGGATCTTTTAACTATTTTTTTCATTATCTGTCAATCTGTTATATTTTTTAACTTTCCGCAATAATTTCTCTTCAACATGAGAAGGCACGCTATCTTTAGACAGCTTCCATTTCCAGTTTATACCGACTGTTCCTGGAATATTCATCCTGAATTCCCTGCCGTAACCGAGAATATCCTGCATGGGAATTATTACTGTCTTTGCCACACTCATCATAGCATGGCGTATCAGCTTCCAATGAAATTCCGAATCATTATCCAAACCGAGAAAATCAAGAATGTATCTTCTCTGCTCATCGGAAATATCATCTCCGTAAAACCATCCGTTTGTTGTATTGTTATCATGTGTTCCCGTATAACAAATACAGTTGAGCGTTGTAAAGTTTTGAGGCAGATGCGTATTTCTGCTGTCAAAATCAAAGGCAAACTGAAGAACTTTCATCCCATGAAGACCCAGCGTATCACGAAGCTCATCAACTTCTTCAGTGATTATCCCCAAATCTTCGGCAAGGAGATTATCTCCGCATCCTTCACTTTTGAGATAATCGAAAAAATCCCGTCCGGGACCTTTAATCCATTTTCCTTTTACGGCTGTTTCTTCTTCTGCTTCAATTGACCAATAT
The DNA here is from genome assembly GCA_023396615.1 of Spirochaetota bacterium. GTDB lineage: Bacteria > Spirochaetota > UBA4802 > UBA4802 > JAFGJZ01 > JAKJGA01. Next base: position 15,987 of record JAEWVM010000076.1, on the reverse strand, counting down.
GATTCAAATGCTCTAAAGTGATCGATTCTAATCAAATCTACAAAATTTGAAAGATGAGAAATACGTCTCTTCCACCATCTAGCAGTCTGAGTATTCAGCGAACCTGATTTATCGAACCATTTATAAAGAGGATTTCCCCATCTTTGACCGGTTTCGGAAAAATAATCAGGCGGAACTCCTGCAACATGAGTCGGTTTCAATGACAGATTATCGAGTTCAAATATCTCGGTATTTGTCCATGCATCACAGCTTTCATAACTCGCATAAATAGGTATATCGCCTATAATAGAGATATTTTTATCACGGCAGTAATTTTTAAGATCACGCCATTGCGTGTAAAATATAAACTGAAGCAGTTTATGCATTTCAAAAGATTCACGGAGTTTATCCTTCCATTCATCCAATGCGCTGTTCTTGCGGAAGGCGAGATCTTCAGGCCAGTCACGCCAGTAATATGTTTTAAACTCATCTGCACATGCGGCAAAAAGAGCATAATCGTCAAGCCACGCATTTTCAGAGCAAAAAAGTTTAAAAGCATCATGCTCGTGATAAGCCTGACGGATAAATATATTATAAAGCTCTAAATGTTTCTTTTTATAGAGAGTAGAGATGAAATCAAAATCAACAAAACTTGAATTCTCATTGATCGGGATATTATCGAAGAAATTTGAAGGAAGCCAGTTTTTTTCAGCAAGTTTCTCAAATGATATAAAATAATGATTTCCGGCAAATGCAGAAAATGCGGCATAAGGAGAAAATCCCATTCCTTCAGAAACAGGATTTATAGGAAGAATCTGCCAGTATTTCTGCCCTGTCCTTTCAAGGAAATCAACAAATCGATAAGCCTCGTTTCCGAGAGATCCTATACCATATTTTCCGGGAAGTGAAGTAATGTGAAGCAAAACGCCGCTTGCTCTATCTTTAATCATAAAACAATGAAATTATTAAGACAAAATTTTTACAAGTAAATTTCGCTAAAATCTAACCCGCGGAAAGTCTATTAGAACCGCGGTCATATCATCGAGCTGATTGTCCGGTTTGCCCATAAATTCATATAAATCTTCAAAAATAATGTTAATTATCCCCTGAGGCGGAAGGTGCATACCGGCAAGAAGACGGCTCTTCAGCCTGTCCGAACCGTATTCAGTTTTATCAACACTTGAAAGAGCCTCTGTAATTCCATCACTGAAAAAAAGTATGCAGTCACCTTCATATAGGACAAACTCACACTTCGGAAAATGAAAATATTTTTCTTCATTAATCTGATGTATGTCAGGACTCAAAAGATGTCCTTTCCATGGAATCCATCCTTTTTCACTCTTATTCAAATCATAAAGATCGACTATATTATTCTCGTATTTTCTGACTACAAAAGGAAAAAACATTCCGCGATTGTAAAAGGTTAGCACATACTTGTCTTCATAATTCTTTATTATTGTAAAAATAACACTCGCGAAATCATGTGAATTCGCTGATTCCATAACAACAGTGAATTTCTCGGCAATATCTCTTACGAAAGAATCATAATTGCACGGATTATCGCCGAATCTTTCATTGTAATCATGTATCGTAAGAGCTATAGAAGAACGGAGTCTTATCAGGGAAGTATATGCCGGAAGTCCATGTCCGCTGATATCCGCAAAAACAAAAAGATATGCATTTCCCGGAATTTTAAAAAGTTCAAAATAATCACCGGATAATATAGATCCGAATGCACGTTGGAATCCTATTCCAACACCGAGTCTTTTATTATAAAAGTTTCCAAAAAGCCCCTTAACAAGGATACGGTCATTTTCTCTTACGGCCTCGGCTTCAGCTTCAAGAATCGAATGCTGTCTCAATAGCTCTTCTATGTGCTTTTCGTTAAGATTTTTTAATCGGGATGATTTTGGGTGTATCATAATTAGTTAAAGTATTATATATGCTTCCTCATAAATCAAAAATTTGTACCGGATTACTGTCAAGGTAATAATTATATAAATAAAAAAATACAGCGCTGCAGCGCTGTATCAAAATCTCTATTTTATCAAATACCCGGTATCACCGCCCACCCAGCAATTATCTGCAAAAGTCGGATAGTAATAAGCGGCAAATTTTGAAAAATCATTAGATGCACTTATATCATGATTATCCCATCCTTCAGGTACTGCAATATTGCCTTTCCATTTACCTTTTACTCTAATAAGACCAGCGACATAAATACCGTTTCCGACTGAATAAACAGCTCCCCTGGATTTTTTCGTATACACTGCGATATAAACACCGTCCGAGCCCTTATAATTATTAGCTATCGGAAGAACTTTCTTTGTAGATCCGCTGAAAAACTGATTTGAAACATTATTTGATTTAACATAAACGTTGATTTCAGTCGGAAGTTCGTTTTTTTTGGGTTCAGAAGGAAGAATATTTCCTCCTCCTGCAGGCAATACGTTTTCTTTAAATTTACCGGAATAATTACCCGGTGTACTGTAATTGCAGACTACATATATTCCGCCGTTTTTGGACTTAGCTTTACCGCAGCCTATCAGGGTAGATCCTTTCCATACAACCTGAGTAAAATGACCGGTTGCCATTGAGAAACCCGGCTTATTGAAATTATATTTTTTTATTTCAGAATACCACGCATCAACAGCATCAATTCCATTTGAATCTCCGCCTGATATCCAGTAAATATTCTCACCGTACTTGTTAGGCTGGCGGTGGTACATTCTATTTTCAGAAGCAAGTTTATCCGCCCATTGCTGAGCATATTTTTCAATTTCCGTACTCCACTGCAGATCAGGAGCAGAATGTTTTTTTCTGTAAAAATTATGCCTTGTCAGGATATTATCCCTGAAACTCTGACTAACCGTATTCCCTTTATCCGGTTTATCTTCATTTTTTATTACATCGGATTTCCCGCCTTTTGACGCGGCAAGTATTGAAGCCTCAAAATCAGCCAGATTCGGGATATTATAATATAACTTTCCATTGAACTGAACTACCGGCATAGTCACGGAGCCGCCGCCGAATCCGATCGCCGGAGATTTCAACAATGACCACATTTTTGTTCTATTATCATTATATGAAGTTGAGTATTCGTTGTATTTGATATTATTCTTTTTTAAATAACTCACTACATGTGTACACCTTGAGCATCCCGGCATAGTGTAAACATCAACTGCAGGAACAGATTGAGCCTGCAGCATAATTGCTGAAATAAATGAAAGAAATAGAATAGCCGTTTTTTTCATGGAACCATCTCCTTTTTCAAGAGTATCCTAATCATTATATGCGCGTTGAAACTAATTAATGAATTTTAGCAGTTTACACTGAAGAGTCAAGAAATTATTACATGCATAACTAACACTCAATAATCATAATTTTCAAAATTTAAGTGTTTATTTTATTACCAAGACAATATACTTATTTATGTTTGACAAAGTTACCGCAAATAGGAAAATCAGACTGCTTTGAAACACCAAATGCAAACAGACTTATCCGGGAAAGGAAATTAAATGAAAGCAAGTCAGATCGGGAAAAACCATTCAGACAATAATGAATTCACAGAACTTTTCAACAGCTCATTTTCAAGTATCAACGAAACATCATCAGGCCAGAAAGTTAAAGGTATTATAACTTCAATATCATCAGATACCACTCTTGTAGATATCAACGGAAAAAGCGAAGCGTTTTTGATGACTGCGGAAATCAGAACTAAAGACGGATATCTCTATAAAACCGGAGATTCTGCCGATTTCTACATTGCCGATACATCCTCAAAAGGAATCTTTCTGACCCAAAAAATCGGAAGAGGCTACATGAGCCCTTCTCTCTTTTCAATCGCATTCAGGGAGGGAATTCCTGTTTACGGAACTGTTGAGGCGGAAGTTAAAGGCGGTTATAGAATATCAGTCGGTTCACAAAGCGCATTCTGTCCTTTTTCACAAATCGATATAAAGAAAACAGATTCCGCATATACAGGAAAAAGTTTTTACTTTCTAATTAATGAACTGACTTCTTCAAACATAATAGTATCAAGAAGAAGTCTTCTTGAAGCAAAACAATCACTTGCAATTGAAAAACTTAAAACTGAAATATCCGAAGGGAAAATAGTTTCCGGCAGAATTTCGAGAAAAGCGGACTTCGGAATATTTATCGATATCGGCGGAATAGAAGCGTTGATCCCCAAAAGTGAACTTTCATTTTCAAGGTTTACAACCGTTGGCGCATTCCATGATGGTGATTCGCTTACGGCAAAAATATTATCAGTTGATTGGCAAAACCGTAAAATTTCTGCAAGCTTGAAGCAGGCGCTTGATAACCCATGGAAAAAAATATCCGATTTCAAAAAAGGCGGCGTCTATTCTGCAAGAATATCTAATATTATTAAACACGGCGCATTTGCTGAAATTTCTGAAGGGATAGAAGGATTCATTCATATTTCAAAACTTTCTTACACAAAAAAAATCAAACGTGTTGAAGATATTCTTTCAATCGGAGACAAAGTAAATGTTTCAATAGAAGAAATTGACGAATCTGCAAAAAAGATTTCACTGTCACTCGAAAACGGTGAATCGGATCCATGGAAAGACTGCGACGTCGCATCCAAAACTGAAATTGCTATAATAGAATCTGTTTCTTCCTCAGGACTTTCAATCAGACTGTCAAGCGGTATGGAAGGCTTTGTTCCGAAATCACAGCTTAGCAAAAAAGGCGATATTTTCAAGGATTACGTCAAAGATTCTGAAATTAAAATATTTATAACCGAAGCAGATAATTCAAAACGCAGATTTATCGGCTCAGAAAAAGAACTTGAATTGATTGAAGAACGACGTGAAGTTGAAAAATATATTACAGGAAAAGAAGAAGCTTCATCGAGCGCTTCTCTCGCTTCGCTTTTAGGTGATAAACTCAAGGATTTTGCAAAAAAATGATAAGACTTAAAAGCGGAAAAATAGTTGAATACGATCAGGATTTCGATGTGTTTTTCCGCCGTATCGTTAAAGAAATTATTGATGAATCGGCAGCTGCAGCAAATCTCACGAAAACAAATGACCGCAAAGCAGAATTTGAAAAAGAACTTATCAAGGAAATGATGGATAACAGCATTTATGTTACACATCAGATCTTTGATCTGTACAAAGAAAATCCCAACATGGCAAAATTCATGATGACGGGATTCATCTTCAACAGTGTTGTTCTAAATCTTCCCCAGTCAAACCCTGCGGAAAACGCACAGGGTTTTGACACCGGCGGAAGTTCAACAATGCACTAATCTAAGAAATTGACGAAATCAGTTTTTCAAAATACTTCTGAATTTTTTCGGCTTGATACTTGTCGGTTCCTTCAGAAATAATTCTGAAAACAGGTTCGGTATTTGAACCGCGAAGATGAACCCATCCTCCGCGAAATTCCGTATGGTATTTGAAATCGACTCTGATGCCGTCGAGAGTGCTGATCGTTTCCGCAGCAAATTCTTTTTTAACAGCAGAAACGATATCAGAAACTTTGGCCGGATCATATTTAACTTTTGATTTTTTCATTACGTAAGAAGGAAGAGCCGTAAGTACGCTTGATAATTTATCTTCTTTTTTTGCAAGATAGTCGAGAACATACGCTATGCCTACAAGAGAATCCCTTCCGTAATGAGCCTCCGGCGAAATAACTCCGCCATTGCCTTCTCCGCCGAAAACAGCCTTCTGCTTTTTCATTTCTTCGACGACATTAATTTCTCCAACTTTAGATCTAAAAAATTTCGATCCGTGACGTGACGCGACATCCTGAACTCCTCGGCTTGTAGACATATTGACTACAACATTTCCTTTCTTACGAGAAAGAATATAATCAGCAGTAATGACAAGTGTCATTTCTTCACCGATTGCCCTGCCGGTTTCGTCAACTATTGCAAGACGGTCAGCATCAGGATCCTGTGCAAATCCGATATCTGCTTTATTTTTTTTAACTGATGCACATAGAACTTTGAGATTTTCGGCAAGCGGTTCAGCAACACGCGGAAAATTTCCGTCGATAGAACAGAAAACAGGAACTACGGTACAACCGAGCTTTTTTAAGAGTTCCTGCGTAATATAAGAACCTGCTCCGTTTACGGAATCAAGAGCAACCTTAAACTTTCTTTTTTTAATGCGCGCAATATCAACTTTTGAAAGAACCATATCAAGATGCGCCGCGAATGCTGTATCGTCATAATACAGTTTCCCGATTTTTGAATGAACAGGATACTTCATATCCTTATCAAGAATTTCAAAAAACTCTCTAATTTGTTTCGGCGAGAAGAATTCTCCCTTTTCATTTATAAGTTTAAAAGCGTTCCATTCAATAGGATTATGTGATGCAGAAATAACAATTCCTGCTTTAGCCTTTAATTTCTCAACCATAATCTGAACGGTCGGTGTCGGAACTATTCCTATATCGACAACATCACATCCGGAAAGAACTAGAGTTGATTCTGCAAGACGCATCACAGCTTCACCGGTATGACGGGAGTCCCGTCCGATAACAACAGTTCCGCCTTTTAGATATTTCGCAAGACGCGATGAAACTTTTTCAATTAATTCCGGAGTGAAAGTCTCGCCGACAATTCCTCTTATACCGGAAACACTCATCATTAAACTCATTAATGTCTTCCTCTTCTTGTTTTCTTTCTTTTTACTCCGCCTTCAACGGGTTTAACATCATGAACCCTGTTATGCAAAGGGGCTTCCTGCGGAGCAAGAGGAATGCCTCCTTTCTGAAACTGTTCAACCTCAGCATGATGAGCGCGTCCTACGGCTCTGTATTGTGAAGGTCTGTTTTCAAAAGTCTGAGAAGTCTGAACATGAACCTTGCAGAGCATTTCAACAATATCCTGCTTCATTGCAGCTATCATATCATTGAAAATTCTGAAACCGCGGATTTTATACTCTACAAGCGGATTTCTTTCTCCATATCCTACAGTCCAGATCCCGTCACGAAGTTCGTCCATCGTGTATAGATGTTCTCTCCATTTCGAATCAACGACGCGAAGTCCCACCATTCTTTCGAGAGTATTGAGATTATCCTCACCAATTATATCTGATTTTTTTCTATATTCCTTCTGAATAACAGGAATATATTCAACTGCAAAATCTTCAGATGTCATTTTTGAATGTTTATCCGGATTATAAACAAAGTCTACTCCGAATTTGGATTTCATATACGCTCCAAGCGCATCATAATCCCATTCACTCATAAATTTTTTGTCATCGGAAAACATTTCAGATATAGACATAAGAGTATCTTTTATATAAGATTCTATTTCTGATGAGATATCATCATTTTCAAGAATTTCATTTCTTCTTGAATAAACATACTCTCTCTGAGAATTCATAACATCATCATATTCGAGAAGGTGTTTTCTTATTTCAAAGTTTCTGCCTTCAACTCGTTTCTGAGAAGATTCAATCGCACGGCTGACCATTCTCGATTCAATATTTTCGCCTTCTTTCATTCCTATGCGCTCGAATATTCCGGAAAGTCTTTCTGAACCGAATATGCGCATGAGATTATCTTCGAGCGAAAGATAAAAACGCGACTCACCCGGATCGCCCTGGCGTCCTGAACGGCCTCTGAGCTGATTATCAATACGGCGTGCCTCATGACGCTCTGTTCCCAATATATAAAGACCGCCGGCAGCAACAACCTGATTGTGATGAACCAGCCATTCCTTCGCTTTGCGGACTATTTCTTTCGCATGAGCCGCATCCTTCCCTTCCATCTTTTCTGCACTTGCGGATGCAGCATCAAAGTTTTCTGAAAGAACCTGAGTTTTGAATTCCGACCATAGTTTTTCATCGTGAGCAGGAATGAATTCATCCATTTCCGAGATAAAAAGTTTTTTGCCGCCGAGAACAATGTCCGTACCGCGGCCCGCCATATTCGTAGCGATCGTTACCATTCCCGGCCGTCCGGCTTCAGTAATAATCATTGCTTCACGCTCATGATATTTCGCGTTAAGTACATTATGAGAAATTCCGCGGGATTTCAGCGCATCTGAAAGCATTTCAGATTTTTCAATAGATATCGTACCGACTAGACAAGGCTGACCTATCTTCTGGTGCTCGAGAATATCCTCGATAATAGCGTTAACCTTCTCTCTCTCTGTTTTATATATTTTATCCGGATGATCTTTTCTTGAAACCGATTTGTTCGTCGGGATTACTACAACGTCAAGTTTGTAAATATTACGGAATTCCATAGCTTCCGTATCAGCAGTACCTGTCATACCCGCAAGCTTCTTATACATTCTGAAAAAATTCTGAAATGTTACGCTTGCCAAAGTCTGACTTTCACGGGCGATTTCAACGCCTTCCTTGGCCTCAAGAGCCTGATGAAGACCGTCTGAATATCTTCTTCCCTGCATCAAACGTCCGGTAAATTCGTCAATGATGAGAACCTGACCGTCCTGAACCATATAATCAACATCTCTGCAGAAGAGATAATGAGCTTTCAAAGCCTGATTAACATGATGAACAAGTTCTATATTACTTGCATCATAAAGATTATCAACCTTCAACAGCTGTTCGGCATGATGAACGCCTTTGTCAGTTAATGTAACGGCCTTATCTTTTTCATTAACTTCAAAATCTTCAACGTCTTTTAAGTGACGGACGATTTTATCAACTTCGTAGTATTTTTTAGTAGAATCATCAACGGAACCTGAAATGATAAGAGGAGTTCTCGCCTCGTCAATCAGAATCGAGTCAACCTCATCGACAATAGCAAAATTCAGCTTACGCTGAACCTTCAGAGAACGATGGTCAACCATATTATCCCTTAGATAATCGAAACCATATTCATTATTTGTTCCGTACGTAATATCACATGAATAAGCATGCTGTCTTTCTTCATGATCCATATCGTGCTGAATTATTCCGACAGTAAGACCGAGAAACTCATAAATCGGTTTCATCCATTCCGCGTCACGGCGTGCCAGATAATCGTTTACCGTTACGACATGAACGCCTTTCGCATCAAGGGCATTTAAGTAAACTGCAAGCGTAGCAACAAGAGTTTTTCCTTCTCCAGTTTTCATCTCGGATATTTTACCCTGATGAAGAACCATACCTCCCATCAGCTGAACATCGAAGTGGCGCATTCCCATAATTCTGCGGCTTGTCTCGCGTACAAGCGCAAACGCCTCAGGAAGTAAAGAGTCAAGACTTTCTCCGCCCATAGCTCTTTCCCGAAGTGAAGCAGAAAGAGCTTTCAATTCCTCTGATTTTTTCGACTGCATTTCCGGCTCTAACGAATTTATGCTTTTTACAATCGGAAGAAGCTTCTTTATATCCCTTTCATGTTTTGTTCCTATCACGAATCCAATAATTTTATCAACCATAACTACCCCTGATTTATTAGAATCATATTATCGCGGTGAACCAGCTCTTCATAGTATGATTCGCCGAATGCTTTTTTTATCTCAACGCTTTTTTTGCCTTTTATGATTTCTATTTCTGCTGAAGAATAATTAGTAATCCCTTTCGCGAAAACTACTCCGTTTAAATCTGCAATTTCAATTCCGTCGCCCGAAGAAAATTTGCCGGTACTGCCGACAACCCCGCCCGGAAGAAGTGATTTTTTAGCACTTACCAGCGCGCTTCTGGCTCCGTCATCAACGATGATTTTACCTTTTACCTGCATGTTAAACGAAATCCAGCGTTTTTTTCCGTGAATAAATTTTTCCGACGGAAGAAAAACTGTTCCGATTTTTTCACCCGAAACGACTCGGCTTATTACAGATTTTTCGTCCGCTTTGGCTATTGAAAGAAGCTTGCCTGATTTAGTCACCATGTCGGCTGCTTTCAATTTCGTCTGCATTCCGCCGGTTCCATGTACGGAACCGCTTCCCCTAGCCGCTGAAAAAACCCTGCTGTCAATTTTTTCAACAATATCCGCGCATTTTTCATCGGAAAGATTATAGTAAAACCCGTCAATATCCGTTAGAAGAATTAATAGATCAGCATCGATTGTATTTGTAACATACGCAGAAAGCGTATCATTATCCCCGACTTTTATTTCATTTACAGCGACTGTATCATTTTCATTTACAATAGGAACAACGCCGAGTTTGAGAAGCTCGTTAACGGTATTTCTGATATTAATATAACGGACACGGCTTTTAAAATCTTCCTCGGTAAGAAGAATCTGGCCGACTGAAATGCTGAATTTCTCAAAAGCCTTTGAATATTCTTTCATCAAAACGGTCTGTCCGACAGCCGCCATTCCCTGTTTCTGGGGAATTGACATTTTTTCGCGTTTGAGTCCGAGAAGCCCAGCCCCCGCGCTGATAGCTCCGGATGAAACAATTATTACTTCATACTTTTTTTTAACAAGAAGAGAAATGTCCGATGCAAACAAAGAAATTTTCTTAGCAGACAAGACACCGTTTTCGGTAAGGGAAGATGAACCGATTTTTACAACAATACGTCTGACCTTTGAGAAATAAGGCTTCCGGAGCATCAGCTCTGCTCCAGAAGATCTTCAATTTTATCGAGCAAAAGGTCAATATTTGATCCGCTTTCGCTTGAAATATCGATTATATTAACGCGTTTAAACTGTTTCTTAATTTCTTTTACATACTTATCATCATTTACGATGTCAGTTTTTGTAATAACAACAAGTGACGGCTTCTTGGGAAGATCCTTGCTGTATGATTCAAGTTCTTCTTTGAGAAGCTTGAAAGCGTACAAATGGTCAGAACTCTGAATATCGATAAGATATACAAGAATTTTAACACGCTCAATATGCTGAAGAAACGAAAGTCCAAGACCCATTCCTTTATGAGCACCCTCAATAATTCCGGGAATATCCGCAATCTTGAACTCTTTCTTGCCGCGGCTTACAACACCGAGGTTAGGAATAAGAGTGGTGAAAGGATAATCCGCAATCTTCGGTTTGGCATTTGTTATCTTCGAAAGCAAAGTTGATTTGCCGGCATTCGGTAATCCAACTAAACCTATATCGGCGATAAGTTTCAAATTCAGACGTACAGAAATTTCTTCGCCGGGCAGTCCCGGCTGAGCAAATCTCGGCGTCTGCATGGTTGAAGACTTAAAGAATGCGTTTCCTCTGCCTCCGATTCCGCCGGTAGCAGCGCAAACAACAATAGAATCATCGACGAGATCCGAAATCAGCTCTCCGGTTTCATCATTGATTATTTCAGTTCCGACAGGAACCTTGATAATCAAATCTTCACCCTCAGCTCCAGAACGGTTGTCTCCTTCGCCGTGACGTCCGTTTTTAGCGGAATAAACCCTGTCTTTGAACAAATAGCTCAAATTGGTATGACTTGAGCTGGCCTGAAAATAAACGTCTCCGCCTTTTCCGCCGTCTCCGCCGTCAGGTCCGCCTTTCGGGATATATTTCTCACGCCGAAACGCAACACTGCCGGGCCCGCCATGCCCGGCTTTTATCTTTATTGTAATTGTATCTGTAAACTTAGGCATAAAATCTCCCGTTTTTATGTAGAGGAGATAAATTTAAGCTTGAGGGTAAACTGACACCTTTTTTCTGTCTTTTCCAAATCTTTCGAAAGTTACAACACCTGCAACTTTTGCAAAAATGGTATCATCAGAACCAATGCCCACGTTATTGCCAGGATGAACTTTAGTTCCTCTCTGACGAATGATAATGGATCCGCTTTTAACGACTTCGCCGCCGAAAGCTTTTACTCCAAGTCGCTGGGAATGTGAATCTCTTCCGTTTCTGGTGGAACCGCCGCCCTTTTTGTGTGCCATCTTTATCTCCGTTCAATAATTATCTTACAATATTCCGGATAATTGTCCGCGACTCTTGAGAGTCCGACTAAAACCGTTTCTATAACAACCAAAGCTTTTTCCGGATCAGATTCATGCGGATTAAACCTTATGAAGCTCTCCGAATCCGAAACCATAATCTCAATCCTGCATCCGGCTATTTTAACAAGTGCCGACTGAGCTGTAAAAAAAAGAGCGGAAACAGCCGCACATACGATGTCTCCTCCCTTTACCGAATATAACGCATGTCCTTTTACCGAAAGCGTGAATTTTTCATTTAGCAAAAATCCCTGATCGGATAAACCGGATGCGCTTATTTCAAGCACATTACGCCGTCTTAAGAGCGCTGATCTTTATCTGAAGATAATCCTGACGGTGACCAAGAGTTCTTCTGTATTTTTTTCTTCTTCTGAACTTGAAACCTCTAACTTTTCTTCCTTTTACTTTTGCAAGAACAGAAGCGGTAACGCTTGCTCCTGAAACATAAGGTTTTCCAACTGAAACAGCGGAACCATCAGAGCAAAGAAGAACTTTATCCAGATTAAGCGTATCTGATTCACTTTTAACCTTATCTACAAGAAGAATCATATCTTTTTCAACACGGTACTGTTTACCGCCGAATTCTACAACAGCGTACATTTTGACCTCTTTTAAATTTTCTTTGGGCCCAGCAGGACTTGAACCTGCGACCCACTGATTATGAGTCAGTTGCTCTAACCAACTGAGCTATGGGCCCTAAGGCTGAACCAATATTTGCGTCAGGTAACCTATTGTCAACAAAATTAATAGTTTTTTGGAGACATAACACAAACACTGCGAAGATCTTAATAATCCGCAATTTGGTGTTGACAAAGCCACTGCCGCCAACTTAATAAAAGGCCTCTATCGGTCAACAGTAAAATTCTGGAGTAATACATGAAAGATCTTGTCATTATAGGTTCAGGTCCCGGCGGAATGTCCGCAGCAATATACGCTGTTCGCTCGGGGATGGATTTTGTCATACTCGAAAAAGGCGCTTCAGGCGGACAAATACTCAGCACATCTGATGTAGAAAACTATCCCGGGTTCATAGACCCAGTAGCCGGATACGAACTCGCCGACAAAATGCACGGACAATGCGTACGTCTTGGAGCGGTATTTCAAAATACAGAAGCATTAAGCTTAAAAAAAGAAAACGGCATCTTTAAAATCGAGACTACCGACGGACTAATAGAAACTAAAACAGTTATCGCCGTGACCGGATCAAGCAACAAGAAGCTCGCAGTACCCGGGGAAGCTGAATTCACAGGAAGGGGCGTATCTTACTGCGCAACTTGCGACGGAGCCTTTTATAGAGGAAAAACCGTAGCTGCTGTCGGCGGCGGAAATGCAGCTCTTGAAGAAGCAATTTTTCTGACACGTTTCGCAGAAAAAGTTTATCTTATACACAGAAGAGACAAATTCAGAGCGGATCACATCGTAATCGAAAGAATGAAAAGCAATCCCAAAATTGAAGTCATATATGACTCAATCATCGAAAAAATAAACGGCGTGGAAAAAGTAACATCTGCATCAATTCTGAACAAAAAAACTGAATTAAGATCAGAACTGAATCTTGACGGTGTATTTATATTCATCGGATACAATCCCAACAATGCAATACTTCCGAAAGAAATATTGAATGAATGGGGAGAAGCCGAAGTCGACATGAACATGCAGACTGCAATCGAAGGACTTTATGCGGCTGGAGATATAAGAAGCGGATCAAAGAAACAGATTCTGATGGCATGCGCAGACGGCGCAACTGCGGCAATGAGCGCGTACGAATATTTAAGCAGTCTGTAAACAGAAACGCAGACTGCTATATTATTCCAAAGCGGCGAGCGCCCTTCTCTATTGAATTCCAGAGCTTTTCATTAAGCTTTTTTAGACGTATCTGGTCGGCTTTCATATAGTCAGGATTAAAATGATTGTCATTTAAGTAAACCGAACTGCATATCTCGAGACTTATGAAAGGAATCCTGCTGGAATTGTTCAACGCTATTTCGCCGCGCATCTCTCTTTCTGAAATCTCAAAAGGGAACTCCGCAGCGCATGGTTCGTTTTTAAATGATTCGCGCAAACCGGACAAAATAAATTCACAGAGAATTTTAGGGGCGGTTTCATAAATCTTTCCCCTGTTATTGGCGACATATTTCATCCTGACAAGGGGCATCGGAATACCGCTGTCAGAAGAATTCCGAAAACCTACGGCAGGGTTAACACGGCACTCAACAATTAAGTTAATTTCTTCAGACATAATTGAACGCTTAACCGCATCGTGAAACGGGAAGTAATAACGTCGAAGGATGTTAGCTGACGCTATGGAATCCGGCGACACACCATCTTCAAATATTTTTTTGCCGTTCGGTGTCTCAGTTTTGATCACACCCGAAGAATATGAAGGCGGAAGCTTTGAAAAATGCTCGTTGAGATCAACAAAAAGAGGAGAAATCAAGCTATCGACAACTCCTGCGGCTTTCTGAAAAGCGAACAACTGATTCGCAAGCGGATCTGAAAACATAAAAAGCTCAAAGTCAGAGACGATTGAATGCGGTGCGAGCTCTTCGGGAACGGTCGTTCCGCCGTTAGGTATTATTATAAGTATTTTTTCTTTTTTCATGCTTATGTTGAATTATTATGTCTCATAAAGAAATATAATAATCATGTCAAACAGTATTTATTGATCACTGAAACGAATTTTAATTGATTTTAAGCCTGCTAACTGCAAGATTGATTTTCCGGTTTAGGGAAAGCTGATCTGGAAACAATATCAGGACCAGACTTAAATCTAACAGCAGCATTAAGTTTATAAATATCGGGGATTTATGAAAAAATATTTTCTACTGTCTGTAATCATTCTTGTTCTGATTTCCGGGGGAATAGTCTTTTTCAAATATTTTCTAACGTTTGAAAAAAAGAACATGTTTCAGAGATCAATAGAAAACATTACCGGTCAGAATCTTACTGTCACCGTTTTCGATGTAAACGGCAAAGTTATCAAACGCTGGTATCATATTAAAAAAATAACTTCGCCTGAAGACGGCAAGTCATATACATTTTTCTACACAAGCGAAAACAAGTATGTTCAGATTCCAAACTCAGTGTGGTATATAGCGGAAGAAGAATAATGCTGTCTGACGATATTCAATTCATAAAAGGAGTCGGAGCGAAAAAAGCTGAAGCTCTCCTAACCGAAACCGGCATCAAAACAGTTGAAGATCTTCTATATTACAAGCCAAAAAGATACATCGACAGAAGCAGTCTCTTCGCGATAATTGATCTTGAACCGGATCAAAAGGCGACGCTCACTGTTAAAATCGAAAAGAGCGAAATAGTCAGGGCAAAAAAAACATTTTTGAGAGTCACGGTTTCAGATGAAACTTCATCGATGAATCTTATTTTTTTTGCCGGAATAAGCTTCTTTTCCAAGATTTTTAAAAATGAAATGCTTCTTTCAGTCTCCGGAAAAGTTTTGTATTCTTCCGGAAAATTCTCCATGGTGCATCCTGAATACGACATCATATATGATGATGAAGACAAACAATCCCTAAATACAGCCCGCATTGTACCGGTATACCCTTTAACTCAAACATTAAAAGAAAACGGAATTACAAGCCGTTCTTTGCGAAGAATAATAAGCACTGCGCTTGATTCCTATTTCAGCAAAATTCACGAAACTCTGCCGGAACATATAATCAGAAAATTCTCTTTTATGAACCTTGCTGATTCTCTGAAGCAGATTCATTTTCCGGACAGTTTCGAGTCTTTAGCCAAAGCCCGTGAAAGAATTGTTTTCAACGAACTGCTTCTTTTTCAAATTTATATTCTATTAAACAGAAAGATAAATGAGAAGGAAATTCTGTCTGAATCTTTCAATAATACGGATATTTCACATTTTCTTGCAGAACTTCCATTTCCCCTGACAGATGATCAGCTATCAGCAATAAAAGACATTTCAAAAGGCATGGAATCATTTTCTCCGATGAACCGTCTTATTCAGGGAGACGTCGGATCAGGTAAAACCGCAGTTGCGGCAGCTGCCGTTTATCTTGCTCACATCAACGGATGTCAAAGCGCGTTAATGGCGCCGACAGAAATTCTGGCAAAACAGCTTTATGAAAACCTTAAAAAACTTACAAACGGCAAAATACCGCTTATTCTATCGACTTCCTCATGCACAAAAAAAGAACGCATT
>JAEWVM010000193.1 GCA_023396615.1 Spirochaetota bacterium | reverse complement strand
AATCATTAATATTCTTATTGATGGTTCTTCTGACCGATAAAAGAACCGGGCTGAAATATTTCTTCCAGAATTTATTGGCGAAAAGATTCGCTGTTTCAAAATCGACATGAATGAGTTCGATGTTGTTTGAAGTGCAGTGATTAAAAACATTTTTCAAAAGATCTCTGCCGAGATGTTTTCCGCGGTGTTCGGGTTTGATGTAGGCGCCGATTTCATCAATTATTCCGCAGTTTTTTACAGACAGATCGATGCAATTGTTTTCATTCGAGACGCTTAAGTTTATGAAACCGACAGGAATAGTATTGTCAGAAGCGATGAATACATTTCCATTATTAATAATTTGAGAGATATCATCAATTGAATAAGGATCGCGTTTTAAAAATAGGGGAGACGATGCGTAGTATTCCCTTGATTCTTCGACTAATGAATATAGAATCTCTGCGTCATTTGCCGAGGCTTTTTTTATTTCATAAGTTGAAGCCGCATCAAGCTTTGCGTCAGTGCGTGCAAACGCATCTATTAGATATGAACCGAAACCAAGATCATAGAGAGTTTTTTTCAGTCGGGTATCGTTATAATTAATTGTCCACATGTGATTGAATATATTTCTGCTCACCCAGTCTTTTGCGGCGGCCTGATATAATAGCGGATAGGCTTTATCCGCGTAATCATCGATTACAGCATGACCGATAGACGGACAGAAAACGGATGCTTCTCCGTTAAAATCAAATTCATCGAACGAGAGGTAGCCGATTATTTTTCCGTCTGCTTCTGCTACGATTGCACTACCGTCTTTGATTTTTTGTTTGAGAAAATCTTTTAATTCGGTTGTGCTTGTTTTCCAGTATGAAGGAAAGAAATCATTGCTTGAAGAGTATTTATTATAACAGCCTTGCCAAATATCAGCCGCCTGGCCGATATCGGATTCTCGCATTTTGTAAATTCTGATTTTGTTATTCATGATAAGCCTCAGGTCGAAATTGTTAAAATTTGAATCACCCCGAATCCCTCATTGAAATAAAAAGGGACTTTTGCAACTGAGTCAATAGATTATTTCTTATGGACAGTATCTTTTCTTGCTCCTCTCTCCTTTATCAAAGGAGAGAGGCCGGGAGAAAGGATTTTATTTCTTCTCCGTCATTTTGTAATTTTTATGCCCGCCTGAAAGATTTCTTACATCTTTGAAACCCTTGTTGATTAAAATATTCTGTGCTGCGTTTCCCGTGACTCCTTTGTTGCAGTAAGTCACAGTGAGTTTTTCCTTGTCGAGTGAGGAACAGCATTCACGCATTTTTTCGTGCGGAATATTCCCGGCTCCTTCAACATGCGCCTTTTCGTACTGGCCTGAAACGCGTGCGTCGATTATCTGAACTTTTTTATTTGATGCAGCTTCTTTCAATTCGGCAGGTGTGATCAGTTTGCGTTTATTGTTCATTGCGTTGTCGAGAATCATTCCTGTGTACATCACAGGATCTTTTGTCGTTGAATAAGGAGGCGCGTAAGCGAGATCAAGATGAAATAGGTCCGTCACCTTTGCGCCGAATGTGATTGCAGTTGCAAAGACATCAATACGTTTATCGACTCCTTCATAGCCGACGATCTGAACACCGATGAGTCTCTGGGTTCTTCTGTCAGCAACTGCCTTAATCATCATTTCTTTTCCGCCGGAGTATTCCGGTTTGTCGGGTTTGATATTGTGAACGACTTCGCAGTCGAAGCCTTCCGCGCGTGCATCTGTTTCAGTAAGTCCGGTCTGGGAGACTGTCATGTCGAAGAGTTTGAATATTCCCGTTCCGAGAATTCCTCTGAACTCGAGCTGTCCTCCGCTTGCCTGGTCTCCTGCGATACGTCCTGTTTTGTTTGCCGTCGAACCGAGAGGATGATACGCAGGTTTTCCTGTTATTACGGAATACGATTCGGCACAGTCGCCGCATGCGTAAATATCTTCGAAGTTTGTCTGCATCTTTTTGTTAACTTTTATTGCGCCGGTGATTCCACTTTCAATACCTGCATTGAAGGCGAGAGAAGTATTAGGTCTAACTCCCGCTGCAATAATAAAAATACCGGCGTTGATTTTTTGGCCGCTTTTAAGTTCGGCGTATTCGGCGTTTTGCCCCCCGCATATTTTAGTCACGGAATCTTTTGTGTAAAACTTGATTCCCTTTTTTGAAATATAGTCTTCTATATATGCTGAAACGTCATTATCCATTTTAGGTGATAGATGATCTTTCATTTCGACGATTGTTGTATCAATTCCTTTTAATGAAAAGTTTTCGGCGAGTTCCATTCCGATGAAACCTGAGCCGACAATAAGAGCCGATTTGATATTGATTTCATCTATATAGTTTTTGATTTTCTCAGCTGAAGAAATATTTCTGAGGCTGAATACATTGCTTTTATCAATTCCTTCAATCGGCGGAATTATGCTCTCTGCGCCTGTTGCGATTATCAGTTTATCAAAATTTTCCGTGAAGGTGTTTCCGTCGTTAAGATTTTTTACCGAAATTGCTTTCGTTTGTGCATTGATCTCTAAAACTTCATGTCTGATAAAAACATCGACATTATATTTTGATTTAAAGAACGCGGCATCTCTCGGAGTCAGTGAGTCGATTGATTCGATGCTTCCGCCGATGTAGTAGGGCGTGCCGCATGCGGAATATGAAATATGTGAATCTTTCTCGTAGATTTTAATTTCACTTGTCTCGTCATTTCTTCTTGCCTTTGCTGCTGCGGATGTACCCGCAGCAACAGCGCCGATGATTATTATTTTCATAAAACCTCCATTCTTTAACTGTCTATTCCGTCTATCTCGAGAACTTCTCGATTAAACCAGTGCCGGGTATTATTAGCTATTTTGACAAGTGTAAGCATAACAGGAACTTCAACCAGCACTCCGACGACAGTTGCAAGAGCCGCTCCTGAAGAAATTCCGAAGAGCGAAACTGCAACGGCAACTGCAAGTTCAAAAAAATTGCTCGCACCGATCATACCTGCAGGTGCCGCGATCGAATGATCGAGTTTCCAAAGGCGTGCCCATCCATACGCGATAAAAAATATTAAAAATGTCTGAATGACAAGAGGAACTGCGATAAGAGCAATGTGAAGCGGGTTAGAAAGAATGACGTCACCCTGAAAAGAAAATATAATGACAAGCGTGAGAAGGAGTCCGGCAATTGTTATGTTTGAAAATTTAGAAACGAATTTATTATAATAATCTATTCCGCGGTATTTGACTATCGTAACACGGGTAATAACGCCGAGAGAAAGAGGTATCACCACAAAAAGAATAACCGAAAGAATCAGTGTGTTGTATGGAACGGTTATTCCGCTTATGCCGAGAAGAAATGCGACAATCGGAGTGAAAGCGAAAAGTATTATGAGATCGTTGATTGCAACCTGCACAAGAGTGTAAGAGGGATTGCCTTTTGTAAGATGACTCCACACAAAAACCATGGCAGTGCAGGGTGCCGCGCCCAGAAGAACAGCTCCTGCAATATAGCTTTGAGAAAGATCAACGGGTATGAGTGATTTGAAAACAACATTAAAAAAAAGATAAGCGATTGCGTACATCGTGAACGGTTTAATGAGCCAGTTCGTTATAATTGTTACCGCAAGACCCTTGGGCTGTTTGACGCTTTTAACAACAGAAGAGAAGTCGACCTTAAGCATCATCGGATATATCATAAGCCAGATGAGAATTGCTACAGGAATCGAAACATGTGAATATTCCAATTGCCCGAGAGTTTCCGGAATTGCCGGAAAATATTTGCCGATAAGAATTCCGAGTGTGATGCAAAGTCCCACCCATAAGCTTAAATATTTTTCAAAAAATGAAATCCCTGAATTTTTAACCATAATATTCTCCATCAATTGTTTTTGCCGTCACTCATCGTGAAGTTTTTCCCGAATTTTTTTTGCATTATAAAAGCAATGATGATGAAAACGGGCATTGAAAGCAGTGTGCGCAGAAGTGAAAACTTAAGTCCGAGAAAACCTATTTCGAAAGAAAGCATCGGAATTTTCATCGTGGTGAATGCGCCGATATAGATGAAAATATTTCTAACGCTTGTGCCTTTCTTCCAAAGCATGTAAGCGACCGGGAACGCACCGTAAAGCGGTCCTGCCTGGAGCATCGCGAGAAGAATCATCCAGACGATGCTCATTAAGCCTGAATTTTCTCCAAGATGTTTTTCTATGACTCCGCGCGGAACCCATACATCGAAGAGTCCTATTAGAATAAAAATAAGCGGAAGAAAAGAAATCATTTCAATGATTGAATCCGAGAAATTCCGCGCGCTTTCCATTCCTGTTCTGTAATCATAAATATATGAAAGCAGAACGAATATTCCCATGAAAACCGTTATGATGATTTCGTATTTGTTTTTCTTAAGATAAGTTTTCACAGAAACCTCCAGATTAAAGCCATCGCGGATCCGATAGCGACAGCCGCGGCGAAACTCAGAATGTTCCGCGTGATTGAGACTTTCCAGCCGAAGAATTTTCTTTCAATCGGAAGAGTGAGAATTCCTACCATCATGAGCGTCGTTATAAAAACAGAAATAACGGGATAGCTGACTCCGTTTTTGACGAGAACTCCTGCCATGGGATATACAACAAAACCCGGGATGAGAGCGATTGAACCCGCGGCTCCCGCGACGAGAAAGCCCGTGATGCCGGAATCTTTCCCCATGAATTTTTCAATTGTTTCAGGCGGAAGAAGAGCGAGGATGAACGCGATACAAAACAGAACAGGAATCATCTGCGGAAGAAGATTCATGAACATTCTCAGCGCGATTTTAAGCGCGCTGATTGTTTTTCTCACGTTGAAAATAAAAGAAACAATCAGCAGAAGAGCGGTGGATATTGCAAGTATTAGCATAATTAATCCTCAAATGAATGTTCCGAATATCCATCCGGCAAATGTTGACATAAAAACAACAAGAGCAACATACACTGATGTTTTTTTCCAGCCGAGTTCATGACCGATTACGATTATCGAAGGCAGTGATAACGATGGACCC
>JAEWVM010000172.1 GCA_023396615.1 Spirochaetota bacterium | reverse complement strand
TATCTCGAAACAATTAAAAATATTCCGGATGACAATGAGCAGAGAATCAAATTTATCGATAAGACGATATCAAATCTCAACAGACAAAATGCAATAATTGGCGACATGCTCAAACTGAATATGCTCGAAACCACAAATGTTTTTGAAAAAGAAAATGTGAAAATGGAAAATTTAATTTCGGGAATAATCGACATACTTACCCCAAAATTTGCGGACAAAGAACTCATTATAAAATACAACAAAACCAGTTTCGATTTTACCGTAAAAGCCAACCGTTTTCTAATTGAACATGTTTTTTTCAACATTATAGATAATGCCGCGAGCTACAATACTTATAATGGAAAAATTATTATCGAAAATATAATTTCCGGATCTTCCGCAATAGTTTCAATCAGAGATACGGGAATAGGAATCCCTGAAGAACTGAGAGAACGGATCTTTGAAAGGTTTTTCAGAGTGGACAAGGCCCGTTCAAGAGAAACAGGCGGAACAGGTCTCGGACTTTCGATCGTAAAACATTGCCTCGAAATACTCAACTGGGACATCAAAGTAAAATCTTCTTCAGGAAACGGAAGCGAGTTTATAATAACGATTCCTTTACCGTAAGCAGTTGTCAGCTTACGGTAAAGGAATCGAATTATTTCATTCTAATAACCAGATACTGCTGTTGATTTCCGCGCTTAACAAGTACAAGGATTTTGGAGTTACCGAGTGATGAATTTATCGTTTTCTCATAATCGGAGACCCCGTTTATCGATACATTTTCAACCTGCTTTATGAGATCTCCCCTCATTATTCCGGCTTTTTCGGCCGGAGATCCCGGAAGAACCTCTGTCACAACAACCCCGTTTTTATCCCTTATTCTAAACTGATAAGCTGTATCTTCATCAATATTTTTCACATTGATTCCTATTCCCTGCTTATAATCTTCTTCTTTCTTTTTTTTAGGATCAGGATATTTTCCAATCACAACATCAATAGTCTTTTTTTCTTTGCCGCGTTGAATCACAATCTTGGCGCTTTCGCCGGGTTTAATCACTGAAACGGCACGCTTAAGCTCATATACATTTTTTACTTTCGTTTTATTAACAGAAAGAATAATGTCTCCTGTTTCTATTCCGGCTTTATCTGCCGGCGATGTTTTCATAACATCCGCAACTATCACTCCGCCATCTTTTGCGTCTATTTTTTCCGCAAGATCATCATCAATATCCTGAAGCATAACACCGAGCCAGCCACGCGTAACTTTTCCGTTTTTGATAATCTGATCAGTGATACTTTTTACAGTGTTAGACGGAATTGCAAAGCTAACACCCATATAACCGCCGCTGGTTGAGATAATGGCATTATTGATACCGATTAATTTTCCTTGAACGTCAACCAGAGCTCCGCCGGAATTTCCGGGATTAATGGCGGCATCCGTCTGAATGAGATCAGAATATCCGGCAAGACCTAGTCCTTCCCGATGCATTGCCGAAACTATCCCCATCGTAACAGTATCAGAAAGACCCAGAGCATTCCCTACTGCAAAAACTATCTGACCTGTTTTAATTTTCGAAGAATCCGCAAACTCAATAGCAGTGATATCAGCCGGAATGCCATCGGAAAATTTGATTACGGCAAGGTCAGTTTCTTCATCTGTTCCGACAATTTCGCCTTTATATTTTTTTCCGCCGCTTGTCGTAATGGTAATATCCACTGCATTCGCAACTACGTGATAATTGGTGACAATAAAACCGCGCTTATCAATTATTACTCCTGAACCAAGTGCAGGCTGTGCGTTTCTCGGCGAATCAGGGGAAAAAGGCTCATTGAACTTAAAAAACTCGTTCTCTGCGGAAACAATTTTTCTTTTTACGGAAATACTGACAACCTTGGGAACAATGTTCTTTGCGATTTCAATAAAACTATCATTCATTTCTTTCATGTTTGCTTGAGGATACAGCATAGCAGATCCCAGAACAAGAAGCAGCATCAATTTGATTTTCATTATACGCTCCATAATTATCTTAGCTACATAGATCTAAACAATAAACAAAAACAATGTATGTTTTGATTTAATCAAAACTGTAAATACCGATTACAATAATTCTTCAATAATTTAAAAAAGAAACAATAAAATATGATTTTGTCAACAAAGGATCAGACTTATTAAAATATTAAACAACTAATTTTCAAAAATAAATCCCGGCTAATGCTATGAATCTAAAATCCGCCTTTCAGGCTTGACACCTCTGATTAAGTTTGATACTATAGCATTTAGTTTCTTTAAATTTATTGTAACAAAATTTAAACTCTTAAACTAATAATTAAGGAGATTATTATGAAAAAAATGATTTTTGCGGTTTCAGCGCTTTTACTGTTCGCGGCATGCGGCTCCGATAAAACAGAATTATCTATTAAAAATTCCGATCAATCTGAGGGTTCCATTAAAGAAATAGTTTGGGCTGATGGCGATGCGAAGTGGGAAGAAGAAGTAGTATCTGAAAATTCAGTAAGTTCTTCAAAAGAAGTTAATGAAACAACTGGAAGAATCGAATGTGCTGTTGACGACGGTACCGGATTCGGTACAGCAACTATTGTTTCAGAACAGACTGGTTCAGATACAGTATCTATTGATGAAGGCTCATCCAATCAGGTAACAATTACAGCAACAAAATAATTTTTCGCTAAAAGGCGGTCGGAATGAAAAGATTTCTTTCTTTGCTATGTTTACTCTGTTCACAATTCCTTTTTTCAGAAGATGGAGTCATCTGGCAGCAGGTATCCGGTTCATGGAAGATCGACAAGATCGGAGAAGAGTCTTTTTTATACGACCTCCGTACCAACGGATATAAATTTAATTACAGCGAACTGATAAACAATAACTCACTAAGAACTCTTGCAAGTTATAAATATGACCGCATAAGCCTGAAACTGAATGCATACAATCCAGTTTCACAAAGTGCCTTCGCGGTATTTTTCGACAGTCCCGGAGACTACAGAGAGTTTTCAGCTTTCCGCTTCTCGGGATCAAAAACAGAAA
Organism: Spirochaetota bacterium; assembly: GCA_023396615.1. Classification (GTDB taxonomy): domain Bacteria; phylum Spirochaetota; class UBA4802; order UBA4802; family JAFGJZ01; genus JAKJGA01. The sequence continues at coordinate 5,615 of JAEWVM010000172.1, read as the reverse complement.
TCACCAAAATTCAATACATAACATCAAGAGTAAAAGACACTACTCTTCCGCGCGACAGAAAGCTGAACTTTGAAATAAAAACTCTTGAAGAAAAAACTATCTCGCTTCCCTACTCCTCAAATCTCGTAGTTGAGGTTTCATTTAAAAAGAACAGAATAGTTCTCACGGTTAACGATAAAGAGATAATGAGCGTCGAAAATAAGGATCGTCCTGAAGCTTCACAGTTGGGCATTTATCATACAGGAAATCTGCTTAAAGTATTCTATTTCGAAGTTTTTGACGGGAGGAAACCCGTAATAATGGACAATTTTTCAACCGATACCATAAGACGTTCAACAGTAAAAGCTACAGTTGGGAAAAAACAGCAATAACTGATGTCCGACAGAGTATTTCAGCCAATCGGTTTATACGGGAATTTCAAGAGTTGCGTATGTTTTAGATAACTTATCGCTTGTCACTTCAAAGACTGCATCTTTAATCATTGCGCCTTTAAGCATAACTACGACAAGCGATAGACCAAGCCCCATGCCTTCAGCAAACGGATCCGGATTATCAATATAGAACTCAGCAAGTGATTCGTATTTTTTTGCAGTATTTATCTTCTTCTGAATTCTCTCGTCCTGAGCATCCGTCAAAGGAACAGGATTTATTACTCTGACTTTCAGCCTTCCCGATTCTATTTTTATATAAATTCTCACGCTGAGACCGTAAGATTTTGCTTTAATTGCATATTCGAGCATATCGCGTTCATTAAGTACGGATTTTGTTTTAGAAACGGTTTCTTCAAGATCGGAAGGATTTTTAATTACTCCTTCATTGATCAGAACTTTTTTAATATTAGCCTTTACCGCATTGGTGGTAAGCTCTTTTACGCAGGTAAATATCGGAGAAAAAAGATCGTCATTGACCCCGCCCGGAAGAGAAAGCCCTATTACATATTTAATTCCGGATTCAAATTTCTCAAGCAGAGAATATGCCACAAAAACAATCTCTTCATTGTTCTTGACAGCTTCATCCAGCCTGTTTTTAAGTTTAGGTTCGATATTTATCATAAGATATACCGATTACTATAAAATATTTATTGATTTATGGCAAGTCTTTTACGCCAATAACTCAGATATGTTTAGGAGTCACTGATGAACGCATTAACAATTATATTTGCAGCCGGAATCCTTCTCGTTCTCGGCGCTTTCTTCGGAATTTTACTGACTTTCGCACAGAAGAAACTTCATGTGCCGAAAGATGAAAAAACTGAACTCATCGAAACTGCTCTTCCCGGAGTAAACTGCGGTGCCTGCGGAGAAGCCGGCTGCGCTGCATACGCTGCAAAAGTCGCAAAAGGAGAAGCCGCCGTCAACCTCTGCCCCGTAGGCGGTCAAGAAGTCTCCGACCGTATATCAGAGATCATGGGAATTGAAAAAAAGATAACAAAACCAGTTACTGCAAGAATACATTGTCAGGGCGGCACTGATAAAACTACTACGAAACATATTTATAACGGACCTAAAACCTGCAAAGCGGCAGCAATGATTAACGGCGGACCTAAAGTCTGTTCTTTCGGATGTATAGGATTCGGTGACTGCGCAGTCGTTTGTCCTTTCGATGCAATTACAATAAGTGAAAACAATCTTCCTGTTGTCGACTCAGAAAAGTGTACGGGATGCGGCATTTGCGTCAAAGAATGTCCAAAAAATATAATATCGCTTCTTGAAAAAGAAAGAGAAGTTTTTGTTAAATGCTCAAACAAAGAAAAGGGAGCAACGATGCGTCAGGGATGCAAAGTAGGATGTATTGCCTGCAATCTGTGCGTCGCGAAAGCCTGCAAAATTGTTTTTCAGGACAATCCGAAAATTGACAGCGCAATTGACCTTAAAGACTTTTTAGCTCAAATAGACTACTCTCTCTGTATCGACTGCGGAAAATGCGCCGAAGTCTGTCCTCAAAAAGTAATTCAGCCTAAAAGCGGAGCCGCGATTTGAAAAAACTTGAAGACATGACTTCTGTTGAAAAAGCTGCGGCTCTTATTGTATCAATCGGACCGGATGCCGCAGGTGAAATATACAAGCATCTCGACAAGGAAACTATAATCAAGCTCACGTCTGAAGTCGCTAAAATCAGATCAATGTCCCCGGAAGACAAGGAAGATCTTATTGGAGAATTTATTCTTGAGATAAGAAAGAACCGGACGGCGTCATACGGAGGCGAGGAATTCGCAAAAAACACACTGCTGGAAGCTTTCGGCGCAGATAAGGCCGAAGCGATTTTAAGTAAAGTTGAAAGCATGGATCTCGAGGAGAAATTAAAGTTTCTTCATGACGCCGATCCCAAAATTCTTAATGGAATTCTTGAAAACGAACATCCTCAGACCACAGCTCTAATATTGTCTCAGATAAAACCGGCAAAAGCAGCAGAAATAATAAAGCTTTTTACAAAAGAAAGAGCGAAGGAAACCGCAGTACGGCTAGCAAAAATGAATAAAGTTTCACCGGAAGCAATTTACGGAATAATCAAAATTATCAAAAAGAAATATGACGACATTATCGAAAAAAATATAGAACTTGAAGCCGGCGGCGTATCAAGACTCGCCATGATAATGAATCATATAGACATGACAGCCGAAGCTAAAATTATATCACATCTCGAAACTGTACTTCCTAAAGAAGCCCAGGAACTTCGCGATAAGATATACTCATTTGATAATGTCGCGCTTCTTACAAATAAAGAAATCCGCCTGCTTATCGACGAACTGAACAATGATTCACTTATTGCAACAGCTCTCAAAGGTGCCGGAGACGATATTAGATTTAAGATTCTAAGAAATATGAGCAACAACCGCGCAACTGACGTCATAAACGACATGAATATGATGGGGGCTATCAGAATGTCCGAAATCAATTCTGCCCGCCGCGAAATTGTTGAGGTAATGAAATCATTAAACGACAACGGTTCAATTATCATAAGAAAGAAAGACGAAGAATATATCGAGTAATTATGAATATTTCGCAATAAATTCTGCGAGAGTCTTTTTGCCGGAAATAACTGATCTCAATTCATTTGCAGCCTGGGCGCTTCCGATAACAATTCCGGATTTTATATCAGCGTCATAATTGATTTTTATATAAATCACGTCACCGGACTTTCTGAAAACATTATCACTGCTTTCTTTATAATCACCAGCCGAAAAGAAATCAATTCCGGCAATTTTCAACACCGTTGAAGGAATCAGCGGCCTATAAGCGCTTTCGATGCCGGACATATTTGCGCCTGCAATGCGGCCTTGCTCTTTTGCTGTCATCCATAAACCGCAGATATGCCCTTCTATTTCAGCACAATCTCCTGCGGCATATATATCAGAGTCGGAAGTACGGAAATTTGAATCTATTAAAATTCCTTTTCCTACTGCAAGTCCGCACTCCTTCGCAAGAGAAACAGACGGCAAAACACCTGCAGAAAAAATAACCGCTTCAAATGAATCTCTGTAGCCGGATGAAAATACAACCGTACTTCCGTCATATGACAGCGCGCTGTCCGAAAAAATAAAATTCATACCGCGGTCACGGAGAAGTTTTTCAATAAACTTTCCTCCTTCTTCATCACACTGACGCGAAAGAAGGTACGGCATAAATTCAGTAACAGTAACATCCTTTCCGGTCAATGCGATTGAATTGGCAATTTCGAGACCTAAAAGTCCCCCGCCTGAAACCAGAATTTTTTTCTTTAACTTAAGAGCCTTTTTTATTGTTTCCGCATCGGAAATACTTCGAAGAACATAAACAGAATCCCTGGGAAATCCGTTATCAGGAACTACCGGAATAGATCCGGTTGCAATAAGAAGCTTATCATAATCAAATCTGCCGTTATCAGATAAAACAGCTTTTGACTGCCTGTCAATTTTTAGAATTTCTCTTGAAAGTACCTGATTGATGTTTTTTGATTCAAAAAATTCATTTTTGTAAACAATAAGCTTTTCCGGGACAGCATCTTCAGTAATATATTCAACAAGTTTCGGCCTATAATAGAACGAATAGTCATCCTTTGAAATTATGGTTATGTCAGCTTCGGGCTTATTCTTGCGGATTTCAAGTGCGCAATCAACTCCTGCGGGACCATTGCCGATAATCACAAACTTCATATTCTCACCGCCATAAAAACCGGGTATTTTCAGAATTAATTATATCATACTTTCCGTAAAGCTGCAAAGTCAAACAAAATCCCTGTGTTATCTTTTATTTTATTTTTTTAGATAAAATAATCATTTTTTATTGATTTAACGCTGGGTTCGAGCTATTGTGTAATAAACGAAATGGAGGAATGATATGAAATACGTATGTACTGTATGCGGATATGTATATGATCCTGAGACAGGAGATCCTGATAACGGAGTAAAAGCCGGAACTGCTTTTGATGATATTCCGGCTGATTGGGTTTGCCCTCTATGCGGAGCAGGCAAAGATGTTTTCGAAGCACAGTAAGGAGGATATATGGCATTAAAGCAATCTCTCGAAAAAGCGATTAATGAGCAAATTAATGCAGAACTATATTCCGCTTATCTCTATATGTCAATGGCGGCTTATTTTCACACTCTTAACCTGAAAGGATTCGCGAACTGGATGGATGTTCAGGCAAGAGAAGAATTTGTTCATGCAAAAATGTTTTATAATTACATTGTTGACAGAGCCGGCGTTGTTCAGCTGAAAATGATTGATGCGCCGCCAGTAAAATGGGATTCGCCTCAGCATGTTTTTGAAGATGCTTACAAACATGAACAGTTTGTAACTGACAGAATCAATAAACTCGCGGATCTCGCGATGTCGGAAAAAGATCATGCCACACTTGCGATGCTTCAGTGGTTTATTACGGAACAGGTTGAAGAAGAGGCGAATTCTTCAGGTGTTCTTGAGCAGATTAAGCTTTCCGGAAAGGACGGAAGCGGTATATTTTTAATTGATAAAGAGCTCGCAGCTAGAGTATTCACTCTCCCTGCCGGTTTTGTTTTATAGGTCTATGGAGGATAAATGAAAAGTTTAAAAGGTACAAAAACAGAAAAAAACCTTCTCGCGTCTTTCGCGGGTGAATCACAGGCAAGAAACAGATACACTTTCTTTGCTTCAGTTGCAAAAAAAGAAGGGTTTGTGCAGATTTCCAATATTTTTACGGAAACTGCTGACAATGAAAAGGAGCACGCAAAAAGATTTTTCAAATTTCTTGAAGGCGGCGATCTAGAAATAACTGCAACCTACCCAGCAGGAAAAATTGGTACAACAAAAGAAAATCTTCTTGCTGCGGCAATGGGCGAAAATGAAGAACATACAATTCTTTATCCTGAAGCGGCAAAAACAGCAGAAGAAGAAGGTTTTCCTGAAGTTGCAGCCGTATTTAGAAATATTGCGAAAGTCGAAAAGCATCACGAAGAGAGATACAGAGCTCTGGCAAAAAATATTGAAACAAACAAGGTTTTTCAGAAGGATGCAGCTGTCGTTTGGAAATGCGGAAATTGCGGATTTATTTACGAAGGAGTCAAGGCTCCGGAAAAATGTCCGGCATGCGACCACCCTCAGACATACTTCGAGCTTCTTGCTGACAACTTTTAATTAAAAATAGCTTGCCGCCGTAAG
>JAEWVM010000133.1 GCA_023396615.1 Spirochaetota bacterium | reverse complement strand
TGATCAACTCAAAGACCATGCTCCCTTCCGGTTGGCTTTTGTTTTTTTTCCTTGTTATAATGATATTGGAGTGGTCCACAACTTATTTTATAGGAATAATATCAACTGAAAACAAGATCCCTTTTGTGAGAGCTTCAATTATATCCGGAATTGCGATAATTTCCAGCGGTTATATTTTAATGAGATTCTTTTCAATGGACTTGTGGTCTATAGTTCTATCTCAAATTCTTGTTCAACTCTGTTATAATTACTGGAGATGGCACAAGTGGGTATTGCGTGATCTCGGCTTATCTTTTTGGGGATTATACGAATCAGGAATTGCCAACCTGCGGTTTATTCTTTTAAAACAATTAAAGATGAGATTACAAAAATGAAGAATGAAGATTCTATCGGCATTGTAATTCTAAACTCTCTTAACTGCTGGGACACTGCCGAGTGCGTAAAAGGCTCTTAAATTCTGAACTGCTTCGTTATTGCAGAAAAGATATAGGGGTTGTTAGGCATAGAATAGTTCTATCCTGAATTTTTTAAATATTATAACGGCTTTTATCCGAGAACATTTTTATATTATGAAGAAAACATATTGGCTGTTGTTTTAACGAAATTTAATCTAAAAGCTCATTATTGTCCGAAAGCTGTAATTTATCATAAAGAGGATAAATCATCGGAATTAAGTTTTGGAAACATCAGCAGGAAAAAGTCCCGTTTACAATTTAAAAGTATTTTGTGCTGTTTTTTTGTTAAATTGCTTCCTATTTCTATTTCGTTAAGGAAGATTTCTTCTTAAATGTCTTGACGTGTCTGTTGCCGTTTTTAGAATTAAAATGGAAGCAGAGTGATTCAATTTGGAGCATTGTTTTTGATAATGACTGGTAAAAAACCGAAAATTGCAATAATTTTCCCAAAAGATTCGATTGGATTTTTTTTAACGAAATCATCGGATTCTTTCGGCGGAGCTACAGTTCAACTTCATCAGATTGCTTCAGAAATGCATTCTCTCAAATGTGACCTTTTATGTCTTATCCCCAATTCTTCAGAATTATCAGAGAGGCTTCATGTTTCTTATCCTTTTATTGAACCATATAAAAAACAGTCGTTCTTTATAGTTAAAATATTCGGCGTCCTTCGGGTTATAAAACGGAATTCTCCGGATTTCGTGTTACAGAGAGGTTTGACATTTTCATCCATTCTTTTTTCGTTATTTTCTAAAATGTTCGGAATCAAATTCGTTTTTATGTTCGCGCATGACATTGAGACAAAAGGATATTATCAGAATTCTCGCAGAAAAGCATGGTTCTTTAGATTGATGCTTGAATCTTCTTACCGCCTGATATGCCAAAGCGATGTTCAGAGAATGAATATCCCTCCAAAATATTTAGAAAAAGTGTTTATTGTTAAAAAAGGAATTAAAGTAGATAAAACCGATTATTCCAGAAAAAATAAAGTATATGATGCTTCATGGATTGGCCGATGCGAAAAATGGAAAAACCCGAATAATTTTATATCAATTGCCAAAAGTAATCCAAACATGAAATTTCTCATGGTTTGTTCAAAAATTGGAAGCGAGCTTAAATTTTTCGAGAGCATTAAAGAACAATCCCTTACAGTTTCAAATCTTGATTTTTTTGAAACAGCTCCGAATTCGCAAATAAAAAAATTTCTTTCAATGTCAAAAACATTATGCATTACTTCAGATATGGAAGGGGACTGGCCAATGACAGTACTAGAGGCTTCTTCGTTGGGACTGCCGATCATTTCACTCTATTTTGACAATGATGACTTTTTGGAAAAACATAATGGCGGTTATTTTTGCAAAGGCAGTCTGGAAATTTTAAACGAAAAATTGAAAAAACTTATTAAGTCTCAAAAAGATTATGATAATAAATCCAAAGCTTCACGGCACTATGCTTTACAAAATTATGATTTAAGGAAAAATGTAACTCTTCTGCTTGATGCATTATAAATTATCTATGATTCATTTATTCTATTTCTTTAGTCTGCAGATGTAGTTCACCATAACAGTTTCTTCAACTGGTTGTTCAAAGGTATAGTCTCCGAATATGGTAATCAATTCAAGCGGTGATCTTTCAATTGCTGATATTATTTCATTTTCGCTGTGAATTCTCTGAAGATGTTCTTCTGTGGTGTCTTTATTGTCATCCAGAAATCGAAGTTTTGATGTAATTATGCGTTTTTTTCTATCATAAGCGTTTTCCCATTTGATATAACATCCTTTATGATAGTAATCACTTCTTTGCTTGTCGAAGTTGCTGATTATATTATACTCCGTTGTTGAATCGAAAATAAAAATGCTGTTCTGATGCATGCATCCGGCTGCGTTTTTCAGCAGAAGTCCGACATTTTTCATGTCGAGAATATAGTTTAATGTATCATGTACGCAGAAAATGAAGTCAAATTTTTTCTTAAATGAAAAATTAGAAGCATCTGCGCAGATGAGTTTGAAGTTTTTTCTCGCCCGTTTTCTTGCGGAAAGAAGCATTTCGAGAGAATAATCAACTCCGATTATATTATAACCTTCTGAAGAAAATTTTGCCCCGAATTTTCCTGTTCCGCATCCTATTTCAAGAATACTTTCCGCTTGCGGGTTATATGTAAGCATTAGTTCTTTAAGATAATGGAACCATTCTTCATAGTCTATGTCTTTTAAGACATAGTCGTAATGTTCGGCAAAATCAGTGTATTTTTCTTTTTTGATGCTCATACTTGCTTTTTCATCAGTTATTTGCTGATATCTGATGAAGAGTTACCGATAATTTTTATTCTTAATATAAGGATTGTTATCCCTTTCGTAGCCGATTGATGTTTTTTCTCCGTGCCCGGGATAGACTGTGTAATTTTCCGGAAGTGTTAAAAGAACTTCATTTATTGATTTCAGCAAAACAGACAGATTTCCTCCGAACAGATCTGTTCTTCCAATGCTTTGAAGAAAAAGAACATCTCCGGAAAAAATTGAAGATTCGATGACAAATGAAAATGAACCCTGTGAATGGCCGGGTGTATGAAGAGGTTCAATTTTTAAACCGGCTAATTCAATATCTTCTTTATGACGAATCACTTTGTTTATCTCGACCGGTTTTGGAGAAGGAAGGGCAAACATTCTTGCCTGAAATGCAAGATTAGCCAGAAGATCGGTATCTTCCTTTCCCATATATATGTCGGGATTGCCGTATGCGTCTCTGATGTCATTTGCACCGGCAACATGATCAATATGTGCGTGAGTCAATAGAATCGCCGCTACTGAAAGTTTATTCTTATCAATATGACTTCTGATTTCGGAGCAGTCATGCCCCGGGTCAATTATGATTGAAGAATTGCCGTTTTCTATCAGATAAGTATTTACTGAAAAAGGACCGTTTTCGAAGCAGAATATTTCCATATTTATTACCTTGCCTGAATGTTCCCGATTTTATGATGCTCGTTTTCTATATAAACCAGGATATTGTTTCTCAAGTTCTGAAGATCTTCATATTTTGAATTTCTAAGATAAAAATATTCCAGAATTTTTGAACCTTTATAAATAAAATCGACAAGTTTGCCGTACTGCATTCCGTTGAATCCAAAGTACTCAAATCCGTTCATATCATATGTGTATTTGATGTCGCAGAATGCCGTACGCATGTTGGTAAATTTTTCAAATATTTCGCTTTTGGTTCTTCCACTGTCGACTTTTGTTTTCATGTTTTCTAAAATGTAATTGTAGCGGAAAAGCCGTCCGGAATCCTTGTTATAATAAAATTTCAGAAAATCATAATTTCTTTTTACTTTTGTTTTAATTGAAAAAGCAATTGGAAGTATTTTCGCGAGATCGGGAATTATTCCATTGTTTTCATTAAGCATATTTTCGTTTTTTTTGATTAGATTTTCGTCAAGTCTTAAGCCTGTGTAATTTGAAGTCCGCATAAAGAACATGTCGATTTTTGAAGAGAGCGAAGTGAATAATGGAATTGTTGCGGTAATACTTTTATATCTCGAAAATTGTGAAAGAATATCTTTCATAAAAGCCGGGAAATCTGATTCATAATCAAATTCTCTTCCTGAAAAAAATTTGGTGTATGCGGCAGCTAGATAATACAAATCGCTGATGGATCTTTTTGCGATGCTTAAGAGAAGATAGCGGAAGTCAATGAGATTGCTTTCTAATTCAGTCAAAATGCTGTTCAAAGAATCAATGGTCTCATCAATATCTGCAGGATCAATATTCCGGCAGTTTATTGTTTTAAGGAAAGAGTCTTCAATATCAACAAGGTAATACATGTAGAAAATTTCAAGACGCAGTTCCCATGATTTGTAGCGTTTAATGTCGCTAAGTCTGCGTTTACTTTCTTCAGTTATATCCTGATTTGCGGAAGTATCCCAAGAGTCGGGAATTTTTGATATCTGGGAAAGCAGAAGTTTATCCTGCTCGCGGAAAAGCGAGGTGTAATATTCGTTTTTTTTCAGTTTATAATTGTCAAACAGTTCATCTGTTTTTACGGACAGTTCTTCTTTCTGTTCGAACATTTATTTTCCTCAATACCATTTAACCCGATTGGGGTGATAGTCTCAAGTTATTTTCGTATCTTTATAAAAAAATCAAGTTGACGATTTATCCGAATATTATTATAGTTACTATAATAATATTCGGATGGATTTTAATGGAATTAAGCGGTGAAATAACGGATCTGATACAGCTTTGTTCAAGAATATCCCGAAAGGCGAAAGAGTGTTTTCCGTGCGGAAATCTTTCGTATTCTGAGCTTAAGCTGATGCGTATGATCTCAGAAAAAGGATCTGTTTCAATGGGAGAATGTGCGCGGTCTTTTGGTCTTTCAAACGGAGCCGTGACGCAAATGGCAGATAAACTCCTGGAAGAAAAATTGATAAAGAGAGAAGAAGATCCGTCTGACAGAAGAAGGCTGATGTCAGTTTTGACGCAAAAAGGAATAAGCGTTCTTAATGATTTCAACAGATGCGCCGTGAAACTATCTTCGGAACTTTCTTCCGGAATGAATGAAGATGATTCGGCAAATCTATCAAAGAGTATTTCAATAATAAACAAAGCTCTTAGCCGAATGCTGGAATCAAAGCCGGAGATAAAGAAAGGTAAAACTAATAATAAATAACGGCGTTACGTGATATTTAATAAAGCCGGAAATTTTAGGAGTAAAATATGAAATTGTGGAAAAATATTATATGGCCTGTTGTTCCTATTGTGTCCTTCGGTGGATTTTTCTATCCCAAACTGGGTTTGATTCTATTTCCGATGTTTATGATAATAATGGTATCGGGTTTCATTAGAGGTAGATTCTGGTGCGGAAATTTGTGTCCGCGCGGTGCTTTTCTTGATATCGTAGCTCATAAAATATCTCCAAAAAGAAAAATCAGCGGAATCTTCAGATCTAAGGTTATCCGCTTTACCGCTTTGACGGCTATGTTTTCTGTTTTCGGTTTAAATGTTTTCAAAGCTTTTCAGGTATATGGTTCTGCAGGATTTGCCGACAAGCTGGGTATGGCAGGAGTTATGATGTGCGCGGCGACAACCGTAATTGCGCTTATACTTTCGGTTTTCATTCATTCAAGAACATGGTGTTCTTTCTGTCCGATGGGTTCTGTTCAGAGGCATCTTCATGAACTTAAAGTTTATCTTTCCGGAAAGAAGATTTTTGACAGGCATATGTCTCTTCATTCTCATGATAATTGCCTGAATTGCAAAATCTGCAGTAAAGCATGCCCTTCAGGTATTAATGTAGCTAAGCTGGTGAACGACGGCGAAAGCAGAATCTCGCATAAAGAATGTATCAAGTGCGGAAAATGCGCCGACGTTTGCAGAAAAAATATTATTAAACCTGCTGCATAAAAACTGCTTGCGCTTAGTCGCCCCGGGTAGAATTTTCTGTTATGACAGTCAGACTCAATAAATATCTCCGCGACAGCGGTTTATGCTCAAGGCGCAAAGCGGATGAATTTATTGCAAAAGGGTTTGTCAGTGTCGACGGAGAAATTGTTACGGATCTAGGAACAAAAATAGATCCTCTTGTCAATAAAGTTGATATCAGTTCAGATGCAGAAAAAGAAACAGATTCTTACCGATATATTCTATTGTATAAACCCGTAGGTTATATTACGACAAGGAATGAATACGAAGGCAAAACAGTATTTGATCTTGTCCCGAATATTGAAAATCTTACATATTCCGGCAGACTTGACAAGGATTCGGAAGGTCTTATAATTCTTTCCAATGACGGAAATTTTATTTACCATGTTGCCAACCCTGACAATGAAAAGGAAAAAGAATATTCTGTGACCGTTGATCATTTTATCTCCGATGTTGATCTTGCTAAAATGCAGAACGGAATGCAGATTGAAGGAAAGCAGACAAAGCCTGCTGTTTGCGTCAGAACAAGTAAGCGCAGTTACAACATAACACTTAAAGAGGGGATGAACCGTCAGGTCCGCAAAATGGCAGGAAAGGTTCACTGCAATATTCTTTCACTGAAAAGAATACGCATAGGTAATCTCACTGCCGGAAATTTAAAACCCGGCCAATGGCGGAATCTTTCAAAAGAAGAAGTAGCAGATCTCATGAGAGCCGATTAATGATGAATTTTCTTTATACTGTTAAAAAAAGTTTTATTTTTGATGGGAAAATGCTTCCGTTTATCCTCTGCGTTTTTTCTGCGTTTTCTTTTTTGAATGCATCTTCTGAAGATATCAAGAGAATAATTATTGAGGGAAAGACGGAAGAAATAAATTCCGGGCTTATTTCTTCATGGGATGATCCGGAAGAGACTCCTTTGACTTTTGCTGCAAAAAATTCAGAAGAATCCCTCCGTGCTTTAATTCTCCTTAAAGCTGATATCAATAAAAAAAATTTTCACGGAGAAACTCCTCTTCTTGCCGCATGTAAATCCGGGAAATGGAATTGCGCGAGGATTCTTCTTTCTTCCGGTGCTAATCCCAACGTAAGAGATTATTCCGGTAAAACTCCGCTATATTACGCTTCAGCGAAGGATATAGATACTGTTAAGCTCATAGTCTCCAAAAAAGGAAATGTTAATTCATCGGATTTTCCTGCTTTAAATGCCGTTGAAAACGGAAAGACGGATATTCTGATTTTTCTTCATAAGTCGGGTGCTAAGTTATATTTGATAAAGAATCTGCTTCATGCTGCAGCGAAAAGCGGAACAAAAGATACCTTGTTCTATCTAGCATCAAAAAAAATGAATCTTAATGTTAAAGATCAGTCAGGAGCGATTCCTCTTCATATTGCCGTTGAGAACGGCCGGTATGATACTGCAGCTTTTCTTCTTTCACGCAAAAGTCCGGTTAATGCCGCGGATTACAGCGGAAGAACGCCTCTAATGCGCTACATAGGAAAAAACAATCCCCCTTCACTGGAATATCTTAATTTTCTTTATAAATGGAAAGCAAGTTTCAAGGTTCGTAACAAAAACGGCGAATCACTTATTCATATTGCTCAGGCTGATAAAAATTTAATTCAATTTTACAGATCAAAAGGTGCAGAAATAAACGCACGCGATAAATTCGGAAATACACCTCTTCATGCTGCAGTTACTGCAGGAGATTCTGCGCGGAGTTCAACTCTGATTTCTCTCGGTTGCGATGTAAATGCCCTGAACAATGTGAGAGTTTCGCCTTATGACATAGCTCTCAAATCCGATAATACCGAATTATCTCTATTGCTTCTGAAACATGGAGCCCGCCGTTCTGTTTCTCCCGAGAATTCCAATCAGATTGTCCTTGCGAAAGCTGTTGCTAACGGAAACGCCGAACAGATCAAGCAGCTTATTCCCTTAACTGCCGATGACGGAATTATTTCCGAAGATGTTTTACTTGCGGCTGCATGTCAGAGCGATTATGCAGTATTTAAAATAATATTTTCGTATTACCTGAAAGCGACTGATTCAGAATTCGAAAAAAAAATGTATGATTCATTTCTTTCAAATGATTCATTTTTTTCCTTTGCTTATTCCGTTAAAAATTATGATCCATTGCTTGTTGAAAAGAACAAAAACTTTTTTACAAAGACTCCGGTTGAAGTACTTAATTTGCTTTTCAGAGCAAGAGGCTCAAACTTCTGTTCTGCGAATGGAATAACTCCGTTAATGACGGTTTCTGCTTTTGGAAAACCTGAAAGAGTAAAGTTTATTATTTCTAAAAGCGGCGATTTGTGGAAAAGGGATTCCGCAGGATATACTTCTCTGATCTATTCAATTCTTTATTCTAATGTTGAAACTTTTGTCTGTCTTACGGAAGCACGTGCTGATGTAAACAGAGCAGATTACAACAGGTGGTCGCCTCTGTCCCATGCTGCAAACTGCGGTAACTATGAAATCGCCGAGAAACTGATTAGCTCGGGAGCTGTACTTGACTGGGCTGGGTATGACGGTCTGACACCATTGATGATAGCTTATATTAACCGCGACAGAAAAATAATCGATCTGCTTGAAAAAGCAGGTGCACGAATTAGAGCAGAGCAAAATGTAATAATTAAAAAGAATCAACTGATTAAAGCATCTTATGAGGGAGATTCTGTTTTTGCTGAACAGCTTCTTTCTGAAATAGATGATTATGATTTTAAGGACAAGAAGGGCAGAACGGCACTTGTCGCCGCATGCGAAAATTCAAAAATTTCGATAGTCAGAACTCTTCTCGAAAAAAAGGCTTCAGTTAATGTTTTTACTAAAAATGGTGAAACGCCGCTTCTGATTTCGATTAAGAAGGGAGATACTGATATTATAAAGCTTCTTGTTGAAAAAGGAGCGGATATTAATGTTTATGATTCAACCGGAAAAACTCCTCTGATTGCTGCTGTTGAATCGGGCTCGGAAACAGATGCCGCTTTTTTGATTTCTAACGGCGCAGATGTAAACCGTAAAAGTTCAAGAGGCATTGCACCTCTATTTTCAGCAGTTACGGATTCACCGAAGCATTTGAAAATGATTGCACTTTTTTCTTCTAAAGGAGCAGATCTGAATATAAAAGACGGTTCAGGACGAACTGCTTTAATGATTGCCTGCGAAAAAGGCTACAGGCGTACAGTAGAATCTTTGCTTAGAAACGGTGCCGATTCGAAGTTAAAGGATTATTCCGGAAAAAACGCCATGGACTACGCAGTAAAGAATCAGAATTCAGGAATAGTTAAACTTCTTCTTGTTCCGGGAGAAAATCATTCTGCTTCGGCGTATGCACTTCTTGGAGATCAATGTGTTGAAGAAAACCGTTATCGGGAAGCTATAAGTTATTACAGCAAGGCAATAAAAGAAGATCACACAATCAATGTTTACGTGAATATGGGGATTGCTTTTCAAAATTTGCGCGGTTATTCTATTGCTCAGAGATGCTTCTCAATAGCTATGACAATAAATCCTTCTGATCCTATACCCTATTTTAAACTTGCCTGTATAAAAGCGGGCGGACGGGATCACGTCGGAGCTCTCAACTATCTTGAAAAATCATTTGCTCTTGGTTTCAAGGATTTTGACAAAATCGATTCCGATCCGCGTTTCAACAAACTTAAAAAAAATCCGAAATTTACATCTTTGATTGAAAAATATAAAAGTAAATAAGACCCGCTTCAGTTTTCATCATATTTTCATCAGTGTTCCGTAATAATCCATAAATCTCCTTGACAAACATTTGCGCAAACGTTTGTCTGAATAATCTATATATTTAGAGGTCTAAATGAAAGTTGCGCTTACCGGAGGAACTGGATTTATAGGAAGTTATATTGCTATGGAACTGCTTGCTTCCGGGCATGAAGTTAAGATTCTTGCAAGAAATTCAGATAAAGTTCCATTTCTTCATTCTGTAAAAGGAATTGAAATTGTTAAAGCTGAAATGAATGATGCAGAGGCTCTTTCTTCAGCTGTTAACGGATGTGATGCTCTTATTCATGCGGCTCTGTGCTGGGGAGAAACCGGACCTGAAATGATTTTGAATGAAACTCTTGCTTCGGTTAAACTTCTGGACATTGCCGTCAGATACGGAATCCGAAACATCATTTATACGTCTTCAACTGCAGCAACAGGATATTCTCACCGCGTTACTTCAGAAAAATCGATGAGAATTCCGGAAGATTTTTACGGGGCAACAAAAGGCTCGGTTGAACTTTTCTGCTCGGCATATTCTGCAAAATATCCTGATCTCAATCTGAACATTATACGTCCGGGATATACTTTCGGCGAACCTATCGTTGACGGCGGATCTATTGAAAATGACAAACGTTTTGAGAATATCTGTTTAAACCTGAAAAACGGTATTGAAATAATTCTTACAAAAAATGACGGGACACAATTTATTCATGCCGCAGACCTTGCTAGAATATTCAGGGCCGTTTTAGAAAGCAAAAAACGCAATGAAATATATTTTGGACTAGGATCGAAATTCATTACCTGGGAAAGTATTTCACGAACTGCATCGATAATTACTTCAAAACCTTTATTTCTTAAGCTTGAAGACAGGGGATTTCCGGATGAACCTTCTTTGTTCGATGTATCCAAGATAGAGAGAGATTTCGGTTTAAAATTTATTCCGGATGAGCAGATAGAAAATCATTTGAAATATCTGCTTAACCGGTCATAATAGAATAGTTATTATTGTGAAGATTATGAAATTATAAATACAGGAGAATCAGATGAACAATTTCAGCTTTCAAAATGCTACAAAGATTATTTTCGGAAAAGGTACCGAAGAGAATGTCGGAGAAGAAACTAAACTCCACGCAGATAAAGTTCTCCTTCACTACGGCGGCGGAAGCATCAAACAGTCGGGTCTTTATGACAGAGTGACAGCATCTCTTAGAAAAAGCGGTGTTGTTTTTGTTGAACTAGCAGGAGTAAAACCGAACCCTCGTCTGAGTCTGGTAAAAGAAGGTATAAAGATATGCCGGGATAATGGTATAAAATTTATTCTCGCAGTCGGCGGCGGAAGTGTAATTGATTCTGCAAAGGCAATTGCTGTCGGTGTTCCTTATTCCGGTGATGTGTGGGATTTTTATGACGGAAAAGCTACTCCTAAAGAAGCACTTAAAGTTGCAACTGTCCTTACTATACCTGCGGCCGGAAGCGAATCCAGCCCCAGTTCAGTAATTTCAGACGACGAGAAACAGCTTAAAAGAGGTCTGACTGTAGAAATAATACGCCCGGTATTTTCTATAATGAATCCTGAACTGACATACACTCTTCCGGCATATCAGACTGCTTGCGGCGCAGCCGATATTATGGCGCATATAATGGAAAGATATTTCACCAATACAACAGATGTTGAACTCACAGACAGGCTGTGTGAAGCGACTATGAAAACATTGATAAATAATGTTTCGAAGATATTGAAAAAGCCTGACGATTATGCATCGCGTGCTGAAGTTATGTGGACGGGATGCGTAGCTCACAATGATATCCTCGGTACCGGAAGAGACGGAGATTGGGGTTCTCATATGATCGAACATGAAATCAGTGCAATATATGATGTGGCTCATGGAGCAGGTCTCTCGGTAGTTTTTCCTGCATGGATGAAGTATGTCTACAAGCATAATGTCAATAGATTCGTTCAGTTTGCTTCACGTGTTTTTAATGTCGAAATTGATTTTTATAATCCTGAAAAGACTGCTCTTGAAGGAATAAGAAGACTTGAAATGTTTTTTGAAAGTATCGGTCTTCCGGTAAGACTTTCACAGATGAATATTAAAGATGATAAAATTTCCGAGATGGCGGCAAAGTCTACACAGAAGGACAGCTTTGCAGTCGGAAACTTTGTTAAACTTAAAACTTCTGATGTAGCCGAAGTTTTAAAGCTTGCTTTGTAAATATTGCAGAACAATGTAAAGCCGAGCGGTATTTTTCTGCACGGCTTTTTGTTCTGACGGTTGTTGATTAAGCGGAGGACTAAATGAAAGATTCTTATAAATGGGGAATAATCGGTGCAGGAAAAATTTCTGAAAAATTTGCTGAAGGATTAAAATCTGCTTCAAAAGCTGATTGTTATGCAGTTGCATCCCGTGACATTTCCAAGGCTGAAGATTTTGCCGCCAAAAACGGATTCAAAAAAGCCTACGGCAGCTACGAGGAGCTGTTAGATGACCCTGATGTGGATATTGTGTATATTGCAACTCCGAACAATTACCATTACGCAAATACTCTGTCAGCTCTTAATGCGGGAAAAAATGTATTATGCGAGAAACCTTTTGCTCTGAATTCACAAGAGCTTGCAGAAATGATTAAATTAGCCAGAAGTAAAAAGCTTTTTCTTATGGAAGCTCTTTGGTCGCGTTTTCTTCCGTCTGTAATAAAAGTTAAGGAATTAATTGAATCAAAACAGCTCGGTAAAGCTCATATAATTCAGGCGGATTTCGGTTTTATTTCTGAATATAATCCCGATGGAAGACTTTTCAATCCTTCTCTCGGAGGCGGTTCGCTTCTTGATATCGGAATATATCCGGTATTTCTTTCCCTGTTCTTATTCGGTTATCCTGATAATATTTCTGCTTTGTCAGTCAAAGCGCCGAGCGGTACAGACAATACAAACGGAATTTTGTTTTCATACAAAGACGGCAAAGTATCTTCATTGATGAGTTCCTTCGCGGTAAATCTTGATACAGAAGCAAGAATTTTCTGCGACAAAGGAAAGATTACACTTAATAGAATGTTTCATTGTCCTACTTCCGTTACGGTTTCCGAAGGAAACAGCACGCATAAGCTTCCGATAGATTTTTCTGGTAATGGATACAATTATGAGGCGGATGAAGTGATGAGATGCCTCGATTCGGGTTTTACGGAATCTCCGGATTGGAGTCTGAATTCGAGCATCGAACTTATGAAGCTTCTTGATGAAATCAGACTGCAGTTTAAATAAGGCTTGTTTTTTTAATGAAGTGATTTACCGTTTTGCCGGAGGCGGGTAATGAAAAAAATAATCTTCATTTTTCTTTTTCCGGCGTTTCTATTTTCTTCTGACTGGCCGCTATATAAAGGCAATATTTATTTCACCGGCAATAATGACGAGATTACCGTTAAAAACGCTAATCTCAAATGGCTTTTCCAGGCTGATGACAGAGTGTTCAATCCTGTCGCATCGGACGGACTTTTGTTTTTTGTGGATATACGGGGTCAGGTCTACTGTCTTGATGAGGAGACCGGACTGATTATCTGGAAAAAAAACATGAGAGAAATTTCATCTCAGTTTGCATCACTTCATAAAGCCGCCGGGAAAATTAAATATCCGCTGATAAAAGGAAATACTCTCTTTCTTTCCGACCCGGTTGCAATTTATGCGCTTGATAAGTATACCGGAAAGGCATTATGGGCAAGAACCGGAATGAGGGAAGATGATCTCAAAATAGAGGGTCTTGCCGGTAAAAAAACAAGACCGGCTGTGGACGGAATATATTCCGATCCGGTAATTCTGGATGATGAAATATATTACGGGACAAGAGAAACCTTTCATTCGCGTTCCTTATCAAACGGCGGTTCCAAATGGAATAATTCTTCAATTAAAAGCTTTTCAGCTTTTCCGACATTTTATGATGAGTACATTTTTACACAGTCAATGGATTATTCGAAAAATGTATTTTCCGTTATTTGCATGAACTCAAAAAGCGGACAAACTGTATGGGAAAAAACTCTTCAGGCTCCAATCCGTATATTTCCTCCGGTTGTTTATAAAGGAAAAGTCTATATACCTTCTACGACGAAGCTTTATGCTCTGAATCTTTTAACAGGCGAGTTGGTTTTCGAAAAAGAATATGGGAGATATATTACTTCCAATCCTTCGTTTACCGACAGATCAATTCTTTTTACAATCGATAACCGCAATGTTGCAGTGGTTGATCCGGATAACGGAGAGATAATCCGTGAACTTGAAAATCCGGAGCAGTCTTCACCGTCTTTTGTTACGGTGCGCGACCAGGTTTATGTGGCATATAACACACTTAATTCTGATAAAAGATCATTCGGCAATGTCAAAGCATCCGATTTTTCTGATAATTCAATTGTTTGGCAATACAAGACTCCATTTCCGGGAGCAGTCGGTCAGCCGTCGGCATCAAACGGAATTCTTTTTCTTCCCGCAGGGAATTATATTTATGCGATAGGTGCGCTTTATTATCCGAAAATTGTAAAAGGCGGAAGCGCTAATAATTCTGAGAATAATCCTCCGGAAAATAAAGGTAAAGTTGTTAATGATTCAAAACCTGAAGCAGATAAAACCCGTGAAGTTGCCATTAATGTAACCGATGATACTGGCAAACCTGTTTCTTCTATAGTTGAAATAAAAAAATATGATGATAAAGGTAGATTGATTTTTGAATCCAGAGAGAGTGCTGATGATCATATAATCAGAGTTCCTGAAGGCGATAACGTTGAAGTTCTGATAGAGTCAGGTGATTATATTCCTAAAAAAGTAATCGTCAATAAAGATGACCGGAAGATTGACGAATCATTGGAGCGGATTGAAAAAGGAAAATCATTTGTGGTTGAAAATGTCAATTTTGAATTCGGAAAGGCTCATCTGAGAAAAGAGTCGCTTAATATTCTTGATAATCTGGTCAATACCATGAAAAAAAATCCAAGACTCAGAATTGAGGTTAGAGGTTATACGGACGATGTCGGAGATGAAAAATTTAATCAGAGGCTTTCTGAAAAAAGAGCTGATGCCGTAACCGACTATATGATAAAAAACGGTATTTCTCCGGAAAGAATTAAAGGCACAGGATTCGGAGAGAAAAATCCGATAGCCGACAATAAAACCGCCGAAGGCAGAAATAAGAACCGAAGAACGGAATTTTTCATAGCTGATAAATAATCGGCTATGATTTTCTTCTTACGCAGATTACGGTCAGGTCATCAGTAAGAACATCAGTACCGGTGAAATCGTACATTTTTGTCACAACATGATTCAGAATATTTTTAGAATCATTCCGCGGAGCTTCGTTTAAAGAATTGACGATGCGTTCGATTCCATATTCTTCGCCTTCAGCATTGGATGATTCATTCAAGCAGTCTGAGAAAATAAGAAGTGTGTCATCTTTCTGCATTTTAAAAGTGAGAAGGCTGAAGTCGGTCTTCATCGCCTCGAGTCCGAGAAAAAGTCCCTTGTAGTTTGTGTTATCAGTAGTTTTTACTATTTCAGAGCGGCCGAGATCCCCTCTTCGAATAATGAGTTCTGTGTGACCGGCGTTAACGTAATCAATCAGATCTCCTTTGAATTTCAGCATTATTCCGGTGAGATAATTGTCAATATTTCCGAGTTCGTTTATTAATTCTTCATTGATAGCTTCTAGAATCTTATTCAAAGGCTTGCGGAAATTTTTAGTGAAAATTCTTGTCGAAATTGATTTTGCAATCATCGTAATTAGTCCGGAGGCAATGCCGTGGCCTGAAACGTCCATCAGTGAAAGACCGAGAAGGTTTCCGTCATTATCCTGATAAAAATCATACATGTCTCCTGATACGCCTGACATTGGCCTGAAGTAGAAAGCAATATCCCATTCTTCGGAAAGCGGCGGCATTTTAGCGTATAAACTGCTCTGTACGTTGGAAGCGATTTTCATGTCAAGTTCCATGATTCGGCGTGCGTCTTCAAGACTTCTATTTGTTACGCTGAGGTTTTCATTGCTTTTTTCGAGCTCTTCCTTGGCTTCAAGGAGCTGTTCGGTTCTTTGTTTTACAAGAAACTCAAGATGATCTCTGTAATTTCGTATTTCATCGCTCATCAGATTGAACTGGTCGGCAAGTTTACCCAGTTCGTCATTATATCTTTTCTTTACCTTGTAAGAAAGTTCGCCTTTTGTTATATGGCTGACTCCTTCCATCAGCCAGTTCAACGGAGTTAAAAGAAACTGTGAGTAAAAAATGATAAAAATAATCAACAGCAGGGCTACTGTAATGAGAATGTACTGCGCGATACTGATTGTTTTCGAATATTCGAGTAATTTCGCGTTTTTCGTTGATAAAACGAGAGAGTTCAATTTTACGAATTCTGTTGAACGATTAATGATATTCTGTGCGGAAATTGCAGCACGGATATTGTAAATATCCATTCGATCGGTTTCTTTTTCTACATCAGTTTCACGCAAGTCGTTTACGGCAGATTTCATTATTTTTATGTCAGGTTTCATTTCTTTGATGAGATCCTGGCGGGTTGTGTCGAGCATCTGGAAGTCGGGATTTTTTATAAATTCATCAACCCATTCTTCGAATGCAAAAATAATATTCGCACTTGTCGGAGTCTGTCGGTCTGTTTCTCTTGGAACTATAAGCTTACGAATAATAGTATTAAGAAAATCAATCTGATAAGTTTTGATGTCAGTTATCTGATCTTTAAGAGTTACATTCATTCTATAAAGGGTCTGGGCTTCACTGGACAAGGCATCTTTCTTGTTATTCATGGTGATAATAAGAATTGACTGAAGTGAAACCATCACAAGAATAACGACGAAACCCAAAATGATCTTTAATCTGACGCTCATATTTCCTCTATATCTTTTTCGGCGAATTGTCTTTCAATAATAAAACAGGTCAATAAATAATCAATAAGAAAATACACTGAGGTTAATAATCATGCGAGGCATCGCAAAATTTCCGGAAGAAGCTGCTTTTTGCGGGATAAAATTCCCGGCAGATCGTATAAGCCGGACGATTCTTTTTTGTAAATCAGATTTTCTTCAATTTTCGGCCAGTCGGTAATTATAAGCTTTGAATCGCCGTGTATTACATCAGTAATCAGGAGCATTGCACTGTCGATATGCTTTTCGGTTTTCAATGATTCAAGTGCCTGCAGAAAACTATCGGCGACATCCGGGAGATCTGAAAGTGCAACGGTTTCAATCTGTGATATTCCGAAAGAAAAAGAATTTTCAGTGTAGATTTTAAGATCACTGTTAACTGTTTTTTCAGGATCGGCGTTTTTTAAAAGAGGCATTTTCGCCATTATTTCGGAACCGAATGCTTTGATATCAGCTCCAATTGCGGATGCACATTCCTGGGCGGCGATAATATCATCAGCAGTTGTAGTCGGGGACTTGAGAAAAAGCGTATCTGCAAGAATGCCCGCGAGAAGAAGTTCTGCCGATTCGCGGTCTATAGCTACATTGTAAATCTTATGATGCTGGTAAACCAGAGTTGAAGTGCTTCCGACGGGTTTCGAAAATATATAAATCGGTGTAATTGTTTTTTCTGCCGCGAGTCTATGATGATCGATGATTTCACATATCTCGGCTTCTGCCGCTCCGTTGACGCTTTGTGTAATTTCATTGTGATCTACGAGTATGATTTTTTTTCTGGGTTTTTCAATGAAACTTCTTCTTGTTACGACACCTGCGAATTTTCCGTCCTCGAGTACGGCAACACCTCTAAGTTCAGACGAAAGCAGAATTTTTTTTGCATCGTCAAAAAGATCATCATGCTGAAATACAAAAGGATTCGTGTTGGCGATGTGTTTGATCGGTGCCGAAAGCCATAGAAGACGGATTGTTTCAGCAGTATCTTTTTGCGAGAGATAAATGCTGCCTTTGTAATTTTCGATATCGCCTTCGAAATAAGAATTGTCAGTTACATTTGTCAGAATAATTGCAGGAAGGTCATACTCGAGTGCTTTTTGTATTATTTTTTCGCGTTTTCCTACAACAAGAAGAGGTTTATCCTTAAGCGTGAAGATTTTTGTAGAAAGGTAATCCAGGTCCATGGCGCCGATCATTATCGTGGCTGAAAATTCTTCGGGATTTCCTCTTTTCAGAAATCTTCCGGGAATTACAGCTTCAATGTTATCGAGGCTGAATGTATATCTCTGCTTTTCACTTTTGCCGGATGTCATCATGTAGTTTACGATTTCATGGATTCCGACGATGCCGCTGAATTTATCATCTTCGCCGAATACCGGAATTACGCTCAATGTATTTTCGTCGAGATCCTTTACCGCTTCAAAAACGGGTTCATTCATATAAAGACGCATTCCGTCTTTTCTTGCGACATCAATAACACGGGGATAGACATCCTTCAGCAGAACCGGTATTTCGGCTTTTGCCTTTTCGAATATGAATTTAGTCTGTGCATTAACTGTACCGCAGACAGCGGGAATGTACTGAAAAGATGGGTCGGTTTTGCTCTTGAATTTCGCATAGCAATATGCTGCAACGGCAGAGTCGGTATCCGGATTTTTGTGTCCTGCAATGTAAATTTTCTTCATAATCCACCGGCATTGAGCTGAAGTTGATTAATAGTAAGAGTTTTCAAAGGATTAAATCAAGTTAAAATAAGGAACGGCTTAAAAAAATTTCTTTTGCGGCAAGAAATGTTTGAAATATTGAAAGTAGTTTATATCTTCTGTTTATGAAAAACATTTTATTGATTATTGCCGTTATTTCGGCTCCTCTTTCAGCTCAGAATATGCTTGAAGTTCTGGCTGACGGACCGCTTGAAAAGAAAACCGAAGCCATGCTTCACATGGGTTATGCTGGAAATAAGTCAGGTTTCTGGTATTACGTTAAATATCTCAACTATTCACAGAAAGAAAATGATTCGCATGATATCGTGATGGCGAGATGCGCTGCGGCTGAAGCCCTTGGAAGAATAAAAGACGACCGTGCAATCAAATATCTTACCGAACGTTATTCTGTTGAAAAAAACGATACCGTCAAGGCGAAAATACTCTTTGCATTGTCTTTCTATAAATCACCTGACATCATTCCCGTTTTATCTTCAGCACTTGATTCTGAAAATGAGAACGTAAAATTTCAGGCAATTCTAACAAGTTCTGTTTCCGGAGATACTTCCCTAGCCGGAAAAATTGAAAATGTAAAAAACACTTCAAAAGATACCGCTTTTACTTCAGCGGCCGCTTTCTTTCTTGCAAACAACAATATTGACCGCGACAAGAATGTTCAGATGCTTAAAGACCTCTTAAAAGATATCAATCCTGATGCGCGTTTCTGGTCGGCAAGAAATCTTTCTCTGCTGGATGAGACCAGTGCTATTCCGGATCTTGTCCGCGCGGCAGAAATAGAAAATAAGTACTGGGCTGCTATAGAAATTGATATGGCGTTAAATCATCTTTATTTTATGAAAAGAGAAAAGCGATCCCGCAGACTTTCTGAACAGACCGATTTTGTAACTGACGGTTCAAAGTGAAAGTTTCATCTGATGACAAAAAACTTTAAAGTAGAACTTCTTTCTCCTGCCAAAAATGCGGATTGCGGAATTTCGGCGGTAAATTGCGGTGCGGATGCCGTGTATATTGGCGCGGATAAATTCGGAGCAAGAAAAAAAGCGTCAAATTCAATCGCAGACATAGCTCGTCTTATCTCGTATTCGCATAAGTTCCGCGCGAAAGTTTATGCCGCGGTAAACACCATTTTTAATAATGAAGAAATTGAGCATGCTGAAAAGCTTATTCATGAGCTTTACGATACTGGAATTGACGGAATAATCATTCAGGACATGGGGCTTCTTGAATGTTCTCTTCCGCCGGTTAAGCTTATCGCAAGTACTCAAACTGAAAACAGTTCACCTGAAAAAGTTAAGTTTTTAGAAGACTGCGGTTTTTCGCGCGTCATTCTTGCCCGTGAACTTGGATTAAAAGAAATCGGAGAAATCCGCAGAAATACGTCCGTTGAGCTTGAAGCATTTGTTCACGGCGCGGCATGCGTTTCATTCAGCGGAAACTGTTACATGAGTTATTTTATAGGAGAAAGAAGCGCAAACCGCGGAGAATGCGCTCAGCCGTGCAGAAATAAATATTCTTTATTCGACGAAAAAAACCGTCTTATCTGTGCGGATAAGTATCTGTTGTCGCTTAAGGATATCAACCGTTCGGAATATATCGCCGAAATGATTTCTGCAGGGATTTCATCTTTTAAAATTGAAGGTCGGCTGAAAGACGAATCCTATGTCAAAAATGTTACATCATATTACAGGAAGAAAATAGATGCGGTTCTTGAAGATAAAAAGCTGACCAGAAGTTCACTCGGAAAATCTTTCTGTGCTTTCGATGCTGATATTAAAAAATCATTTAACCGCGGTTTTTCTGATTATTTCCTTAACGGAAGAAATAAAGCAATATCATCGTTTGATACGCCTAAGGCAATTGGTTATGAAGCCGGTAAAATATTATCTGTCGGCAAAAATTATCTTACGGTTGACGGAAAGTATATATGCGGAGACGGAATTTCATATTATATGAAAGACGGTTCTCTCTCCGGTGCCTATGTGAACGGAGTCAGCGGGAATAAAATTGAACTCAGTAAAAATGATTATTCTCTAATTGCGCAGGGTTCTTCTATATTTAAAAATTATGATAAACAGTTTGAAGATTCTGTCAGTGCCGCCGAATGTAATAGGTATGTATCAATTTCAATAAGTGTATCCTCTGAAGAAATTGAAGGATTATTGCGCTTGAGTTTCAGCGCAAATGATGAAGAAAGTATCGAAATTGTTTTTTCTCCGGATGAGAAATATGAAATCGCGCAAAATCAGGAAATGGCACTTGAAAATATCCGGACTTCTTTTTCCAAGCTGAAAGACACGGAATTCCGTTTAGATTCATTCTCTTTTTCGGGAAAGGTTCCATTTGTGAAAATGTCTATATTGAATTCACTGCGCAGGGAGATGACTGATAAATTGCGGATTAAAAGAATGTCGGAGTATAGGTATGAAAGAAAACAGATAGTTCCGACTTCTCATAAATATATTTCCGGGGAAGCAGACTTTACAGCAAATGTCTTTAATGACAAAGCGCGGCATTTTTATCAAATACATGGTGTAAATGTTATGGAAACCGCTGCTGAAAGCGGTCTTAATCTGAACGGAAAAATGCTCATGCGTACAAAGCATTGTCTGAAATATTCGTTCGGCATGTGCGGAAAAGGCTCCGATCTTTATCTGTATGACCAATGGAATAAGCGGTTTATTTTGAAATTCAACTGCGGCAAGTGCGAGATGATTGTCTTGTCCGATTCCGGGAGCAATTAGATTAAGCCGGTTATAACACAATTCTTGTCATCAATTTCAGCTTGCAAAAATCCGGCTTAATAAACAACTGATATCCGGTTTTCTTATTTTTATTATGAGGTCAAAATGAATTACAAACTTGAGGAGTTTTACTCCGTTACGGTTCAGGAATCTATATCAAAGCTGGATTCTTCTTCAGAAGGATTGAAACAAAGCGTGATTGAAGAGCGTATCAAAAAATTCGGTCTAAATGAATTTTCAGATGCAAAGAAAAAATCAATTTTCAGAAAAATATTCGATTCTCTTATTGAGCCTATGGTTCTTATTCTGTTTGTCGCTACTGCTTTTTCTTTCGCAATAGGCGATTATATCGAGGGCGCCGCAATTCTCGGAGTTGTAATAATAAATACTATCATCGGTCTGATTCAGGACGGCAAGGCCGAAAAAGCCGTAGAAGAACTCAGAAAGATTCTGTCTCCGCAGTTTAAAGTTATCCGCGACGGCAATATCGAAATTATTGCGTCAAAACATATAGTTCCCGGTGATGTGATAGTTTTTGAATCGGGAGATATTATTCCTGCTGATGTGAGAGTGCTTGAAGGTAAAAATATACTTTCTGACGAAGCTCACCTGACCGGTGAAAGCGAGCCTGTTTCAAAAGAAGATGCATTGATCGCTAAAGAGGGTCTCCGTCTTTATGAAATGAAAAATATCCTTTTTGCCGGGAGCAAAATTCTTAACGGTTTCGGAAAGGCTATTGTCGTTAAAACAGGTTCAGCCACTGAAATGGGACTAATC
The DNA here is from genome assembly GCA_023396615.1 of Spirochaetota bacterium. GTDB lineage: Bacteria > Spirochaetota > UBA4802 > UBA4802 > JAFGJZ01 > JAKJGA01. Next base: position 6,497 of record JAEWVM010000133.1, on the reverse strand, counting down.
GCCGACAATATCCAGTCTGCCGAAGAAGAAAAAACTCCTCTTCAGAAAAGGCTTAATACTGAAATCAAATTTCTTGTCGGGCTCGCGTTTGCTTCTGCGATTCTTGTTCTTTCAATTTTTCTCGGAAAGAATATAGATCATCTTGACTGGAAGATTATTCAAAGCGCGATTCTTATAGCGATAACTATTGTCGTAGCAGTATTTCCTGAAGGACTTCCTGCTTCAATTACAATTGCTCTTTCGCTGGCAGTTGAGCGCCTTGCAAAAAATTCAGTTATCGTAAAGAAGCTGTCGTCAGTTGAAACTCTTGGAAATGTTGATTATATCTGTACTGATAAGACAGGAACTATTACACAGCATAACATGACTGTAAAAGAATTTCTTGTCGGAAAAGAATTCCATCCGGTTTCAGATCTTTTTAAGCTGATATCAAAGGGTGAATCGCATCTAGTTCATGATATCTTTCATATTTCAAATGTTTGTTCTACCGCGAGTGTTGAGGAAACAGACGGAAATATTACAAAAGAAAGCGGTGATCCGACTGAAACGGCACTGATAAAAGCTGGAATTCTTTGCGGATTTAAGAAGGATCAGTTTTCTTCATATAAACTTCTGGATTCCATTCCGTTTTCTTCTGATATAATGTATTCTGCATCATTAGTTGAAGACCATAAAGGAAAGAAGGAAATTATAGCGAAAGGAGCTCCTGATAAGATTCTTGATCTCTGCTCTCATTGTTATGATGATGGAAAAATTCTTCCGCTTGATTCTTCACTTCGCAAAGAAATTCATGAAGCCCTTATTTCGCGTTCTTCAAAGGGTTTCCGTTTGATCGGATTTTTCAAAAGAGATGATGTGTCTGATACTTCTCTTTCTCATGACGCGGTTAAGTCTTCTGTTTTTCTCGGAGCGGCTGCGATTTATGATCCTCCGAAGGATGAAGTTAAACAGGTTATTGCCGAAGCCAAGGGCGCCGGCATTAATCTTGTAATGATAACAGGGGATTCAAAGCAGACAGGTTTCAGCATAGCCGAACATGTCGGAATTGCATCGGATATTTCTCAGGCTTATGAGGGCCGCGAGATTGAAACCATCAGTGATGCGGATTTTTCTAAACTTGTTGAAAACGCGCATGTTTATTCACGTGTTGCTCCAATCGATAAACTCCGTATAGTTGAAAAACTGAAACAGAACGGACACATTGTCGCAATGACCGGAGACGGAGTCAATGATGCTCCGGCGCTTAAGAAAAGTGATGTCGGAATTGCGATGGGACGCGCCGGAAGCCAGGTAAGTCAGGAAGCCGCAGACATCATTCTTACCGATGATAATTTCTCTACTATTGTAATGGGAATAAAAGAAGGAAGAACTGTTTTCTATAATCTCCGCAAACTTGTAAAATATCTCATTACAAATAATGTGGGAAAAGTTGTTACGGTGGTGCTTTCTCCGATCTTCGGTCCGGCTCCGTCGTTGACAGCGATTCAGCTTCTCTGGTCTAATGTTGTAATGGAAACTGCCCCTGGAGTCGGATTGACTACTGACCGTTCGACTGATGAAGTGATGAAGAAGAAGCCTTTTAAACTCGATGCGCCTATTCTTTCTGTACGTGACAGAATTCATATGCTGATTGACGGTGTAATTTTCGGTGTTCTAATTACTGTTGGTTATCTTGTTTCTTATCATATGACAAATGATCAGGTGCTGGCTCAAACAGTGGCGTTCGCAACAACACTGCTTTCTCCTCAGATATACGTGTTCATTCTTCGTGACGGAAACCTTATCCGCAAGTTTACCGCACCTAATAAGCTCCTGAAAGTGTTTACTCTTTTTATGCTGGCGACAATCGGGCTTATTGTTTATGTTCCTGCGTTAAATGTTGTGTTCAACACGAAGCCGATTTATGACGGAGCAATATGGGGAATGATCGCCGGTCTTTCGGTTTTCACTTCAATTGTTCGTCTCGTTCTGATGAAGTTTATTAAAGAATAAATTTATACTCAGTCTGGTAGTTTTGCGATACTAATCAGACTGAGTATTTTTTCAAATACGATTCTTTTTGATGTGTATAAAGAATGATGCACAATGGAAATCAATCAACAAGATCAGAATTGTTTCTTTAAACTGCTTTTTTTATTTTTAAAGATTTATAGAGAAGAATTACTCCGGCAATTAGAAGCCATAGCGCGAGAAGCTTTGCTCCTGTTCTGTTGAAGATAAATGCGAACTTGAATCCGAATTGTTCAAGATTTCCGATGATAATTACACCAGCGGTTATGAAACCTGAGTAAGCCGTCCATTTAGGAAGAATATTAGTCTTTCTGATTGATAATCCGAAGAAGATGAACATCAGAGAGGTGAAAGTGAACTGCACGTGTTCAGCTATTGAATCTCCGATGTATGTATTCATTGATTTAAAGATCAGATCAATTGTTTCTGCATTGTATAAACTTGAGTGTCTCATTTCAGCAAGGCGCGGAAAAAGAAAACTGTAACGGACTATTCCCGCGTATAGAAGAATTCCGGCTGTAATTCCGCAGATTTTTCCGAATGATGAAAATACTTCTTCGCCCGAATCATTGAGAGCTTTTGCAAAAGACGCTGAGAAAAGAGTAAGGCATACTCCTGCTCCTCCTACTCCGAAATAATACAGATAAGGAACAATGTAGGCAGACGCATAAAGACGTTCAAGAATAGTTGCCGGATCAGCTCTGATTATATCGGGATATCCGAAGAAGTGTTTAAGAGCGGTTACGCCGGCAATAATAACCGTTCCGCCAAGCAGAGCGAAAAATCCGCTCAGCCCGAGTAAAATTTTTTTGATTTTTCATGTTATCTCCTTTTAGCAAGTATAGATGCTAAACAAATCGTTAAAATTATTCATTAATGAAATCTGTCATAATATCAATAATTGAAGTAAGGCTTTTTATATCTTCCGGTTTGAGATTTCCTGTTTCAGTCAGAATTTTATTCTTGAGAGTGTTTTCTTTTATCTTATGAAAATCAAAGACCTCTTTTCCTTTATCTGTCAGGTTCAATTCGAGAGTTTTCGCGTCGTGACTGCTGGGAGTTTTTTTTATCAGATTTTTATTAAACAGTTTGGATGTAATCTGCGAAACAGCTCCCTTCGTCACATTCATTTTAGTTGTAATAGCGGACGATGTTATACCGGGATTTTTTCCTATTATTTCAAGGATGTGCACTTCCGATCTGAAGAGTAAAACTCCGGCATAATCTGAGGGTAAATTATTCCCTGCAGTCAATGAATGAATAAGTCTTTTGAAAGCATCAGACATTTTTTCGAGATCATTGTTCATGCGCTAATAGTATAGAAGCTAAACAATATGTCAAGTCTGTTGTTTGAATTTCAACCGGATTACAATAATGTTAATATAGTATTTTTCTTCTGCTTATATTTAATGATGAAATGTCTTGACTAGATTTTTGCCGGGAATATACCGATTGAATAATTTTTAATTTCATAAAAAGTTAGAAATTGATTACCTGCATTGTATTGAGGATATTGTTTAATCGCAATTTTTCTTTTTAATTATCAGGAGGAGTTATGAGCGAGAATATTACCTGGTGGAATTTTGATTCCGTTAAAAAATTCATGAAAGACGGATTTATTGCAATAGGTGTTCCTGAAAGTGATGCAGAGATATGTGCTGATGTTCTTGTTGCCGCAGATAAAAGAGGTGTTGATTCTCATGGTGTCGGAAGATATAAGCCTATCTATCTTGACCGCATCTGGGCAGGTACACAGGAAACGAAGACAAAATTTGAAATAACAAGAGAAACTCCGACGACCGCGGTAATTGACGGACATAACGGAATGGGGCACGCGATAGCATTCAAGGCAATGACGATGGCTATTGAGAAAGCAAAAAAATTCGGGCTTGGTATGACTGTTGTTAGAAATTCAACTCATTACGGAGCCGCATTTTATTATCCGATGATGGCGATTAAGGAAGGAATGATAGGACTGACCGGTACAAATGCCCGTCCTTCTATTGCGCCGACCTGGGGAGTGGAACCTATGCTTGGAACTAATCCTATGACATGGGGTATGCCGACTGATGAAGATTTTCCTTTTATGCTTGATTGCGCGACATCTGTGACCCAGAGGGGAAAACTTGAAGTATACGAGCGCATCGGAAAAGAACTTCCTGAAGGTTGGGTAATCGGAGAAGACGGTAATTACAGAACTGACACCAAGCAGGTATTGGTTGATCTTACAAAGGATAAAGCTGCTCTTACTCCACTTGGAGGTTTGGGAGAGGATCTCGGCGGTTATAAGGGTTACGGCTACGCTACCGTTGTTGAAATTCTTTCGACAGCGCTTTCTCAGGCAAATTATCTCAAAATGCTGATGGGAGTAGATGCTGAAGGGAAAAAGATTCCGATTCAGCTAGGTCATTTTTTCATGGCTATCGATATAGAAGCTTTTGTTGAACTTGATAAATTTAAAAAACATTCAGGTGATATTTGCCGAGCCCTTAGAAATTCACGGAAGGCAAAAGGCGCTGAAAGAATATATACGGCCGGTGAAAAAGAACATGAGATATGGCTTTACCGCAAAGATAAGGGCGTTCCTTTTAATGATCCGCTGAAAAAGGATTTTAAGTTTGTTAATGAAAAGCTTAATCTTGGTTACGATCTTCCCTTTTAAGGGAAGAAACGTATTCGGGATAATGCGATTTTTGAGGATTATTTTACTTATATTTATCATAATTAGTCCGAAAAAGACAGTGATGAGTTTAAATAGATGTTGACATGTTATGTCTCATTGTAATACTGAACTCATACATTCAATTTCGGGAGTTTATACATGAACAACAGAAGAGTTCCCGCAGAAGTCTATTCAAGAGTAGTCGGATATTTTCGTCCGGTAGAACAGTGGAATGACGGTAAAAAAGAAGAATTTAAAGACCGCCGTACTTTTAATCCGGAAGAGCTCAATGCTCGAGTCCGTGAAGAAAGTCTGGTTAGAATATAACTATTAGGCTGAAAGATAACTCGTAGCTTATAATTTCTCTATTGACCATTCCGGTTTCTCTTTCGCGCCATTTTTCCAGAGAGCATTTGCCGTTTATGCTTCCCTTGATGTTTTCATGAATATCAAGGAGAAGTTCGGCGGAAAAAATGTGACTGTCGTATCCTTCCGGTTCGGTTTCAAATCTGTAGTCATATCTGTTGAAAGTAAAACCGTATGACAGTTTGAGAATCGGATAACTGTGCAGAGGATAATATTTTGAAAAATAGTCATAGAGAAGAAGCAGTCCTGTTGAATATTCTGCATTGAAAGTCCAGCTTCTTTCTTTTGAATCAAGTTTAGTTTCGCCTATGTTAGCGTAATATTTCGCGTCATCTCCTTCATCTTTAATATAATCATGCGTTTTTCTATTAATTAGATCGACACCGATTTTTATTCTGTATAAAGAGTCATTTTGTGTGAGTGAAATTCCGAGTGATGGAGAGTTTTTCTGCTCAAGTACATTCTGTGTGATGATCATATTTCTTTCATATGAATAGCCCGGCTCAAGAGAAAAGGATGTTTCCTTTTTTACAATTGAACGCTCAGGTTCCTTAAAACTGATTCCGAATAAATCGGCAAGATTTAATCCGATTATTGTTTCTGCTCTGAAATTGACTGTTTGCTGCGGCAGACCGGATAGACTTTGTCTGTTTGTGTTCTGCCAGAATGAAAAATTGTAATCTCCCTTGTAAAAAGAATACTCGGTTGAGTTTGCTAGATCTATTGCATCACGTAATGCGATTGAGTTATCATAATCTTCATGATTCTCTATTTTATTGTTGAGAGTTTTCTCAAGAGTTTTTCTTCCATTCGAATAGTTTCCGCTTCCGGTAAAGAATTTCCAAAAAGGATATTTGAAGAAATTTGTTCCGATTGAACCTAGTGATTTAAATGATCTGCTGAGACCATAGTCTTCGTGATATTGGCTGAAATAACCTTTGAAATTTTCTCCTTCAAAAGGAGCGTTAGTTTCTTCCATGGCAAGAGAGCGGTCAAAAGACAAAGTTGCGTTCTTAATGAATAATTTCTTGTTCTCATAAGGTATGGAAATTTTATTTCCGAATGAAGAAAGAGAGTCTCTGCTTCTCGAATAACGCGAATATCCGCCGTTTTGATCCGGAGAGTAATCTGAAAATCCTGATTCCGAATAAGCAAAAGAAAAGCTCTGTTCAGGAGAAAATCCTTTGAAATCTCTTGCTCCGAAATTAAACGAAAAATTTTTTTCCCGGGCTTCAAACTTAATATCTTCCGGAGAAGAAAAGAATGGAAAATAATAATAACCGTTTACATTATTTCTTAGAGATTGATCCGCAATAGAAAATTTGTCATAATTGACTATTGAATTGTTTTTTGACTTGTTTTGCCAGTTTGCAAATATTAATTCATTGCTGTAAGAGGCTTTAAATGACCCAAGTTCATACTGTGATAATTTTTTCTTTTTATCATAATATAATCCGTC